>JAIXUI010000008.1 GCA_027484125.1 Bacteroidota bacterium | reverse complement strand
CTTCGCGAAGTCGTTCCGACGCTTTGCATAATCGATTCGACGCTTCACGAAGTCGTTCCGACGCTTTGCATAATCGATTCGACACTTCGCGAAGTCGTTCCGACGCTTTGCATAATCGATTCGACACTTCGCGAAGTCGTTCCGACGCTTTACATAATCGATTCGACGCTTCACGAAGTCGTTCCGACGCTTTGCATAATCGATTCGACGTTTCGCGAAGTCGTTCCGACGCTTCGCTGGCCGAAATTACTGGGCTGGAAATGGTTGAATCATGGGCGATTTCTACCCGTGCGGCGGAAATATGCCGTCGCCTGGTAGAGACGCGATGAATCGCGTCTACAATATTCCCCTATCACCCAACACCATCATACAATAGATAGAGACTGCGTCATTGGTATCGTAGAGCTAACACATGCGTTGGTTTTACAATGAAACCACCTCTGTCCCAATCCTCCATACGGCATGTCCACTGAATGCGGCAATGTTGATTAATACTGAAATAGACAGGAATTGTACTCCATTCGTTATTCATCATTCCCACCTTCGCAATTCGCGACTGATTCAGTAATTTTCGTACATGCAAAAACCCCTCATTCTTCCTGTTCAAGGTGTTTACCCCCGTTTTGGTAGCGATTGTTTCTTAGCGCCTAATGCCACTGTGGTGGGTGATGTAAGCTGTGGAGCCGATTGTACTTTCTGGTTTAATTCAGTGGTTCGTGGAGATGTTAATAGCATTCGCATAGGTAGGAAAACCAATATCCAAGATGGGGCTATCGTACATTGCACCTACCAAAAGGCGGAAACGGTTATCGGGGATGAGGTTTCTATCGGGCATAATGCCATCGTTCATGGTTGTACCATCGGGAATAGGGTGCTGGTGGGTATGGGCGCCATTGTGATGGACCATGCCGTGGTAGGCGATGGTTGTATCATCGCGGCTGGAGCTATTGTTTTAGAAAATATGGTGTGCGAACCCGGATGGATTTATGCCGGTATCCCTGCCAAGAAAATCAAGCCGGTGACCGAAGCGCAATTCAATGGCATGGTGAAGACTGCTGACAACTATGTGATGTACAGCAGTTGGTTTAAAGCGCCTTCCGAGGGTTAGAGGGCGGCCCCTTTAATCGCTTCGTTCAAGACTTCCTGTATGCGTCCGCGCACTTTCAAGTCGGAGAGCTTTTTATTCTCCGCATGGGGGTGTACGCGATTCGATAAGAACACGTAAAGCAGCTCATTGGCCGGATCGTACCAAACACAGGTTCCGGTGAATCCTGTATGCCCAAAGGTCTGCACACTCGAAGAAACGGCAGTAACCGGAGGGTTAGCAGGGTTGTTTTCGGCTTTATCGAAGCATATTCCACGGCGGTTTCCGGGATATGGAGTACCTGTAAACTGCTGGATGACCGCAGGGTTGAGGAAGTACTGTCCTCCGTATTCGCCACCTGCGGCAATCATTCGCATAATTACGGCTAATTCATAAGCATTACCGAATAGTCCGGCATGGCCGGAAACGCCGCCTAAGAGTGCCGCCCCTTGATCGTGCACATCGCCTTTGATTGATTGAAACCGAAATTCTTTGTCGTTTTCAGTGGGCACCAGAAGGTTGGTATCTGCCCATGCTCGCGGACGAAATCCGGTTTGAAGCAATCCCAATGGTTGGTAAAAAGTCTCCTCGAGGTAAGAGTCGAAAGGCTGACCGGAGAGCTGCTCCACTATTTTTCTCACCATATAATAACCGAGGTCGGAATACAGGTATTTGCCGGGTTCATTGAGACCGGATTGTAGCAGGCTGTACCAAATACTGTCGGGCACGCCTTTCCAGGCATACATGCCCTCTGCTACGCGAAAAGGATAATCTTCTTCATGGTTTTCACAGAAAAAGCCCGAAATGGGCTTTCCGTCTTTGAAGAAATTCCTCCAAAAGGGAATCCAGGCGACCAATCCGGCTTGGTGGGTGAGTATTTGTTTGAGGATAAGATTTCCTTTGTTGGATTCAGCGGTTTCCGGCAAGTAGGTACGCACGGGCGAATCCACGGAAAGCCGGCCTTCGGTTTCTAAACGCATCAAGGCCAAGGCGGAAGCGGCAATCTTGGTAACAGAAGCGAGATCGTAAACATGCTGTGCATGAACTGCGGAGTTGGAGTCAGACCAAGTGGATTTACCGTAAGACTTCTGAAAGAAGATGCTGTTTCCTTTAGCGGCCAGCACTTGGCAGCCGGGCATGGCGCCTTTGCGGATGGCGTCTTGCACGATGGTGTCGATGCGGGTGAGAGAAGTTGAGGCTATGCCTATTTCCTCCGGGGTGGTGAACTTGAAGCTGCCGGCGTTGCAGGTGTTGAGGCCGGCTCCCAATGGGAACGCATCGGCAACGCGAACGGGCAGCTTGCCGGATGCGGCTTCAGCGCCTGAAAGGATGTCGAGGGCGGCTTCGCGGGATAATGGGTTGTCTTCGTAGGCTACGAGTAAAGTAGGAAAGCGTTTGAAGTGGCGGGAAGCATAGGCATTGCCCATCAAGAGCAGGCTGGCTCGGTTGGGAATCACATCCAACACTTTCTTCAGGAGCTTTTCTTTGATGTTGTATCCTTTCCCGGCGTTTTGACTGCCCGGATGAATACTGACTACGAGTTGAAGGTTAGGGTCCTGAATTTTAATTCGAATTTGCTCTTGTAAAGTTTCAGAAGCAGACCAAGGGAGTAAAACGGTATCGATGGCCTGGGCTCTTCGAGCGAGTTTCAGCATTTCACGCGCACCGGATTCATCGCCGAGTGCAAGGAATACCACCTTCTTTCCTTTTCCTTGTGGTTTCCATGGAATCTGATGGTTCTGATCCCGAACCACGCTTACGGCTTGGGTATAAAGTTGACGAACCAGTTTGCGGGAGGCTGGTCGATTGAGTACGGCCAAGACGCTGTCGGGTTGAAGGGGTGTGAAGCCTTGGTGAAGGCCAGCCCATTGTTTGACTGCGAGAATGCGTTTCACCCGATGCTCTAGCTCTTTTCGAGCCGATTTCCGGGTGTTAATCAACTTTAGTAATTGCTGAATGGCGCGTGGCACATCTTCAGGAAAGAGCAACACATCGTTGCCGGCGAGGAAAGCTTGGACTTCCAGCTCTCCGGGCTTGGCAAAATTGGCAGCTCCTTTCATGTTGAGGGCGTCGGTGAAGAGCAGGCCTTCAAATTCCATCTCTTTTCTTAATACCTCGATGGCTTTGGGCGAAAGAGTGGTGGGCAGACCGGGCTTTCCTGTTAAGGCTGGAACATTTAAATGAGCAATCATGGCAGAACCAACGCCTGCTTCTACCAATGCTTCAAATGGACGTAATTCGATAGAATCGAGGGCTTTCCGACTGTGATTGACCGATGGAAGGGTGTGGTGACTGTCAGAATCGGTGTTTCCATGTCCGGGAAAATGCTTGGCACATGCGAGAATGCCTTCGTCTTGCAATCCTTGCATATAAGCGATTCCCCATTCTGAAACTTTCTCAACGCTTTCTCCAAAAGAACGGAAGTTGATGACCGGGTTGGAGGGATTGTTATTGACATCTACCGATGGTGAAAAGCTTACATGAACGCCAAGGGCTTTGAGGTCGCGGGCGATTTGCCTACCCATCTCATACACGAGCTTGCTGTCGGGCATGGCGCCCAAAGTCATCTGGAAAGGGTACTTCAAGCAAGAATCCAAACGCATGGCGGGCCCCCATTCGGCGTCCATGCCAATCATGAGAGGCACTTTGCTCAATAACTGATAGCGATTGACCAACTGAATTTGTCTCAATGGCCCTCCTTGCATGAAGATTAGACCTCCAATTCCATATTGCTTAACAAGTCGTTCAATCTCTTCAACGTGTGCCTGGTCTTTATTTGAATAGGCAGCCACCATGAAAAGCTGGGCTACACGTTGGGTATCGTTTAAGGATTGATAAACAGAATCTGCCCACGAAGTAATGGGAAACGCATAACGAGGGGGCTCGCCGGCATTTCCTGGAATCGGGTTGCAAGAGAATAACCCAAGAAGGGTACAGAGAATCAGGCAAAGAGTACGAATCACGAGCCAAAAATAAGGCATGACATCGACCGCCGTTCGTAATAAGCAAATATCCGTTGATGTAATTTGAAGGCAACTTCGGAAGCGATGCGGTTAGTTTTGATTCAGTTAAAGCCGGAACACCATGCAAATCCAACGTATCGAAGACCATCAAGGCCTACAAGTCAGTTTAATGGCTGAGCATAAACCCGTTTGTAGTTTTGCTATCGACTACCGGGAGTCGTTTGGAAGAGCCCTTATCCGAACAAGCAAGCAAGAGTTTGTATTGAGAAAAACCGGACTTTCTCCCAATCAACTGGAAGTACGAGATTCGTCCGGCAAAGTGGTGGCACGACTGACGCCTGCTGAGCATGGCTCATCTGCCCTTGGCACGCTGGAAATATCCGGAATCCGGTTAACGCTCGAATTTCAAAACATTCCACAAGCGCGACTCCGTATCCTTAAAACAGAACACGACGTGTTTTACACCTTCTGCGCACAGGCTTGCAGTGGCTTGAGTCCGGATCAAGTTTTAGTGGGAAGAAAAGCAGCTATTCTACCTCATCATGAATTAGTTGC
The DNA here is from genome assembly GCA_027484125.1 of Bacteroidota bacterium. Taxonomy (GTDB): domain Bacteria; phylum Bacteroidota; class Bacteroidia; order UBA7662; family JAIXUI01; genus JAIXUI01. Next base: position 6,447 of record JAIXUI010000008.1, on the reverse strand, counting down.
AGCCATTGGCCTCTACCTGTTTTTTCCATTCCTAGCTGCCGAACAATTCCAAACATCAGAAGCGCTCGCGGTATGACGCTCCTTGGCCTATCTTTACCACGGATGGATAAAAACCGTTGGTATTGGACCTGTCAGGTTCTGGGATGGGCAACGCTCATGTCGGTAACAGCCTATTTTTATATCTCTCGTTTTCAGGTTGGAGCGCCTTTCTTGTTGAATGTAATGCTCAACATTGGCTTAGGAATCAGCCTGACGCACTATTATAGAAAATATGCTTTATTGAATTTATGGCTTAGTTTAAATCTTGACAAACTGGTTGTTAGGGTGATTGCGGCGGTGGTTTTGATGAGCCTCATCATGACCATTATCAATATTCCCTTAGACTCTATCACCGTTCCGGAAATGGCAGAAATTGATTTCGACAATGCCATGTTCATCCGTTCGATGTTTTTATGGGGCTCTTACTTCGCTATTTGGACTTTAACCTGGCATTTATACGTGCTTTATGACCAGTTGGTCAACACTCAAAAAGAGCGTTTAAAAATGCAGGCTATCTTGAAGGAGTCTGCCTTTCAAAACCTTAAATCTCAACTTAATCCACACTTTTTATTCAACTCGCTCAATAGCATTCGCGCCATGGTGGACGATGAGCCCGAGCAAGCCAAGGATGCCATCAACAAACTTAGTTCGCTCCTTAGAAGCTCGTTGAGTTTAGCGAAAAGCAAGACGGTCAATACTATCGTAGAACTTCAAACGGTAAAAAACTACATTGAACTGGAGAAAATCAGGTTTGAAGACCGCTTAGACTTCCATTATCATGTAGAAGATAAAACGGTGTATTTGCCCGTACCACCTATGATGCTTCAAACATTGGTTGAAAATGCGGTGAAACATGGCATATCTAAACAGAAAAACGGCGGCTTCATAGAGCTGAAATCGGTGGTGGAAAAGGGCGAGCATGTTATCACCATCCGGAATACCGGACAACTGCCTACCGATGTGGAAGGACGAGGTTATGGCATTGCGAATACGCTGGAGCGCTTGCGCTTGGTATTCAATGGAAGGGCTACCTTCAACCTCGTAAACGACTCAAACGAAACTGTACTAACTGAAATAAAAATACCGCTCTATGAAAGCGATTATCGTGGATGACGAACGCCTTGCGCGTCAGGAAATGAGGAAATTGCTTCAGCATTTTCCCGAAATTGAAATTGTAGGCGAGGCCGCCAATGTGGACGACGCCCTCGACCAAATTGAAAAGGTTAAGCCGGAGGTGCTGTTTCTCGACATTCAAATGCCCGAAAAAACGGGGTTTGACTTGCTCGATGAACTCGTGGAAGTTCCACAAGTCATTTTTACTACGGCGTATGATGAGTTTGCTTTGAAGGCATTTGAAGTCAATGCCATCGATTATTTGTTGAAGCCTGTAACCTTAGACCGACTTCGTGATGCCCTTTCAAAGCTCAACAAACCTAAATCAGAGGAAGAAGATAAAGGCAAGATGTTCCAGAATAACCAAGTATTTATCCGCGATGGGGAGAAATGCTGGTTCGTAAAAATTGACGACATCAGGCTGTTCGAAAGTGTGGGCAATTACGCCCGAGTCTTCTTCGACAATGAACGTCCGCTCATCCATCGCTCGCTCAATCAGTTGGGAGAAAAACTCAATCCCGGCTTGTTCTTCCGTGCCAATCGCCAGGAAATCATCAACCTCAACTTCATCCAAAAAATAGAGCCTTATTTCAGTGGTGGGCTTTTGGTAGTGATGAAAGACGGTAGAAAAGTAGAAGTTTCTCGCCGTCAAGCGGCTCGTTTCAAAGACATGCTCTCCATATAATCCCCTTAAAATCATGGAATTAATCATTAAAAACTTAAGTAAAACCTATCCTAACGGGGTTAAAGCCTTACAGGATATCAACCTTGCTGTGGGTACCGGCATGTTTGGGCTGGTAGGTCCAAATGGCGCCGGGAAATCGAGTTTAATGCGGACGCTGGCTACCCTCCAAGAGGCTGATTCCGGCAGCATTACACTGGGGGATATTGAAGTATTTCAAAATAAGCAGGCTTTAAGAAGCGTCTTGGGTTATCTCCCTCAGGAATTTGGGGTTTATCCTAAAATCTCTGCCGAGCAGATGTTGCACCACCTTGCTTCGCTGAAGGGCATTACCCATTCAGGAGAGCGCAAGGAACAGGTAGAAGCCTTACTTCACAAAACCAACCTTTGGGAAACCCGCAAACGTCAACTTGGGACTTATTCCGGGGGTATGAAACAGCGCTTCGGCATTGCCCAGGCGTTGTTGGGGTCGCCTCGTTTGGTGATTGTAGATGAGCCAACGGCTGGCCTCGACCCTACTGAGCGCAACCGTTTCCACAATTTACTGTGCGAAATTGGGGAAGAAGTGATTGTCATTCTTTCAACCCACATCATTGAAGATGTCCAGAGTTTGTGCAACCGGGTGGCGTTTATTCAAAAAGGGAAGGTGTTGGAAGTAGGCACTCCGGATGAACTGGTGCAAAACATTGCCGGCAAGGTTTGGAGACGCACCATCGAGCGCAATCAGTTAGCAGAGTTTAGTCACTTGAAGATTATCTCCACCCACCTGAAGTCGGGCAAACTGGATGTGCTGGTGTGGGCCGACCAACAGCCGGAAACTGGCTTTAACTTGGTGAATCCGGATTTAGAGAATCTCTACTTCGCCCTCATGGGCCAAAATGCTTAAGCTTATGCTGCTGCGCATCTTGCTCTTCGAAATTAAATACCGCCTTACGCGCCCTGCTACTTGGCTGTATTTCATCCTCTTTTTCTTACTGGCTTTTTTTGCAACTACCTCTGACTTTGTGCGAATTGGCGGTGGCACTTCCAACTTGCTCAAAAATTCTCCTTATGTCATCACTTTGATGATGGTAACGCTCACCAGCATCGGTATTTTGGTGAGTTCCGCCATCATGGCCAATCCGGTTTATCGGGATGTTGAACACCGAACAGAACATTTCCTTTATGCTTATCCGATTACTAAAGGACAATACCTTTTTGGCCGTTTTTTAGGGTCTTGGTTGATTGCCATTCTGGTTTTTGGCAGTATTCCGTTGGGTGTTTTCCTCGGAAGCATCCTTGGGCCGGCCTTAGGCTGGATTCCTGCTGAACAGTTTGGCGCTAATCATTGGGAATACTACCTCCAGCCGTGGTTGGCCATTGGAGCAGTGAATATTCTGGTGGCAGGAAGTATTTTCTTCAGCCTTGTTACCATCAGTAGGCGAATTGTGCTGGCTTATACCGGCAATATTCTCTTGTTGGTTTGCTACCTCATTGGTGCTGAATTGATGTCGGAATTGCCGAATAAAGAACTGGTAGCCTTGCTTGACCCTCTTGGACTTAATCTCCTTGAAATCAGCACCAAATACTGGACAGTAGCCGAACAAAACACCCATACGGTGGCTTTGGAAGGGCTGGTGCTATCCAATAGGCTGATTTGGCTGTCCATTTCTTTTGGATTGTTGTTGCTAACTTACTTTAAGTTCGACTTTAATAGAACCGGCACTTCCGGTAAAAAGAAAGCGAAGAAGGAAGACACAACTGCGCCTATTTCAACGAATTATCGTCCTGTTGCAACTGCTCCGCTGTCGAACTGGGAGTGGTTCAAACTGATGTTACAGAGCACCAAGGTGTATGTGCTGGAAACCATTCGCGACGTCCCCTTTATCGGGATTGTTTTCTCCGGCTTGGTGCTGGTGGTGATGGATTTATCGAACCTTGGCTCTTTGTATGAAACCAAGCTGCTTCCCAAAACCTATGTGGTGGTAGAAAGCCTGATGGGCTCGTTCGGCTTGTTCATGCAAATCTTCATTGTGTTTTACACCGGTGAACTGGTTTGGAAAGAAAGAAGACAGCTGATCAGCTTGATTTACGACAGTTTACCCGCTCCGGATTGGTTTCAGCCCTTGGCGAAGCTCTTGTCGATGGGGCTGCTCATCCTCCTGCTGCAAACATGCCTCATGGTGATGGGGATCTTTACCCAGCTCTTTCATGGCTTTTTTGAAATAGACCTCGGGCAGTATTTCTTCTCCTTTTACGTCCTGCAATTTAGTGGGCTCATGATGTGGGCTGCTATCGCATTGCTTATTCAGTCGGTGGTGAAAGACAAGTTCACCGGTTTCTTCTTGGTTGCGGTGGTGTATATCAGCAAACTTGCTTTTGGCCTTGGAGAAATTAGCCATCCGCTGTACAATTTCTTTACCTATCCGGGGATAGAATATTCTGAAATCAACGGTTACGGTCATTTTATTGGAGATACCCTCCCCTTCCGCACCTACTGGCTGGCGTTCTCCGCGCTGATGATTGTGCTTATGGTGCTGTTTTACAGCCGTGGGATTGAAACCGGCACCAAAGACCGTTGGAAAAAAGCCCGTCAGCGTTTTTCAGGTGGCAACCGACTGGCCTTCTTCCTGATGCTGGCTATCATGGTTGGCAGCGGCAGCTGGATTTATTACAACCTGCATATCGTCAACGACTTTATGTATCCAAAAGAAATGGAAAAGCTGCAGGTTAAAGTAGAGCGTCAGTGGAAACATTGGGAGAAGAAACCGCAGCCTCATTATGCAGCCATTGACTTAGACGTTGCCATTTATCCGGAAGAACGCAGGGTGACTACCCAAGCCAACATCTGGTTAAAAAATCCTCACGCTCAACCGATTGATTCTATTTTGTTCATCCTCCCCGACGACAAGATGAAGATGGAGATTAAGATTCAAGGCGGCGAATTAGTAAAAAAACATGATGAGGGGTTGTGGGTGTATGCTTTGAAAAACCCGCTTCAACCTGGCGATTCTATTCCGGCAACCATGAGTTCCGAACGCAAGCCGCATGGCTTTACCGAATCGGGAAGCAATAGCCCCATCGTGTATAATGGCAGCTTCTTCAACAATTCCGACTTGCTCCCATCAATAGGATACAGTGGCAACTTTGAACTGCAAGACAAAGCCAAGCGCAAGAAGTACGGCCTTCCACCCAAACCACGCGCAGCCGATGTGGACGATACCGCCGCTTTGCGCATCAATGGCATTGGTCCGGATGCTGCATTCATTCGTTTTGCTTGTACCGTGAGTACTTCCGCAGACCAAAGTGCCATAGCTCCAGGTTATTTGGAGAAAGAATGGACGAGTCCCGGTCGCCGTCATTTCCGGTACGTTATGGATGCCCCCATTCAGAATTTTTACGCCATTTTAAGCGGTCGATATGAGAAGAAATTAGCGCAAGCAGACGGCATCAGCTACGAAATCTGGTACCAGAAAGGGCATGAGTACAACCTCGATCGCATGATGAAAGGCTTGAAGGACGCGGTTCAGTATTGCGCTGCCGCCTTTAGTCCTTTCCAATACCGACAAATGCGCATCATTGAGTTTCCACGGTATGCCACATTTGCGCAGAGTTTCCCGAATACGGTTCCATTCTCTGAGAGTCTTGGGTTCATTGCAGACATCTCCAAACCAGGAAAAATTGACTATGTGTATTACGTAACTGCGCATGAGGTTGCTCACCAGTGGTGGGGCCATCAGATAGCAGGAGCGAGTGCGCAAGGCAATGAGATGTTGATTGAGTCGTTGGCTCAGTATAGCGCCTTAATGGTGATGGAGAAACAATTTGGCCGCGACCAGATGCAGAAGTTTCTCAAGTATGAGTTAGACAGTTACCTCACCGGAAGGAAAACCGATGTTGACAAGGAACAGCCGCTATTCCGTTGCGAAAACCAGCAGTACATCCACTACAACAAAGGCAGTCTGGTTTTCTATGCACTCAAAGATTATCTGGGAGAAAAACAACTCAACGCGATTCTCTCAGAATACGTGAAGAAACACGCGTTTCAAGGCCCTCCTTTTGCCGGCAGCCGTGAGTTTGTGAACCTGTTTTTGGCAAGAGTACCGGATAGCTCGCGCTATTTGATTCACGATTTGCTGGAAAACATCACGCTTTATTCACTGAAAACCAAAACGGCCAACGTGACCTCCTTAGGCAATAATCGCTATCGAGTGAGCCTGGAAGTAGAAGCGGAAAAATTCAGAGCGGATAGTTTGGGGAATGAAAAATCCATGAAGCTGGATGAATGGATGGACATTGGGGTAAAAGCAGCGGAGCAAGAAGGAGGCAAAAGCAAGTACCTCTATTTAGCGAAGCATAAAATCCGCGGTGGAAAGCAGCGTATCGAGGTGGTGGTAGAAGGGAAGCCGGAACAAGCGGGCGTTGACCCACTCAACATCCTCATCGACCGCGAACCTGATGATAACCTGATAGCAGTGACCATGAAGAAATGAGAAAAGGCCCCGTATGGGGCCTTTTTTTGTGTTACTCGCACACGAACGAAGGCACAAGTTTTTTTGCACGCCAAGCCGCGAAGTCGCCAAGGGTTTTTATCCTCACTTTGCGCCTTTGCGCCTTTGCGAGAGACTTATTTT
>JAIXUI010000118.1 GCA_027484125.1 Bacteroidota bacterium | reverse complement strand
TGTCTATCGTTCATGGCAAGCTTAAAGCCGACGAGAAAGAACAGGAGATGAAACGGTTTGTAGATGGCCATACGCAAATCATGGTATCCACTACGGTGATAGAGGTAGGTGTTAATGTTCCTAATGCCAGCGTTATGGTTATTGAAAATGCTGAACGTTTTGGATTATCCCAACTGCATCAGTTGCGAGGCAGGGTAGGGCGGGGCGCCGATCAAAGCTATTGCATCTTGGTACATGGGGAGAAACTTGGCAACGACTCTCGCAGAAGACTGCGTACTATGGTAGAAACTCAAGATGGATTTAAAATCGCTGAGGTAGATTTTGAATTGAGAGGCCCAGGTGATTTAGATGGAACAGCCCAAAGTGGTTTTGCTCAACTCTCAGTAGCTAATCTCATGACCGATCAGGATTTGCTGATTAAAGCGCGTAATCTTGTGCTGGAATGGATGGACAACGAAGATCGTTTTCAGCAAGAAATACAATTCGTTGACCGAATCATTGCCAAACACGGAAGTGCAAAAAACTCATTCCGAAATATCTCCTGACCTTTCCAATCATCCCCAATTCCATGTCTAACCTCCTCACCGGAACTGTATTCAAATCAACCGGAAGTCACTATAAAGTGGTTGATCAGGAAGGAACCATGCACCTCTGTATCGTAAAAGGGAAGATGCGGATGGAAGGATGGAAAAGCACCAATCCAGTGGCAGTTGGTGATCAAGTTGACTTCAAACTGCAGCAAGACGGACCTGCTATCATCCATCATATTCACGAACGAACCAATGCGGTAGTCCGTAAAGCGACCAATCAATCGAAGCAGAAACACACACTTGCCGCCAACCTCGACCAAGCCATGATTATTGCTTCCTTGGTTGAACCTCGAGTTTCGGAAGGTTTCATTGATCGCTATTTGGTTACTTGTGAAGCCTATGATGTGCCGGCTATCATAGTCTTCAACAAAATCGATTTACTAGGCGACGTACTTTCGGAAATACTGGAAGAGCTCGCCGAGATTTACCGCCAATGCGGCTATCAGGTACTCAGCACCTCGGTGAAGAATGCGCAAGGATTAGAAGAGTTGAAAGCCATGTTGGCCGGAAAAACTACCCTTCTCAGCGGATTTAGTGGCGTTGGTAAATCGAGTTTGGTGAATACGTTATTTCCTGAATTAAGTCAGAAAACAGCAGAAATCTCTGGTTTTTCTGGAAAAGGAAAACATACCACCACTTTCGCGGAAATGTTTGAACCCTTACCAGGCTTAAGAATTATTGATACACCTGGGATTAAAGAACTTGGACTTATCGACATCTCAGGCCCGGAAATCGCGCATTTTATGCCTGATTTAAAACCATACACCAAGCTGTGTAAATTCCACAACTGTAGTCATACCCATGAACCTGGCTGCGCCCTCAGACAGGCTGCGGAAGAAGGAGAAGTAGCGGATAGCCGATATGGCAGCTATTTATCGATGCTTGCGAACGAAGATCAATATCGTTGATGTTGCAACAAATATCCAGCTTCTGCTGTTAGTCTTTTATTATATTCAACAAGACGAGTACTTACCTTTGTAAATTATGGCATTAGCGGTACAGCCATTCTCCGGAATGGCCCCATCTTCACCTTTCCCCTTCGTAATTGCCGGTCCATGCGCAGCGGAATCGAGGGAGCAGGTGTTGCAAATAGCGCGTGCATTAGCATTGAACGGAGGCGTGCACGCCCTTCGTGCCGGAATTTGGAAGCCCAGAACCCGCCCGGGAAGTTTTGAAGGCCTAGGCGAGGCCGCTTTACCTTGGTTGAAAGAAGCTTCTCAACTCACCGGTTTGCCGGTTTGGGTGGAAGTAGCCCATCCTGCACACATCGGATTGGTACTCAAGCATGGCATTCAAGGGGTATGGATAGGGGCCCGGACCACCGTGAACCCCTTCATGGTGGAAGAGTTAGCCAACGCCCTTGCCGATACGAACCTGCCCGTTCTAGTAAAAAACCCTGTCAATCCTGACTTGGAACTTTGGACCGGTGCTCTCGAAAGACTGAACCGAAAAGGCATTCAGCAGTTGGCTGCCGTTCACCGTGGCTTTTCTGGATTCGAAAAAACCGTTTACAGAAATACGCCTAATTGGCAGATTCCCATCGAGCTGAAGCGGCGTTTCCCTGAACTTCCCATCCTTTGTGACCCCAGCCACATCTGCGGACATACCGAGTTAATCCCCGAAGTAGCCCAAACCGCCCTTGATTTAGGATTTGATGGCCTCATGATAGAGTCCCACCCAGATCCAACTCACGCATTAAGCGATGCTCGTCAGCAATTGAAGCCCGAGCAATTAGCAGTTATTCTTCAAGCCTTAGTGGTAAGATCTTTTAAGGTTCCCGAAGGAATGGCCTCAGTTCGTCTCAATGAACTAAGGGGTGAAATCGATCAGCTTGATGCCGCTTTAGTGCATTTACTAGCCCAAAGGCTGCAAACCATCGAAGCCATAGGTAAGCACAAACTTGAACACGAATTGCCAATCTTTCAACCTGAACGCTGGAACCAGGTGTTGCTTCAAGTAAGAGCTTTGGCTTCAGAACTTGGAGTAGAACCAGCATTCATAGAAAGGCTTTTCCATTCTATCCATCAGGAATCTATAGAAAAGCAGAAAGCCGTTTTTCGTAATCCTGCTGTTCAAACCCATGGCTGAGTTTCTGCTCACCGATGCCAACGTAGCCCACCATGTTCTTCCTAAGATTGCCGCTTGGCAATCAATACCGACCTTGGTGTTGGATCCGGGAGAATCTCTAAAATCCGCGGAAACCCTTTTCCAAGTTTGGAATTGGCTTTCAACCCTTAATGCTTCGAAAACAGATACCCTGCTTGCACTAGGTGGCGGTACCGTTCTCGATTTGGCCGGTTTTGCCGGCGCAACCTACAAGCGAGGAATTCAGCTTCATTATTTTCCCACTACTTTATTGGCGATGGTGGATGCTGCGCATGGTGGAAAAACTGCCATCAACTTAGAAGCCGGGAAAAACCTCGCTGGTCTTATACTTCAGCCGGCTCCTCCGGTAACTTATGAGCGCACTTGGCTTTCCACCTTGCCCGAACGAGAATTGCGTTCCGGATGGGTAGAATTATTCAAGCATGGCCTTATCAAGGAATTTGGGCTCGCCCTCTGGATGGAGCCCTGCAGCTTTCGGGAATTACCACCCCAAGACCTGCTGGAACGTGGCATCGCCATCAAATCAGCGGTAGTGGCGCAAGACCCTCAAGATAAGGCCATCAGGCAGATTCTTAACTTTGGTCATAGTATGGGTCATGCCGTTGAGGCAGCTTCACACCCAACAGACTATCCGCTGCTTCATGGAGAAGCCATCGCCTTGGGTATGGTCGCCGAAGCTTACCTAAGTCACCACTTTCATCGACTTAGTGAGCCTTCTATGTCTTTTGTGGTGAGAAAAATACTGATGGAATTCCCGGATCTTCAACCCGATTTCGATTTCTTTCAACTTCTTCCATACCTGCTTCAAGACAAAAAAAATCCTGCGGAAGGACTTAAAATGAGCCTTTTAAGGGCCTTAGGAGAAGCAGATTGGGGTGTCCCCATTACCTTGGAACAAGCGGAAGCTTCTTGGAAATTCGTTCGTACACTTTGGAACCGATGAGTGAGCCAGTTTGTATTCAACTTCCTCCGGCTAAAAGCGAAGCCATTCGTGCTCTCTCATTCGATTTTCTGGACGCTAATACCGCTGGAGAAACAGCGTTATCTCATAAGCTTCAACTGCATTGGCCGGAAGATATGTTGGTGATGCACCAAGCACTGCAAGGGCTCCTTCAAGGGCAATCTATTTTGCATCTTAAAGAGGCCGGTACACCAGCCAGAATAATACTGGCACTCGCTTCTGCCTTCGCCAGGAATACGACCACGCTAACAGCTGCCGACTCGCTCGAAAGGCGACCATTTGCTGAGCTCATTCAGGTGCTGCGGCAATGGGGCGCTAACATTTCCCTGAGTGCTTCATCAACGGGATGGCCAATGACTATCCAGCCAGCCGAGTTAACCTTAACTCCGGTCACCATGTCCATGGGCAGAAGCTCCCAGTTTGCCAGTGCGCTTGCCCTCTTGGCCTTCGGACTTCAGCAACCGCTTGACCTACAATGGCACGATGAGCCAGTTTCGCTTTCTTACTTGGCTCTCACATTGTCCATGATTCAGGAAAGAGGCTTAGAAGTAAATCTACGTCCCAATCAACTCACAGTACAGCCGAGTAGGTCCAATCCAATTCATTCTACATCCGTTTGGTCCAGCGACTGGTCCTCCGCAGCTTTTTTTGCCGTTGCCAGAATGTGGCTTCCTAAAGAACAAGACCTTTTGCTAGAAGGACTTACCCTTGAAAGCCAGCATCCTGATAGGAAAATCCTCGATTGGCTTGCAGACTTTGGCTTACAGGCTTCTCAAGAGCCAGACGGCCTCCGGTTAAGTAGGAGAGAAGCAGCATTGGTTCCGCCTTCTTCCTATGACTTGAAAAACTGTCCCGACTTAGTGCCAGCTTTTGCTGTTTTTTTGGCTGTAACTGCCAGACAACCCATTCTGCTCTCAGGAGTTGGACATTTGGCGCACAAAGAGTCGAATCGTTTGGTTGCCATTCATCAGAACCTGCAATTGATAGGAGGGAAGTTAATTCCTGAAGGAGAAGATGCCTGGTTGCATCCGTGTACCGGACCGCTGCCATCAACCCTACACATTTTAACTGCTCACGATCACCGCATTCTCATGGCATTTGCGCCATTAAGTTTACTAGGGATAATCCTTCAACCCGACGATATGTCCTGTGTTCGAAAGAGTTTTCCCTTCTTCCATCGGGAATGGGCTAAATTGTGTCCGCAATGGCAAGCAACACCTTCGGAGTAAACTTTAGCATCACCACCTTCGGTGAAAGCCATGGGCCCGCCATCGGCGTAGTGGTGGACGGATGTCCCGGGAATTTAGTATGGGACGAAGCATTGCTTCAAACCATGATGGCGAGGCGAAGACCCGGACAATCTATTTACAGCACAGCAAGGCAAGAAGCCGATCAGGTTGAACTGCTTTCAGGGGTATTTGAAGGCCGCACTACCGGAGCGCCAATCGCCATGCTGATACGCAATGCAGACGCTCGTTCCGGCGATTATGAGGCCATGAAGCAACTTTATCGCCCTTCCCATGCTGATTTTACCTGGGAGCAGCGATACGGACACCGCGATTACCGAGGAGGAGGACGAAGTTCTGCCAGGGAAACTGCCGCTCGGGTAGCAGGAGGTGCAGTAGCCATGATGTGG
>JAIXUI010000122.1 GCA_027484125.1 Bacteroidota bacterium | reverse complement strand
TTTTAGCATACAACCTTATCAATCATTAACTCATATTTGCACCATGATTTCAGTCTATAATATCAGTCATTTACTTGACAAAAACAATAGCCTGAAAGAAAAAAACAAAAAAAATAAAACACAGAAAAAAATGACAACTACTTTCAAAAAAGAAAATGCAGAATTAATTCTTTCTGCCAGAGCTCTAAATGTTTGTGACAATAAAAAATTAATCTCGGTAAAAGATTTACTGGATTATTTTTTCAAGAAAGGAAATTTTCTCGGGCTGAAAAATTCCGGCAACAAAACCAATCTTGAACTTCTAACTTTTTGCGGTTTTATTGAAAATGACCCTGCCTTAAAACGTGCGGTTATTAATGAAAAAATAAGGGTGTCAAACCTGGTTGTTTCTAAAGCCTACCATGGGTCAAAAAAAGGAAGTCAACTTGCTCTTGAACTTCAAGTCATTGACTTAGTGAACCAACTGTTATCAGAGACCTTTGACCCTCTTCAAGTGCATGAGCTATTCGTCACCGTTAACAAACACCTCAGCATTTCTCAGGAAAAACTGCTGACCATTCTCAACGACAATACCCCCATTCACTTCTGCCGCTATCCGGGAAAATATTACGGTAGGAAGGATGGAAAATACAACTACTCCTCTTTAGCCAATAGTAAAGAATACGTACTAAGCGATTTCGCTATGGAAGAGTTACTGCTTCTCCATAACCTAACTCGTCAGGAGGTTATGAATCACTACTTAAAATTAGGCTATCGCGATGCTCAAATCCGTTTCATCCTCCAGGATTTGATGGAAAAATTCCAGCTCTTCTGGGACAAATACGATCGCCTCCAAGTTCACCCTAACTAATACTCGTCAATAAAAATGAACATACTACACACTGCCGACTGGCACATTGGTCAGTCTTTCCACCAATACGATCGAACCAGAGAGCATGAAGCTTTTCTTTCCTGGCTCGTCAACACCCTTGAAAAAGAAGCCATTGACGTCCTCCTCATCAGTGGCGATGTCTTCGACCTTGTGAACCCTTCGGCCAAGTCAGTTAAACAGTTTTACTCTTTTCTGAACAAAGCCACGCGTACTGTGCCTCACGTACAAATTATCGTTACCGCCGGTAATCACGACTCTGCCCCCAAATTGGAATCGGTTACTCCACTGCTCGAATCAACCAACATCCACATTGTTGGGTATGTAGAATGGGATCAAAAGGAAAATCGGCATTTATTCGAGAAACTCACCATTCCGTTAAGGGATAAGCAAGGGGAACTCGAGGGTTATTGCCTCGCCATTCCTTATCTACGCTATGATGAAATAAGCAGACCCAGCACCGGACGTTTGTCTTACCAGGAGGAAGTAGCCAACTTCTACCAAAAAGCTCATGATTATGCTAAAACACTGGTTTCTGACCGAGAAGCCTTAATTGCGATGGGGCATCTCCATGTTCAGAGTGCTGAAGTCACCAGTGACGACCAATCAGAACGATACATCATGGGAGGGATTGAAGCGCTATCCTCCGAGTCCTTTCAGCGATACTTCGCTTATGTAGCACTGGGCCATATTCATAAAGCACAAAAAATTGGCAACGCCGAGCACATTCGCTACAGCGGAAGTCCAATTCCTATGTCGTTTTCAGAACGCAACTACAAACACCAAGTTATCAAGTTCAAGCTCGAAGCCGGGCAATGTTCCGATATCACTGCCATAGAAGTTCCGGTTTCAGTTCCAGTGAAAAGCCTGCCGATAAAACATGCAACGATTTCGGAAGTGTTAGAGGCCATCAGCTATTTAGAAGAAGCCCAAGGCCGAGACATGGAGCTTGCGCCCTACCTCGAAGTCCGCGTTTTGGAAACAGAACCTGACCCTTCAAGAAAAGCAAGAATCATGGATGCACTGAAAACGAAATATGCCCGGTTAGCCACCATTAACTTGAAAATCAAAGGCACACAAACAGAAGAACAAGACAACGATGATCCACTAACCGATAACGCTTTTACTGCTCCTCAACCGGTCGATCTCTTTACTAAGGCTTTTCAGATAAACTATGAAGGGAATATGCCCTCTGAATCGCTCCTCCAATTATTCCAAATAGCCGAAGAACACGCCAACTCCACCAAGTCATGAACATTCAAAAAATAGAAATCTGCAACATCGCCTCCATTGAAGGGCCAGAAATCATTGATTTAACTAAAGAGCCGTTAGCCTCTGCCGGAATCTTCTGCATCACCGGACCTACCGGTTCAGGTAAATCAACCCTATTAGACGCCATTTGTCTCGCCTTATTCGATGACAGCCCACGGTTCAGTAACGTTACAGAAACCAGTAAAATCGATGATGTTAGCGGGGAATCGTACACCATCGGTGATAGCAGAAAAGCTTTGAGAGAAGGATGCGGCTCCGGCTTCGCCAAAGTAACCTTCACCGGAATTGATGGAATATCCTACGAGGCCAAATGGGAAGTTTCTCGAGCCAGAGGAAAAGCCAACGGCAGATTACAGCCGGTAAAAATGAGCCTTGAAAATCTCAAAACTGGCACCTTAACCAATGGTAATAAAAAAGAAGTCCAAAATGCTATCGAAGAAAAACTAGGATTGACCTTCTCCCAGTTTACCAAAAGTGTAATTCTTCCTCAAGGTGAGTTTGGCGCTTTACTCAAAGCCAAAGAGGAACACAAAGCAGAAATGCTCGAAAAAATCACTGGAACCGAAATCTATGGGAAAATTTCAAAATCGGTTTTTGAATTGCACAAAACAGAAAAGAATAAGCTTGAACTGCTGGAAAGCCGGAAAAGCACCATCCGTTTGCTCGCTCCGGAAGAATTAGTGGAGTTGAACAACCTTATTCAACTCCTTGAAAAATCCATTGAAACGAAAAAAGACAACCTTGAAAAGCTCAAACTTGAACTCACCTGGCATCATCGTTTAGCAGAGCTTAACCAGCAAACCGAGCAAGCACTGCGTAACCTGGAGGCTGTCCTTCTCGAAGAAACGCAAATCCAGCACCGAAAAGCGCTCTTGAAACAGATTGAGCAGGTTCAAGAAACACGCAACTGGATGGAAAATCTCAAAAAAGAAGAGACCAACATCAAGAACTTGCACGACGACATTCAACGGCTGACGCTTGACATCAACAACCAACAACAAGAGAAACAAAGGTTGGAAGTGTTGCTGGACGAGGCCAATAAACGAGTATCGGAATCCAACGCTGCTCAAAAGGCAGCAGAACCTCTTATCAAAGAAGCCACAGAACTTGATCGTGAGCTCGCTTTAAAATCGGAATCCCTCCAAAACCTAACCAAGGAAACTGCGGAAGCCAGAAAGAAACTGCTTGAGCAAATGAAAGCCGTGGATGGTCTGAAAGAAGAACTTGCCAGCTTAGCAGAGAAAACCCGGCAATTTTCTGAGTTTCTCAATGAAAACGAGTCGCGAAAAATCATTGCAGAGCAGATTCAACGCATTGAGTTGAGTCTGAAGCAAGGCGAAGAACTGCTTCGAAAATCAGCCGTTCATAAAGCTGCATTATCTTCTTTAAAGAACAAAATTCCTCTCTTGACCTCCGAGAAAGAAAAGACCGTAGCTCAAAACACCGCACTCAACAAGCAACAGCTTGAATTACAGCAAGAGGTAAACACGCTCCAGCAAAATCAAGAGACTTTGAAACTTGCTGAGGTCAGCGAACGCAAAGAAGCGCATCAAAAATCCCAAGAAAATCTTATTAAAGCCCAGGCGGTATGTGAAAAGTGGCAGGATAAATCGAAGTCACTTTCGAGTTCTCGGAAGGAGGTGGAAATTTTAAACCGTCAGATCGCTGATTTGAAAGTCTCAATTCCTGAATCAAAAGAAAAACTGTCTTCCATAGCTGCGAAAAAAGCCCATTCTGAGGAGCTTCTGGCGAAATACACCTTACTCGTCAGCGAAAATGTAACCTCCCTACGCGCTCACCTCCAACCTGAACACGAATGTCCCGTATGCGGAAGTTTGGAACACCCGTACCGCGAACATCATCCTAACTCGGATAATCAGTTAGACTTCCTTAAACAAACTCTGAAAACGCATTCTGACGACCACGACAAAACTCAGCAATTGCTTTCCAAACAAGAAACCCAACTCACCAACTTTGAGGCTCAACTAAAAGCAGAAAACCAACGCGTTGATAGCTTGACTGCTGAACTCAACACGCTTGCTGAGCAATGGAAACAATTCGCCTTAGATAAAAGTCTCGACGCTGTTTCGGCGGCCTGGTTTAGTTCGGAAATTCAAACCCTCAAACAAGAGATTGCTAATCTTTTAGCTCAGATTCAATCGTATAACGCTATCAGCGAGTCTATCACGAAAAAAAGACTTCAACTCGATAAGTTGAAGTCAGAAACAAACAAGGCTGACCAAAAACTTCATGAGCTTGAGCTGCAACTCCAAAGCTTGGAACAGGAGGAGAAAACGGAACATTCGGCATACGAACAAGCGCTCCACAACCTCGCTGCCATCAAAGAAACCCTCCATCCATATTTCTCCGATGCCTCTTGGGAGGAACAGTGGAGTCAGCGTCCTGGCGATTTTCTGAATGATCTACTAACGTTTGCTGAGGAGTGGAAGCAAAACGCACAACAACTGCAAGAGGCTGAGAAACAAATTTCAACCTTGCAAGAACGGTTAGAACGGAATGCAGAGCACTTCCAGTTGCACAACCAAGCCTATCAACGATTAGAAGAGCAGGAAAAAAGGCTAAGATCTGACCACGAAACCTTGCTCGAAAAGCGAAAAAAGCTATTCAACGGAGAGCAAACATCGGAAGTAACCAAACGACTCCAAGACGCTATTGCCAAAGCTTCCGAACAAGTAGAACAGCAAAGAAACCAGCTGGAACAAGTTAAGCTGACCCTTCATGGGACTGAAACCAACCTTGCTAATCAGCAACAGCAACTAGAAAAAAGCAAGCGAGAAAAGGAAAGATTACTGACACAGCTCACTAACTGGTTGGAGCAACACAACCTACAAGCGGTTTCTCCCCTATCGATTCCGCAACTCCAAGCTTTGCTGCAACACGACCTCAAGTGGATTAAAGAGGAACAAGCCTTTTTTGAAGACTTCCAAAAACGCTTTACCACCGCTAAAACTTTGGTGAACAGCAAACAAGAAGAACTCCACAACCATCAAGCAAAGAAGCCTTCCGAAAATTCCTTCGAAGAGCTGGTTGTAGCCAAGGAGAACCTTGAATCAACCTTGAAAGAGGACCAACAACAACTCAACGAAGCTGCGTTTACCAAGAGAACCGACGAACAAAACAAGAACGACAACGAAGTGCTGATTCAGGAGATTAGCGCACAAAAGTTAATCACCGACGAATGGGCCAAGTTGAATGAACTTCTCGGATCCAACGATGGGAAGAAATTTCGAACCATTGCACAACGGTACACCCTGGACTATTTGGTTCGGTACGCCAACTTCCAACTCAAAAAACTTACCCCACGATACGAAATCAAACGCCAAAAAGAAGGCTTGAACATGGCCATCATTGACCGGGACATGGGCAAAGAAATCAGGGCTGTAAACAGCCTTTCCGGAGGAGAAAGCTTCTTGGTCTCCCTATCACTTGCCTTGGGACTTGCCTCCCTAAACGTGAAGAACCTCAAGATAGAATCACTCTTCATCGACGAAGGCTTCGGCACCCTCGACCCGGAAACCCTGAACACCGCCATCGATGCACTCGAACGCCTCCAAAACGAAGGCAGGAAAGTAGGCGTCATCTCACACGTAGCCGAAATGTCCGAACGCATCGGCACCCAAATCCGCATCGAAAAACAAGGCAACGGCAAAAGCAAAATCGCCATCGTGTAAGGAAAAATCTCAAGGAGATATGGTCATTTCCTAAGCGGATTTTAAATTTGAAATATCCAGCAGGTAGTTATGCTGACACTGATTGAGTCAAGTTTTTCTTCTCTCAATCAGTGTCAAAAACTGCCCTCGCCAGGCAATAAAAACATCTTTAGTAAACACACCACTAAAAACCATTGATAATGAGCAACACACCCAACAACCAACCCTATCAACCTCAACCCCATGATCATTGGGCAAAGTATTACGATTTTGTGTTTGAATACACCTTCGGAGGCTACTATCGTAACTTGACAGAGGGAACCCTACAAGCCATTCAACAAATCGTCCCGGCATCTACGACCATCCTCGATTATGGCGCAGGAACCGGAAGATTAACCTTACCCCTGAGTCAGTATGGATATCAAGTCATCGCCGTAGAAAAAAGCCATGGTATGCTGGAAGTACTGAAAGAGAAAGCTGCAAAAGCCGGCCTTTCAGTAACTCCTTACCAAGGTACCATTGCAGAATACCAAGGACCAAAAGCAGATATGGCCTTAGCTGTGTTTACGGTAATCGCCTACATCCTGAACGAAGAAGAACTCAAAACCAGCTTCCAGAATATCTACAACCACCTCAACGACGGAGGCTATTTTCTACTGGAAACACCCTCTAGGTATTTGTTTAGCGAGCAACCAACCAACATCCAAGAATCCAATCTTGTACGACAAGTACAATTGACTAGCCATCATAACAACCTTTTCACTTACACTGAAACCTGCCGTGGAACTGTAGGGAACGAAAACTTTGCTTATGAGGATAAATTTCAAATTCGTTACTGGCCATCTGAAACTGTGATGTCCTTGCTAAACGAAATTGGATTTAATGAAGTAACCCATCAATTCGAATCAACCACTAACCCATTGGCTCATACAGGCTACCAACTGTTTCAAAAATGACCACCTATCCACTTTCACTTTACGACCAACACCCCATCATTCAGGTAGATGATTTTACGATCCTGATTGATACGGGTTCACCGAGTACCATTCACGTAACCGACACTCTGGTCTTCAACAACCAAACCTACCAATGTTCCACCAATTACATGGGTCTTACCGTAGCGGGACTTTCTAAGTTGTAAAAAATCAAAACAAATTGATAGTAGATATTTGATAAATTTTTAATTTGCACTCAATGTTTAGTAAGGCACTTCTTTTTGCACCAATAAAAGGTGACGTTAACTCTCACTTCGGCAAAAGACTCGAGACGGCGCAGGAGCGAATTGACCAGACCAGCCGTTTTGAAATATTTAACATAAACCGAATAAATAAAGGCTAAAATGGAAGAGTTAAAATGGAATTTTGGTGAAGGTAGCACATTAGAAAGCCCTCAAAACGCAGCAATAAAAGAATTTTCAAAAAATATAATTGAGTCCATCGTAAGAGAGGCTATACAGAACAGTTTAGACAATAGTATAGACAAACCAGTAAAAGTAAATTTTGAATTTGGAACTATTAATCTACAAAATATTCCCTGTTTTGACGATTTAATTATGCATTATGAAGCAAGTAAAATATTCTGGAAAACAAATGAAAGTTATCAATCAATATTCAACGACATTGATAATGAATTAAAATATTTTAAACAAACTCGCTCTATACCCTATTTGAAAATATCAGACTATAACACAACAGGAATGAATTTAGAATCTATTGACGCAAATAATAAATATCTATCGAATTATTGGGCTTTTACAAGAGGTAATAACACTATAAAAAGTGAAGGAGATACTGGAGGATCAGAAGGACAGGGGAAAGCAACTTTTTATGCAGCGTCTCCTTTAAGAACAATATTTCTACATACGGTGAGTGAAAAGGGTAGTATATATGAAGGATTATGCAAACTATCAGCACATGAAATAAACGAGAAAATATATTCAGCAAATGGCCATTTATTCCAAATGATTGATAAACCTCAATATGAAGACCCCAATAATTTAAATATAAATTTACCTTTCCGACGAAGTGAAATTAATAAAAATTATGGAACATCAATTACCATTTTAGGATTATGGACAAGTGATGATTTGGAGAGCAAAATGATGATATCAGCGATCAATAATTTTTGGATGGCAATAGAAGAAGGAGATTTGGAAATAAAAATAAACAATTTAACAATAAATATAACATTGAATAAGGATACACTCAATGACTATATCGACAAATATTTGCCTGAAAGAAATGAATCAAGTCATGCTAAAGGAAACCCAACAAAGTTTGGAAAAACAAAATGTTACTATGAAACTTGGAATAATGAAATTTTGAGCAATAATAGAGAGATATATTTTGAAAAATTAGATCTTTTAGGAGATTGCACGTTAAAAATAAAACAACATGAAGAATATCCAGGTAAGGTAGCATTCTTCAGGAAGCAGAAAATGCTAATTAATAAAAGCTCAATAGGAGCATACATAAGTAAAGGATATTGCGGTGTATTTTTATGCTCTAGCGAAAAAGGCAATAAAATACTAAGAAGTATGGAAGGTAAAACCCATACTGAATGGGATCCCAAATTATGTACGACCAACAAAAGCAGGTCGATAGCTGAAGAAGCTATAAAAGAACTCAATCAATTTATAAAAAATTGTTGGAATGATTACCAGTTTAAATACATGCCTGAAACTTTCGACTTAAAAGGATTAGAGGGTATAACAATAAAAAATAAACAACAGGCAAGGGAAAATCGTCTTAAAAAAGAGGATAAAGAAAAAAGAGATAAAAAGAAAAATACAGATCGTGAAACTAACAAAGACCGTATTACACAAAAAAGTTTAAGATCATATAAAGATGGAAATAATGATATTTGGAAATACATTTTGACTTTACATTCTGAAGAAGTGAAAATAGTTCATATAAAAATGACTCCCACAACAGATTCTATTACAAACAGCAGAGAAAATATATTGGTTGTAAAACCAGTTACCGAAAATTGGGAAGCGAATACAAATAGTTTAACAGGTAAACTTGAGTCAGGAAGTAATGAAATCACTTTTGTGCTTGAAGCTAAAGAAAGAATTGGATTAAAATTTAATATCACCACATATGAAATTTAATTGTGATTTTCCATACATTTTTCATAATTTAAAATCACCCGAGAATAATTATATTAATTTTTCTATTAATAACGAACATCTTATAATAGATTTCAAATATTTTGATTATAATTCATTTGGCAATAATGTTGATATTGTATTGGAAATTGAAAACACTCAAACTTTTTTCAGAAGATTATACAAGGTAGAAATAGACCCACTAACGAATAAAAATAAACCAGTAGAAATAAGTTTACAAATTTTGGGAGATAAATTCGAGTATTGCCTTATTTTGGTATCGAACAAAAACGCTTTTATTGAAATAGACAGTCTAACTGATTATTATGAAAAAGGAGATTGCATAGGCGTATTAGAAAGTGATATCTATTTATTAGAAAAAAATGAAGGATTGTCAGGATTAATAAAAGTAGCCTCTACTACATCTGATTCAATAAGTTTTGATTTAAGTAGCGACTGGATAACAATTCAGATTCCAAAAAATGTGTATGATAAATATTACAACTGGCAAACTAATACAGAAAACACTCCGTACTCTTTAGCTAGTATGGGATTTACCAGTATTCAATTTGCAATCTTCAGAGCCTTAGAAGAAGAAGCACTCAAAGAAAAAAAATGGTGGCAAACCATCAGTAAATTAATGAGTGATATTGGTTATTCAGAAGACGAATTAGATTTTAATGAAGTACCTGATGTAACCAATAAAATTCTTGGCAATTGTTTTGAAGTTATGATCAATTCAGGAACACCTGATATTGATGTTGAAGATACCTCAAAAATAGCATAATTTGATGACAAAGAAATTTACAGACGAAACCGTTAAAGACCTTAAGTTTAAGGTAAAAGAACTAAATGAAAATGTTCTAAAATATTATACTAAAGAAACCTTTAGGCCTGACGGTTCTTTTAGGTTATTTGCAGAAGATTTTATTAATATTCAAATCAAGGACGAATTAGTATCTGAAATGATATCAGCTTACAACAAGGATAAAAATGAATTTGAATCCGGAAAATTACTCTTCGAATCACTCAAGTTAACACCCAAACAAGCCTCTGACATTGGTTTTTGGACTTACCATAACCATTATACCTTTTATAAGTATATTGCTATAAGATGGGAAGACCTATGGAATGAAAACAAAAATAATATTAAGCCTTCAACTTATGTCCTTAACCATTGGATACAATCTAATTCCTCGCAAGGAGAATTAATTAACTACCCAATTTCGGGATTATGGTGGTCTTTTTATATTACTGTAGATGAAACAAGAGAAGATAAGTACGAACTTACAAAGATTTTTTTTAAAAATCAGACTTTAAGAATTCACCAGTTAGGTACTGCTAGGTTTGCGAGACATAAACCTGCGATTCTTGGAGTGCTAGAATTTATAAAAAAATATGAAAATAAATTAAATTCATTAGAAGAAGCATCTCGAACAATTATTCCTTACGTCAATTTACTAGGAGGGATCCGACCTCTTTCTTATTTTGAGAAAGATTGGTTTATTGACAAGCTAGAAAAAAGATTTGGCTATAATATTGTATCTAATCAAAGATTGATGCCTGCTGTAGTAGATACACAAATCTCAATAAATCAAGCGAAAGTAACTCAAACTAAAACTCATGAAAGGCCTGAATCAAATATTTTAATAACCCCTAAAAGCAAAGCAGAAAAACAGATTAATACAAATTATGATTGCTATTTTTGTCTGGATGCCATAAATGGAAATAACAAAGTAGAAAAAGAATACAACTCCAATTGGGATTATTGTATTGGAATTTATTTGAACAATAAAAAACAATTCTTTATACATTTTTACCAAGAGGGATTTATTAAAAAATCACTCGTAGATCTTAATAGAATAAAATTAATGCTAAAAAATGGAAAGGAATATAAGAATGGTTTAAATTCTAATTACACATTATCAAACTTTTCAATTATCAAGGAACATGTCTTTTTGGGAGTAGCATTTAATCTAATAAATAAAAAATACTTTAAGATAATAGATGCTCAAAAAGCGCCATTTGGAAGAGATAATACAATATTTGCTCAAGCTAGTACTCATATTAAACTTATAAACGATGCTCAAAATATTAGATATAAAGTTTTACCCTACGAATTAACGAGCAACATTGACAAACTAATAAAGGATCCTATGGAAAACTATATAGAACTAAATAGTATTAAAGACGCCACTGCTCTTGAAAATTTAAAGATACATTGGCCAGAGTTGTTCAAGGATTAGTAATCCAAACAGCTTTTCTCTATACAATACTATAATTGCGTATTCCGGTCAAACTGACCCCCTGTTCCGGTAAATTGACCCCTTAGTGTTTAGGGGTTGCTTGGGGTGGTCAAAGAACGTTTTGTAAAGGTAGTTTTTACTTTCTTCTTGAGTCTCCTTTGAGTTCTATTCTGTGTGCTTTTGAGGTTAA
>JAIXUI010000054.1 GCA_027484125.1 Bacteroidota bacterium | reverse complement strand
TTGATTTTTTCTCTACTTACACCTTCTTTGTAAAAATCAATTGCGGTAGAAACATCCGGCTCATAATCGTCTGGAACTTCATGGATTCGTTTAGTTTGAGCTGACCATACCAATTCATTGGTTGCTGGATAAAATTCCCAATACCCAATATCTCCGGCAATGGCCATTTCTTCTAACATTTGACGGGTATTCATCAACTCATGTATGTCAAACATGACCCCCGACCATTCCACATCTCCATTGGGCTGAAGCTCAGGGTTAGCCAAACCTTCTGCCCATCGGTAGGTATTATCGTTCGCAAGAAGCCTTACCGTGCTTTGCCAAGGCAACAGCGTTTGGGCAGATTCAACGATAGTTTGGAAGAACTTTTTTACATCCTCAGGGTGGATATTCTTCTTGAGAAATTTTTCTACATTTCCAATTCTGTTTTCGTCAAAAAGAAAATGGGTCTGACGGCCACGGGCAAAATACAAAAACGCCATCTCGCCTTGCGTATTCAAGCTAAAACGAAACAAAAAAGCCGGAATGGTCTCCGTTAATGACTTAAAAAGTAATTGTTTGTTGTTTTCGTCTTGTTTTGATTGAAGATAACGATCCTTCGGGATGGTGAGAAGTACAAGACCTGAATCTGCTTCGTCCATTATTTGATATTCTACAAAAGCAACCCTTCCATTATTATTTGAATAATTTATACTATTTGGATTTTTTAATAGGCCGTCCGTTGCTTTTAAAAGATGCACAACTTCCTGTTGATTGAAAAAATCTTCTAACAGATATTGGCTCTTTTCTGGCCCAAAAACACGCTTTGCGCATGGATTTAAGTCTTTTACATGACCATCTGCTGTTATCAATAGTGCTACTATCTGCTGAGATTTTGAAAGAAAAGAGTGTTGATCGTTGAGCATAATTAACTTCGATAAGTTTATAAATTTTATGACAAATATTATTTGAATGAGATTAGAAAAAAGACAATAAAAAAGCCGGGGTTAAATTCCCGGCTCTTTATCAGCATCGCTAGTGTTGTTCACTTTAGTAAGCTTTTTATCCTCTACATGCTCATTAAGAAACTCATTGAGCGTGTTGATGTCTAAAGTGGTTCTGACCTCTCCCATATTGGAAAAAGTAACATCCAGCCCAGATAACGCAGGATTAACTGCGGGTTTATCTTTTTTCTTTTTGGCCATTACCCCAATACTTGTTTCGCCAATTTAAGCCTTCTGATGCATTCTTCTTGACCTAAAAGGCTTGCCATTTCGAATAAAGCCGGGCCAGAACCCTGTCCGGAAAGTGCGAGGCGTAAAGCTTGCAAAATGGCATTGGCTTTAAATCCTTCCTTTTCGCAGCAACTGCGGAAAGACGCTTCAACTTCTGCAGGTTCAAAATCTTTCATGGTCTCGAAAGCAGACGCGAGCTTTAGCATAAATGCTCCGATTTCAGGGGTCCATTTTTTGGCTTTCACTTGCTCATCATAATCAGCAGGCATTTCAAAAAAGAAGGCACTGCTGGTCCAGAAATCTGAAACAAGGGTCCATCTTTCCTTCATCAACCTGCATACCTCTTCTACATAAATTTTATTGAAATCGTGACCTCTTTGTTGCAACTCGGGCATCACTGCTTTGGCCAAATCGGTATCTGATTGCAGCCTGAGATAATGTTGGTTGAACCAGTTTAGCTTGTTGAAATCATAGCGAGCGCCGTGTTTTTGAATTCGTTCTACCGAAAAGGCACTAACAAGCTCCTCGAGGCTGAAAATTTCCCGATTGTCGCCGGGGTTCCAGCCAAGCAATGCTAGGAAATTAACATAGGCTTCGGGGAAATAGCCGGTTTCGCGATAACCGGGGGTTACTTCACCGGTTTCAGGATTGGTCCAACTTGTTGCATAAAACGGAAGACCCAAGCGATCTCCATCGCGTTTGCTGAGTTTACCATCGCCGTCCGGCTTAAGAAGAAGCGGCAAATGAGCAAATTCTGGCATTTTTTCTTCCCAACCGAAAGCCCTATACAACAACACATGCAAAGGGGTAGAAGGCAGCCACTCTTCACCACGAATGACGTGGCTGATGTCCATCAGGTAATCGTCCACCACATTCGCGAGGTGGTAGGTAGGCATGCCATCGCTTTTGAACAGCACTTTATCATCAAGCTGTGCGGTGTTGACCACTACCCAGCCACGAATCATGTCTTTCACTTTGACTTCCTCCTGGCGTGGCATTCTGAAGCGAATCACATAGGGATCGCCCGCATCTAACCTGCGTTTAACCTCATCGTGTGGTAAGCTGAGTGAGTTCTTCATGTTCACCCGCGTGATTGAATTGTATTGTGGCGATGCTACTTGAGCCGCTTTTAAGCGTTCGCGCATGGCTTCCAACTCTTCTTCAGAGTCAAATGCATAATAAGCGTGGCCCGATTGTACCAATTGCTCGGCATACTGACGGTACATGGCTTTTCGTTCACTCTGGCGGTAAGGTGCGTGAGGCCCTCCCAAATGAACGCCTTCATCGAAACGAATCCCACACCACGAAAGCGATTCTACAATAAAAGCTTCTGCTCCGGGAACAAAGCGGGTTTGGTCGGTATCTTCTACCCGAAGGATAAAGGTCCCTCCATGCTGACGGGCGAAAAGGTAATTGAATAAGGCTGTGCGCACGCCTCCTGGATGTAGCGGTCCGGTAGGACTTGGCGCAAAACGTACTCGAACGGGTCGGCTCATGGCTTGTAAAAAAGGATTGCAAAGATACGGTTGAATAAAAAGAATTGGGCTTTTCGCTTTGAGAGTGTTTTTGTCTAAAACATTGATTTTTCAGCCTGATAATCAATAGAAATTTGAATTTTTACAGGATGCTTCATTTGTCTCTGCGATACCTTTCAAGAATTCTTCCTCCTGTTTTGTTATGGGCCCTGGTGGCCTGTGAGAAAGCAGGTTCACCACCAGACCCTAATGATAGTCCGGTTTGTAAAATGTCAGATTCTTTAAGCGGTAATTATGCTACTCGTTACATTCGAATTGATGCTTTTACCGGAATTAGTGAAAACCCAAAAGATTCCTTGATTGCTTTTGAAAAAACAGCCGGTTGTGGGCTAAAAGTGCTCAACCAGCCTCTCAAGCTGGTTAGAACCGTTGAAACTACCACTCCACAGGGTACAGTAATCAAACATCAATATGTGGATGCAGGTGGTGGAAATCCAAATTACAGCACCGATGCGTTTTTCTTTGTTTCGCCCAATGACTCTATCCAACTGCTTATCTTCGAAAACTTAGGTAATGGACAGGCATACTACCATGATTTCAAGGGTAAGCGTTTTTAAGCTTTTTTCCGGAATATTGCTTCTAATTGGGCTCAGCTTCACTGCCCAAGCACAATCACGATCTTTCCCCGCTCGTTATCAGGGCACCTGGAAAGGCACGCTTGAGATATGGAATGAAAACACTAGAATGGACTCTTTTCCTGTAGTTTTCAAGCTCTTACCGATAGCTGCCAATAAGTACACTTACTACATGGCCTATGAAAACCCGAAAATGCCGCTGACCAAATTCTATCAGTTGCAGGTGGTGGATTCTATAAAAGGCCATTACCTGTTGGATGAAGGCCAAAATCTACTTTTACCGCAGCAAGAGATAGGTGGTTGTCTTTTCGGCCAAATTGAAAACGTGGGGAATTATATCAGCAATGTGCTCAGACCTGAAGGCGACGCCTTAATTTTTGAATTAACTGTTGCTGCTTTTCCAGGTAAAATCCCAGACGACAAAGTACGAAAGGTGCCTGTTAAGCAACTACAGCGTGCCCGAATGCTTCGGGTAAAAGAATAACTCTTGTTGCAACAGGCTTCGATCTTTAAAACAAACACCTTTGGTTTACAAAATCAGTTGCCTAACTGAATTTCGGTTGAATCGCCAATGTTGAGCGATTGAACAGAACCTGTAACCGCTGAATCGTTGCCAATCAAAGAGTGCGCTAGGTTGATTTCCCTGAGTCGTGCATATTCCCCGATAATTGATTCTTTGATCAAGCAGTTCTCTATGTCGGCATGAGCGCCAATCGAGACGTTGGGCCCGATGACAGAATGCTTAATTTTGGCTTCAGGATGAATACTTACCGGTGGCAAAATGATGCAATCCGGAAAATGAGTAGGAATTTCAGGCTGAAGACGTTTAAGCAAAACGGCGTTAGTCTCTAGTACTATTTCCTTTTGCCCGCAGTCGAACCACTGCTTAACCTCAAAAGGCACCATCTGATTTCCGGCTTCAATCAACTGCATCAACGCGTCAGTGAGTTGAAATTCTCCCAATGACTTTTGCTCTTGACGAATAAAGCTATCCAAAATCTGTAATAACGCTGGCATTTGCCGGATGTAGTATAGCCCTGTAAGAGCCACATTGCTTTTGGGTATGCGTGGTTTTTCAATCAATTTCCGGATAAATCCGGTTTCATTATCAATTTCAGCGACCCCAAATAATACCGGATTATCCACTTTTTTCACACCAAGAACACTGTGGTGTGACGAAACAAACTGGCGATAGTCTAAATCAATAACCGAATCTCCTAGTACTATCAGTGCTTCTTTTTCTCCTTCTAAAGCCTCAGAGCACAACCATAAGGCATGACCAATCCCTTCGCTTTGATGTTGAACTACATAGGTTACTTGTAGTTCGGGATATTGCTGTTTAACATAATCCCTGATTTTATCGCCTAAATAACCCAGTACCAAAACGAATTCATCGAATCCGTCAGCAATAAGTTTATCTATGATATGACCTAAAATCGCTTTTCCTGCTAGCGGTATCAGCGCTTTGGGATGGGTAAAGGTGTGGGGTTTCAGGCGTGCGCCTTTACCTGCAACCGGGATAACCACTTTCATGGCGGCAAGATACAGTCAATTTGCGGGTCAACCGAAACGTATCATTGGGAATCCCCTACTTGAAACTTTAAAAGTGGCTTTTCTGAAACATCCAGCAACCACAGTTCATTTTCAACCATTTTTGCTTTTCGGGTATTTTGAAGTCCAAAGACAAATGCCTCCTCTATATTTTCATCTAGGCAAGCAATGAGGGTGTTTTGAATGTCACTAAACCGAATACTTCCACTTTGGTCGATGGATAATTTACAGTGAAAACTGTTGCATCCGCTAAATCCATAGGCAATGCTGTCGGTAAGATTGAATTGCACAAATGGGCGGCGCCGACCTCTGCGATGATTGTATGCTTGGGTGCCCAAAGAAGCGAGCTTCCATTGCCGGCCTGCTTGCAAGGAAAATGTGTTTGCCGAATTTACCTGAGGTTTCTTAACTCGGCTTCCGGGATTCGCCAAACCTGCAAAAGCAAAAAAAAGGACAGAAAATGCAATTAAACACCCCACTACAACCTTAACTGGGTTTCCTTGCATCATGTGCACGTCAACGAAACAATGTATTGATTAGTGTGACGCGTTCTGTTAAAACCCAAAGGCTGTTGAAATTTTTATTCTAAACTTGGGAGCGCCGGGAACATCCAGGTAGGAAAGCCGGTGAAAGGCTTCTATTCTTAACACTTTAAACACATTTTCGAAGCCATATGACACTTCCGCATAAAGCTTGTCATCTTTCAGGGGGTTGAAGCTGGCTAATGGTCGGCCTTGTTCGTCATTGGCGGGCAGATACCGGTTGTTTTCATCCCTAAATCCTCCCCAACAGATGGCTCCTCCTGCCACAAGTCTCAGATCCAATCGCTTGAGCAGTGGGATAGCGTTAATCAAAAGGCCTTCGAAATGATGAAATCCGCGAAGAGTGAGGCTTCGGTCAGAGACAAGCTCAAAAAAGTTCATCATGTTGAAAACGTTCCTGAATCGGAGAAAGGTTTCGTTTCCAGGTTGAACTTCTAATAATGGATATGGAAGAGGATTCAATACGGCGCTTGCAGTCAATGAATATTCTCCCCAACCCAAAAGCCCCATTCTAAAATTCTTCGCGAGATTAAAGCTGAACTTTTGGTAGTTAAAGTCCGAACCAAGTAATCCTTTCAATCCCAAAGTATAGTTCAGCCCAAATATCGGTGCGAAATTCCTTCTCACTACACCTCGATCATTACCATTTACAAGTAATTCTTCTCCAGGTGCATACCTCAGGTCGATGGCCAAATCGGCTGTTCGCCAATGGTCGTTTAAACGTTTAGTTTTGGGATTTGAGTTATCTGGGTCATTATCTCGAATCCACTTAAATACAAATCCTGCAGGCTCATTATGCCGAAAGTTAATGGCTGCTTTTAAGTTCAGGTTTCTTGCCAAGTCAGACTCGATCCATAATCTCCCAGCACGGGTATAAGTAAGCCTATTCAATGCGCCCAGTTGTGCTGCAGCAGCGAATGCTTGAGTTGAGACTGAGGCAACCCGATTATCAGCCAAGAAACTTTGATCTATCCCAATACCCTCAACATCGTATTTGATTTGAAGGCCTAAGCGAGTCCAATTTCTTCGATTTAGAAAGCGTTCTGCCATTAAAAACCACTTGAAGCGCTCGTCTTTAAACCCATATGCACCATAAGCCGATAGAATCCAGCGCTTGCTAAAAAAGTGATTGGTTCGTATTCCCATCCTCAATCTCGGGCCTTCCGTAGAGTTTCGTCCAAAGACAAACAACCAAGGGCCATAATCAATTTTTCCTCGCCGATAAAAGCCTGTGAAAGCCAGCTTAAGCATTTCGGCCAACACTTTCACGCTGGGATATTCGCAAACCCCCAATACCACTTGGTAAATTTCCTTCTCGGCCCCTAAAAGCGGGTGATGGCGACGTCTCTTCCACCAATCTTCGTCTCGGTCAGTAGCCAACTCATCCATTTCCACCAACCGATCAAAAAACTTATTAGGCTTAGGCTTATTATAAACAAAGCCTCGCATGCTGCAATCAAATCGGGCAGTGGCTCCGAAAAATGCTTCTACTACGTCTCCAAAATCTATCCATAAACGCACATGATTGGGAATCCAAGGACCTAATCCGGTAGGGATATTCTCTTGTTCCACACGAAGTTTATCCACATAGTTGATGTTCGCGGCTTCAAGTGTTTCAGCATTGATTTTTACTAGCGCAAACGTACTATCCTGAATAATCATGTACCCCTGAAAAACAAGGTCTTTCTCTCGTTTGGGCTTCATTCTAAGCTTATAGTATTTCAATCCCGCTTCATAAAAGCTATCGGTAAGGTAGTATTCATAATAAAGTCTGCCCATTTCTGACAGTGGAGAAATGAACTGTTTTTCTAGTATTTGCACCCAGCCGGAATAAAAATCATAATCACGGTAAGTATTCCCCATCAACTGGGTAACGAATGAGCCATCTTCCACACCTATGCCTTCTACTTTTGCTCCTTCTACCACCTCCTTCCCAAAAATGGACTGTTGGCTGTAATAACACTTGCTAATGTTCTCAGAATAAAATACAGGAAGCTTGGGTCGATCTTCTCCATCTGGCTGATATTTTAAAGAATCAAAAGCCTCTTGCAACGGTTTGCCAATTTGGCTACTGGCCACGTAAGGCGCCAAACGATCCATAGCTATTTCAGCACGGGTGTAGGCTTCATACTCATACCCTTGCAAAGATTTTTTGGTGTTTATTTCCTTATTCGCCCAAACGCCTCGCAAAATTCGAAAAGCCGGATTTTCTCCTGCTTTCACTTTGACTTCTGAGATAAGGGCAGAAGACGGCTCTAATTCAAAATCAATAACTATTTCCTTTTTCTTGCCAAAAGGAATAGCCTTAGACAAACGCTTGTAGCCTACTATTCTTACCACCAAGGAATCGGCGTGTTGCTTGATTTTTATACGATACAGCCCTTCATCATCGGTTTTTGTACCAACTCGCTGTCCCAATACATTGACCGAAGCAAACGCCAGAGGCTCACGGGTACGGGCGTCTTTCACCATGCCGGTAAGCACCATTTCCTGGCCGTAACCCAGGAGGCTACAACAGGTCAAAAGGAGAGTGAAAAGTCCGCGATGAAACAAAATCTGGAGATAAATGGGGCAAAAATACTGGCATTAATGAAAAACAAGTCGAACTTGTTGTTTTAGCACTTGTATAAATGTATGGGAAGGCTTTTCTTTGCACGCCTCAAATACTGTCTTAATTTTACTATATGGCCATCATTGGGCGTATCCGCGAAAAATCCGGCATCCTGGTAGGAACTATCGGCGCTGCGATTATCCTCTTCCTTGTCATGGATGTCTTTACCGGCCAGAACGGTTTGTTCGGCCAGAAAAACACCGAGAATATCGGAGAAATCAACGGCAAGGAAATCTCTGCCAAGTACTTCCAGCAACGGCTGGATGAAGCTGTAGAGAATTACAAAGCCAACACTCAACAACAAAAGGTGGACGAAAACACCATGGCCATGCTGCGTGACCAGGTGTGGAATGAACTCCTTCGTGAACAACTTAATGGCGAGGAGTATGATAAACTCGGCATTCAGGTGAGCGAAGAAGAACTCCTCGACATGGTGAAAGGAAACAACATCCACCCTTCTGTAAAACAGGCCTTTACTGACCCGCAAACTGGTCAGTTTAGTGTTGCTCAGGTGGTGAACTTCCTCAAAAACCTTGACAAACAGCCTGCTGACGTACAAAACCGTTGGGTAGCTTTCGAGAAGTACATTTATAACGAACGCTTAAACGCCAAGTACAATACGCTGCTCTCTAAAGGTTTGTATGCCACCAAATTAATGGCAGATAACTACAACAACGACAACAACGCAAGAGCTTACGGTCGTGTCGTATTTATGGACTATACCACCATTTCTGATAGCACCATCAAGCCTACAGAAGATGAGTTGATGGATTATTTCAACAAACACCGCAAGGATTTCGAAGCCAAAGACAACATCCGCAAGGCTGATTATGTCATGTTCGATGTGCTTCCTTCAGGTGAAGATTCCGCTGCTGTTCTTGATGCTGTTTCTAAAGAAAAAGAAGGTCTAGCTGCTTCTACAGACGATTCAGCTTACGTTAGCCTTAACTCTGAACTTCCTTTCGAAGATCGCTACTTCAGCCGTAAAACCCTTGCTAGTGCTTATTCTGATTCCCTTTTCAATGCGTCAAAAGGTTTCATACTAGGCCCATACATGGAAAACGGGTACATGAAAGTGACTAAGGTGATGGACAAAACCATGCGCGCTGACTCCGTGAGCGCTCGTCATATCTTGGTTAAGGTAGATCAAGGCCAAGACCCTGCTGCTAAAAAAGCGAAAGCCGACAGCTTGTTTAAACTCGCGAAAAGCGGCGCTAACTTCGCCATACTTGCTACACAGAATAGTGACGACCCAGGTTCTGCTGCTAAAGGTGGTGACCTTGGCAAATTTGCTGAGGGCATGATGGTTAAACCATTCAATGATGCTTGCTTCAATGGAAACAAAGGCGATATCGTGATGGTTGAATCTCAATTCGGTTACCACATCATTGAGGTGTTGGAAAATAACCGCACTACTCCTTCTATCAAATTGGCCACCATTGCGAAGAAATTCGAACCTTCAGAAGCCACTTACAAAGCCGTTTACAACAAAGCAACTAAGTTCGCTTCTACTGGTCTTACGGGTGAAAACTTCGATCAAACCGTTGAAAAACAAGGCCTCACCAAGCGTACCGCAGAAACCATTACCATCAACGACCGTGCTTTCAACGGTGTTCCTGATACCAGAGCAGTGGTTCGTTGGGCTTTTGAAGCAGAAAAAGGCGAAGTGTCTAAAGTGTTCGACACTCAAAATGCTTACCTCATCGCGGTAGTTCGTTCTGTACAAGAGAAAGACAAAGCAGATTTCGAATCAAGCAAATCAAAAATTGAAGAAGCGGTTCGTAAAGAGAAAAAAGCAGAGCAATTGATGGCGAAAGCAGACAAAGCGATTGCTTCTGCAAAAGGCGATATCAACTTGGTTGGAACCAGCCTCAACAGCCCTGCTCAGCCTATTAACGATGTTACTTTCGCTTCTGGTTTCCTTCCTGCTTACGGACGTGAACTGGCAGTGACTGGTACCATGTTCGGCATCAAACCAAAAGTGGTGAGCAAGCCTATCAAAGGAGAGCGTGGGGTTTACGTAGTAACCGTTGACAGCTTGGCTCCAGCTCAAAAAATTACAGACTACGCTCCAATGAAAGTGATGGCCGGCAACATGTTTGGCAACCGAGTATTCGAGTCTTTCAACGCGCTGAAAGAAAAAGCGAAGATTGAAGACAATCGCCACCTGTTCTATTAAGCCTAATCAGACCATAGTAAAAAGCCCGACTGAAAATTCAGTCGGGCTTTTTTGTGCTTTTAACTTTAGCACGCAAAAGTTAATCTTGCTTGCCTTCGGAAAGGCCTAGGTAGTTTTTCGCTGTAGAATGTCAGCCTACAACTCAAATATGACTGATAGGTTGCTGCAAAAACAATGGCCGAAGTTCGGTAAATGAATTTTTGAAGCGTTCTATATTCACTTTCTTAATGCGCCTCCAGCCAGTTGTGCCCGATGCCGGCTTCGGCTTCGAGTGGTACGGTGGTAGGCATGGCATGTGCCATCTCCCAGGTTACCAACGCTTTCATGGTAGTTACTTCATGCTCGGGCACTTCGAACACCAATTCGTCGTGCACTTGCATGATCATCTTGCTCTCCAGATTCTCTGCTTTCATCCGTTTCCAGATGTTAATCATGGCCACCTTAATCAGGTCGGCCGCGGAGCCTTGAATCGGTGCATTGATGGCATTTCGTTCTGCATAACCACGCACGGTTGCATTCGCTGAGTTGATGTCGCGGATGTAGCGGCGGCGTCCCATCAGCGTTTCAACATAGCCTTGTTCCTTGGCCTTCTGGATGGTCTCGTCCATATAGGCTTTTATGCGAGGATAAGTAGCGAAGTAATTCTTGATCAGCTCGCTGGCTTCGCCCCTTGGAATTCCCAACCGTTGCGAAAGTCCGAAGCCGGAAATGCCGTAGATGATACCAAAATTTACTGTCTTAGCGTTCCTTCTTAACTCAGAGCCTACTTCAGAAGGGTCAACGTGATAAACCCTTGCTGCTGTGGCGGTGTGAATATCCATGCCTTGGCGGAATGCTTCCCGCATGGCAGGATCTCCGCTGATTTCCGCTATCAGCCGCAGCTCTATCTGGCTGTAGTCGGCTGAAAGCAAGACCTTTCCAGAAGTTCCAGGCACAAATGCTTTCCGAACTTCTCTGCCTTGATCGGTTTTCACCGGGATATTTTGAAGGTTTGGATTCTGGCTGCTCAATCGGCCGGTTGCGGCAACCGCTTGGTGGTAGTTGGTGTGAACGCGGCCTGTCTTCGGATTAATCATGCCAGGAAGCGCATCAACATACGTGGACTTTAGCTTTTGGATGCCGCGATAATCAAGAACTTTTTGTGCGATTGGATGCGAAGCCGCGAGGTAACTCAATACTTCCTCATCGGTTTTATACTGACCCGTCTTTGTCTTTTTAGCTTTCGGATCAAGTTTCATCCATTCAAACAACACATCGCCGAGTTGTTTGGGCGAGCCAATGTTGAAGTTCGTTCCCGCAAGCTGATAGATTTCTTGTTCTAGGGCCAAAGCCTGCTGCTCCAATGTTTTGGAGAAATCGGCAAGCGCTTGGGGGTCAATGGCAACTCCGGTGAGCTCAACTTCAGCAAGTACCCGAACCAAGGGCATTTCAACCTGATGAAAAAGTGCATCTACCCCATTCTGTGGTAGAAGTGGTGCAAAATACTGATAGAGTTGCCAAGTGATGTCGGCATCTTCACCAGCGTATCGCGCAACCAACTCAGGAGCCACATCGGCCATAGTGCCTTGGTCTTTTCCTTTCTTGCCTATCAACTCTGTAATTGAAATTGGCGAGTATTGAAGATAAGTCTCAGCCAAAAAGTCCATCCCATGACGTAAATCCGGCTCAAGCAGGTAGTGCGCTATCATGGTATCGAAAAGTTGGCCTTTAACCGCAATTCCTTGACAAGCCAAAACCTGCAAATCAAACTTGATGTTTTGGCCAATTTTCAGGATTGTCTCTGACTCCAATACGGGCTGAAGAATCTCCAAAATCTCGTTGAGTGTCAGTTCATTGCCTGGCACACTTACATACCAAGCGTGGCCTTGCTCAAAGCAAAACGACAATCCAACGAGGGAACAAGTATGCGGATTTAAGCTACTGGTTTCAGTATCAAAACAAAAGGCCGATTGCTGAAGGAGTAAGTCAGAAAGCTGCTGGAGGGCACTCCGGCTTTGCACCAAATGGTACGTTGCGTTGGTATCTTTCCAGGTACGCAAGGTTGCTGGAGCTGAAAGTTCTTCCTCATTCGGCGTACTTACTTCAACAGCCTGCCCAAATAAATCAGTTTGAATCGGGGTTGTTTCACCCAAAATCTTTCGTGAAATCGTTCGAAACTCTAGCTCTTGAAGCAATGGCTTCATTAATTCAGGATCTGGTTTCTCTAAAATCAACTGTGATTCCTCTACGTCTATGGGCACTTCGGTGTCAATCGTTGCAAGCTGCTTGGAGAGTAACCCTTGAGCCGCAAAAGCCTCTACATTTTCCTTTTGCTTTCCCTTCAATTCATGAGTATGAGCAATAATGCCTTCCATACTGCCGTACCGAGCAATTAATGACTTAGCGGTTTTTTCGCCTATTCCGGGAATTCCGGGAATATTATCAGAAGCATCGCCCCAAAGTCCGAGTATATCAATGACCTGATCAGGTCGTTCTATTTCCCATTTGGCCAAAATCTCTGGAACTCCAAGAATTTCAATGCCATTACCCATTCGGGCTGGCTTATAAATGAAAACCCGATCTCGAACCAATTGGCCGAAATCTTTGTCAGGAGTCATCATGTAAACAGTATAACCTCTATCAGCATACTTCCAGGCTAATGTTCCAATAATATCGTCGGCTTCATAACCGTCCATCATGAGTAGTGGAATTCGCCAAGCCTCAATAAGTCGAATAATATAAGGAATGGATTTACGAAGGCTCTCAGGCATTTCTTCCCTATGGCCTTTATAAGCCTCAAACATTTCATGGCGTTTAGTGGGCTTATCCGTATCGAAGACCACCGCAAGGTGCGTTGGTTTTTCACGCTGCATCAAATCGAGTAGTGCGGTTGCAAAGCCAAACACAGCTGAGGTGTCGAGCCCGGAGGAGGTCACCCTTGGATTGTTGCTGAAGGCGAAGTAAGCACGGTACATCAGCGCCATGCCATCCAGCAAAAAGAGCTTGCGGTCATTCATGTTGCAATATCTGAAAATGGGCGCTTGTCACCCAGATCTATCCATGAAAGGTTAATCTTTCGATTAAAACAGAATGGAATACGAAAAAAGCTATCGAGCAAAAAATCAGCGTGTTAACTATTTTAACAAATTTCTCAGTTGGATTTAACTAAAATCAATGTCGAATTTTTAATGCATAATTTCAGCTTAGTAAAATAAAAAAACGCCCAATAAAAGCTCTATTGGGCGTTTTTTTGCCAAGGTCAACAAAGGTCAACCCCGGTCAAGTTGCAATTTTCCATCGAAAGAATGGCAACAGATTAACAAATGCTATACTTGTGAAACATTCTCCGGCACTGCTTCTAACTGGTCAACCTACTTTTTTCTCGAGTCGGAGAATTTTAAAAGCACAGCTTTTAGGCGTTTAATGCGGAGTGCCAAAAGGGAGGGGGCTCCAGGTTAAACACAACACTTTGTCGTGTTTGGCACTTCGCATAAACGCTCTAGTTATTTGCCCTGCTTCGTTGAGATACTAAATGATTTGAACAGGCAACACTTGGGTATCAGCCATAGAAGCTATTGCCCCACCCCACTGGAGTCCTATTCCAAAACCAGCCATAACAATTTGATTGGGAAGGCGTTGCTGCTCTGACAAAACACAAAGCAACAATGGAATTGATGCTGGGCCTGTATTTCCAAAACCGTCTGCCAAAAAAGGCATTTGCTCTTCTGAAAGCTTCATCTTCTTGGCAATGTATTGAAGGATGAATGCATTCGCTTGATGCATCGCAAAAAGTGGAACTTGCTTGATGGATAACCCATGGGTTTCACAGAGAGATTTCAAAAGTTCAGGAACCCGTTGAATACTGAATTGAAACACCTCCATGCCATCCATGGTGAGAAGGCCTTGCGCATTGGTAGTAAGAAAGGCATCGCCGCTTCCATCATGGTGTATCTCAAACCCCATTGAATCTGTTCCTTGCTCTAACAAAGTGGCAGTCCCGGCATCTCCAAACAACATGGCTAAAGAAGCGTCGTCAGGATGAATAATCCTGGAGTTGGCCTCTGCAGCAAGTACCAGAACTTTAGAAGCGGCTCCTGCCTGTATCATCAAGGCTCCCTGTAATATCCCTTGTATGTAACCTGCGCACCCAGAGGCAATATCCAACACCGCAGCATGGGTTGACAGACCTAAGGCTCGAGCGAGTCTTGCCGCACCATAGGGCATTGGCTTGCTGGGGCTTTGACTTACCCAAACAAGAGCGCCCAGCTCTTCTTGATTAATGTTCAATTTTTCCAACAAGTTGGCGGCGGCGGCCACTGCCAAGGTTTCCGCATCCTGAGACGCTTCAACTATTCGCACCGAATGTATCCCCGTAGAACGGGTGATTCGCATCGTTTCAGGGGTATCAGAAAAAAAGCGCTGTTGCCGAGGCACACAAGCGCTTATTCCACTAATTTTTATCTTGTTAATCGTTACTTTCATGTAAGCAAGTCGTATAAATCCCCTACGGTTTGGGCTGATTTTACTTGAGAAGATTTAAGCTTTTTACCATACTCTTGATCCGCTAATGCTACAAACACAAGCATCGACATGGAGTCCCACATGGGAATTTCAGCCAGAAGCCTATCTTCCGCTAAATAGGAAATATCTTCATTAACAATTTCGGATAGTTTCAAAACGAATGTTTCCATCATTCAACTTTTAAAGCAGGAACACCAAGCCAAGTTTCACCATGGCGCATAGAACTCATTAATACTGAACCTGCAGCTAGTTGGTTGTCATTCCCTACACTTCTTGTTTGTAATACTACAGAATTGACACCAAAAAGGTTACGATGACCTATGCTTACATGGCCGGATATGCAAGTAGTTGGATTAAAAACATTGCCATTTCCTATCACCACATCATGACCAATCGTAATCTTAGTATTGAAAACATTAAAGTTGCCAATGGTGATGCCCGTAGTAAAGGAACAGTGAGAGGTGATGATATTTCCTACGCCAATGTTCCAGTTTTGCTCACTGTAAACAGCGCTAGGATGAATTAAATTAGGAAAATCATGGGCGCCACCAATTAGATTCGCCAACTTGATTCTTAATGAAGGCGTGCCAACACCAATAACCAGTGCAACTTCAGGAGAAAGCGAACTTGCGTAATTGATTGGGCCTAAAAAAGGCACTTTAAATGAGGTTGTATCTTGTAATTGGTTGTCATCTAGATATCCAATAAGTTTCCACCGAGGCTCTATCACATTAATTTGATGAATTAACAAGGCCACTTCTCGACCTAATCCACCATATCCTACAATTGCTATCGGTTTCATTTCAGAAGAAAACTAGTTGGAATTCGTTGCTCCTTCGTCTAGGAAATAGTAATAATACAGCACCCCATTAGCCTTATTCAGGCATTTCCAACCAGATTTCTCATAGAGCCCTCTGGCAATTTTATTCTCCTCATAAACCGAAAGGCGAGTATAACGGTAACCCCGCTTTTTCGCTTCTGCCATAAACGCTTTCATTAATGCAGAACCTACTCCTTTGATCCCAGAATGTGGATCTGCAGCAATTCCAACAAGTGAGATGCCTACACCTTCCGGCTCTTTAAATTGAATTGAAGTTTGGGGCTTTTTCTTTCCTAACAACAGGTTTAGCCTTGATTTAATGTTTCTCACAAATTGAGGATGAAAGAAAATCGCAGGATGTGTCAGGATGGCGATAACGCCGGACCCCAGCAGCTTCTTGTTCAAATCTGCATCGTAACCAAGCTGTGCACCTACTAAATAACCTACCGGACGACCCGCATGGTGTGCGCAAAAGGCTAAGGCTCTGGCATCTTCCAAAAACCATTGCAGAAACGCATATACATATTGTTTCCCGAGTGCTGCATTCATATAGCCTTTGAAGGCTTTCAAGTGAACATCAACAACTATTGGAAGGTCCTTCTTCTGGAGCGCTAATACTTCAACCATACCATGGAATTTAAAATTCAAGGCTCTTGAAAAGCCCCAACTCCTTCTACTATTTAAAAATTGCGGCTAATGTGGCGAATATGATGCGTATATCGGTAGCCAGATTGGCTTTCTCCACATACTCAAGATTAATTCGCAGCTTCTCCGGCATTACTTCATCAATGTAAAATTGCTCAGGATTTTCAGCTTTTTCCAGCAAGTCGTTCTCATTTCTGTATCGGATGGAAGCAAAATCTGAAATTCCGGGTCTTACACTCAAAACACGAAGCTGTTCTGCATTGTAAAGATTCACATATTTCCTTACTTCCGGTCGTGGACCAACTACCGACATTTCACCCAAGAACACATTGATTAACTGAGGAAACTCATCCAACTTATACTTGCGGATAAAATAGCCGGAAGAGGTGATTCGCGGATCTCGACCTCCAACTGTGAGCAACCCGCTTTTATCTGATCCCACCCTCATGCTTCTGAATTTGTACAACCAAAAATCCTTCCCATCTTTTCCAACTCGCTGTTGCTTATAGAAAACTGGACCTCTAGAGTCCAGCTTTATCCAAATAGCAAGTATTAAAAAGACAGGACTCAGTACAATTAGAAAAATAAGGGAAAACAACCAGTCAAAAACGCGCTTTAACATCATTACTGTATCGATTGGTAGGCTTCTTCTATGGCCGTAGCAATGTACTGGAGCTGTTCCAAGGTAAGTTGCGGATAAATGGGCAAGGAGATTTCTCTGGAGAAGTTATCATATGCAACCGGATAGTCAGCAATGTTGTAGCCTTGGCCCTTGAAAAAGGTCAACATAGGCATTGGTATAAAATGCACATTCACGGAAACGCCTTTTTCAGAAACATACTCGATCATTCGATCGCGCTGTTCTTCCGTAACTCCAATTATTCTAAGTGCATATAAGTGAAACGAACTGGTTCTGTTTTCATCTTCTCCAGGAGGAAGTTGAGCCCATGGTTTGTCGCTGAACAGTTTGGCATAGGTGTCAAAAACCCGACGACGTTCTGCCAAAAGCAAATCGTTGTATTTACGAAGCTGTATTAAACCTATCGCCGCACAAACGTCAGGCATATTCACTTTAATACCTGCTGTGATGATGTCATAGCGCCATCCACCTCCACCGGCTTGGCTCTTCGAAAAAGCATCTTTGGTCTGTCCATTCAATCCAAAAACCTTGAGATATCGATACACTTCTGTATTGTCGAAAGGCTCTGGCAAACAAAGACAAATAGCACCTCCTTCTGAAGTGGTTACGTTCTTAACAGCATGGAAGGAAAAAATAGTAATATCAACTTGAGTCCCTGTTCTCTTTCCTTTATACTTAGCTCCTATTGAGTGAGCTGCATCTGAAATCACCAAAATTCTGCCAAGCTTCGCTTGTAACTCATTACCTGCTTGAAACATAGCTTTTACAGCCGGGTCATTTACCAGCGCCATAACTGCATCGTAATCGCAAGGCCAGCCGGCGATATCTACGGGCATAATGGCTTTAGTGCGTGGAGTTATCGCGTTTTTGATATTCTCCACTGTGGCATTAAAATCAACACCTGTGTCCACCATCACTGGCTTAGCCCCTGCGTGGTGAACGGTTAACGCTGTTGCGGAGTAAGTATAAGCTGGAACAATAACCTCATCGCCTTCGCCTATGCCCCACCACTTTAAAATCAATGCAGCTCCTGAAGTCCAGGAGTTTACACACATGGCCGCTTCAGCCCCGGTATACTTCATCACTTCTTCCTCCAGCGCTTTTACACGCGGCCCAGAAGTTATCCATCCGGATTTCAAACAGTCGGTAACTTCCTGAATTACATCATCGTCAATGTAGGGTGGCGAAAAAGGTATTTTCATCATGATTGAAATTGGTCTTTAGGGGTTAAAAATCCGGTAAAGGTGCCTCTACCGTAAGAAAAATGAAAACGTGGAAACAAGTAAAAACATCGAAGTCCTATCCACTGCTTCTCTCTGGAAACAATGCGCAATGACTCCAACATGGAAAGTATCAAGTAAAAGAAAATACCCGAAAACACTAGCCAAACTAACCAATTAGGAAGAAGTTCTATCCAACCTGCAATCCCTACAATTGGCAGTATGCATACATAAAGGAAAAAGAAAAAAGGTATCAAATGATGGATTCTCATACTCTTTGGGAAATACCGGAACGAATAGGCATTCCATTTTCCATTGGTAAATGCATATTGCATTAACCCACCGATAGTGCTCTTTCCTTGATAGATAAACGCCGTTTTTCCTGTTAAATACAACTTATGTCCGGCATCTATCAGGCGCTGGTTCATATCATTATCCTGATTTCTTATCAGCGTTTCGTTGTACCCTCCTACTTGAAGTAAGGCATCTCGTTTAAAAACTGCGTAGGGTATTGAATCAGCATA
The DNA here is from genome assembly GCA_027484125.1 of Bacteroidota bacterium. Classification (GTDB taxonomy): domain Bacteria; phylum Bacteroidota; class Bacteroidia; order UBA7662; family JAIXUI01; genus JAIXUI01. The sequence goes on along the minus strand of JAIXUI010000054.1, from coordinate 55,810 downwards.
TCCCTCTTGCATTGTTCTGAATGAACTTCCAGACACTCCGAATACTGAGGTATTTACCCAATAACAAAGTCGGGCTTCGTCGTCTCTAAATTGCGTCTGTGGGCGAATTACCCCACTACATCCGGCAGAATTGGTTTTTATCAATTCCTCCAAACAAACGCGGAGATAGTTTTGATCATAAACGGTATGTGCTCCCAACATTGCCACGTAAGTGGCATCGGTAGCTTGTAAACCTAAATTAAATGCAAACGGTGTTTTCCTCTTTTCATTGATTAAAAGGTGAACCTCTGAATGGGTTTGTTGGATTCGCTCGATAATCCTAACTGTTCCATCCTCCGACTTGCCATCTATCAGATATATAGCCAGTTTAAATCCGGTTTGATCCTGATTTAATAAGGAATTCACCACTTGTTCGATGACTTTTTCCTCATTAAAAACGGGCATGATAACCGCAATAGTCGTCATAGGCTTTGGTGCTTTTTAATTATTTCTACCACTTCCTGTATTTGCTCTCCTGTCATCGCACTGCCGGATGGTAGGCACAAACATTGGCTAAACAAGGTTTCAGAAACTCCATTCAGATAACTCGTAACACCCGAAAATGCCGGCTGAAGATGTAAGGGCTTCCAAACTGGGCGGCTTTCTATGGCATGAGCTTTCAACTGCTCATGTAGCCTTTCCCATCCACCTTGAGCCATTCTAATAATGGTCAGCCAGCGGTTAGAACGCGCTCCTGAGCGTTCCTGAGGAAAGGATATAGCGCTTATAGGTTCCAAACTTTGCTGATACTCAGCAAAAATGGCCCGACGGCGGCTTATTCTATCTTCTAAAACTTCCATCTGCCCTATACCTATCGCTGCAAGAACATTGCTCAACCGGTAGTTGTAGCCTATTTCAGCATGTTCGTAATGGGGTACAGGGCTTTTTGCTTGAGTTGCCAAATAGCGAACAAATTGGGCGTGCTGCTCATGCGGGGTTAATAAAGCCCCCCCTCCTGATGTTGTAATGATTTTATTTCCATTAAATGAAAGGACTCCAATATCTCCAAATGTACCCACTTGCTTTCCTTGAAGGGTAGCCCCAAGCGCATCTGCAGCATCTTCTAGCACTGGTACTTCATACGTTTTGGCCAAAGAAAGAATTTCATCCGTCATGGCTGGCATTCCGTAGGCGTGAACCATCACTATGGCCTTCACCTTTTTTCCTGTTGCTCTGCGATTCTTTAAAGCTTGTTCCAACAGCTCAGGATCCATGTTCCAAGTGCCGGGTTCGCTATCTACAAATACTGGTTTTGCTCCTAAAAATGTTATGGGTGAAGCGGAGGCAATAAATGAAAAGGAAGGAGTAATTACTTCATCTCCAGGGCCAACCCCTAAGGCGCGTAATCCTAGGTGTATGGCAGCAGTTCCTGATGAAACTCCAACCACATAAGGCGCTTGGAGTTTTGCCGCCAAATCCTGCTCAAACCGATCTAAGTGAGGGCCCTGTGGTGCAATCCAATTGGAAAGTAAGGCTTCCTGCACCAGTTGAGCTTCTTTTTCCCCTAAATGCGGTGGCGACAGATATATCATCTATGTAAAGTTCTTGGCTAAATCAACTTTCAGCCTGCAATATTAAGCAAGCCAACCCGATTAATTCTTTCCTGTTTTTAAGTTGACGCCTCACCTTTTATATCCCTTGGTTGCTTCATAAGCGCTTTATCTGACTCCGAAGGGTTACCCATGAAATACGTTGAGGTTGTGTCCTCGTTGTAATTAACACCTTTTTTCAGCCATACACTTTGAAAAGTGAGCAGAACAATCTTTAAATCAAGCCAAGCACTGATATGCTCCACATAGTACACATCAAATTCGAACTTCTCTTCCCAACTCAGCTTGTTTCTTCCATTTACTTGGGCTAGTCCGGTTATCCCGGGTTTTACCAGATGGCGTTTTCTTTGATAATCGTTGTAAAGTGGAAGATATTGAACAAGTAGTGGCCTAGGTCCAACTAAGCTCATGTCTCCTTTTACCACATTCCAAAGTTGAGGAAGCTCATCTAATGAATATTTTCTAATCCAGTCTCCAATGGTTGTAGTACGCTGATTATCAGGAAGTAATTGGCCATGCTCGTCACACTCATCTGTCATGGTCTTAAGCTTATACAATGTGAAGATTCGCTCCCGATAGCCTGGCCTCGATTGAGTGAAAATGGGGTTCTTGGCCGTTTTAACCCAAATAAGCCCGGTTACCAATACGATAACCGGGCTTAAAAGCAGGAGTAAACCTGATGCTATGACTCGGTCCAACAACTCTTTTACGAGGCGCTGGTAAATCATGCTTTATGCAAGTACTTGAAGAAAATGTTGGCTAATGTAGGCCAACTGCTCTTCATCCATTTCCGTGTGCATAGGAAGAGAGATTACACCTGCGCAAAGACGCTCCGTTACAGGAAAATCTCCATCCATTTGATAGGCCTTCTGCTTATGCAAAGGCACTGGATAATAAACCATACTTGGTACGCCAACCTCTGCAAGTTTTGCTTTGATGGCATCTCTATCAATACCTTCTGACAACAACAAGGTGTATTGGTGGAAAACATGGGTAGAGGATGTAACCCTAACCGGAGTTTTCACTTTGGGATGATTGGCAAATGCTTGGTCATAGAAATCTGCTGCTGCATTTCTTGCTGCAGCATAATCATCAAGACGTTTTAGTTTAATATCAAGAATGGCCGCTTGAATGGTGTCAAGGCGAGAGTTTACACCTACTTCATCGTGGTAATACTGAATTGATTGACCATGATTGGCCACCATTCGGAGTTTCTTTGCCAGCTCGTCATCATTGGTGAAAATGGCGCCACCGTCGCCATAGCATCCAAGGTTTTTAGATGGGAAGAAAGAGGTGGTACCAATGGTTCCCATAGTTCCGGCTTGAGCCTTTCGTCCATCCGGGAAGGTGTAAACTGCACCAATAGCTTGTGCTGTATCTTCGATGACATACAAGCTGTGAGCGGCTGCGATCTCAAGGATAGGAGCCATATCTGCACACTGTCCGAACAAATGAACAGGAACAATGGCTTTGGTTTTCGGTGTAATAGCGTGTTTAATGGCCTCAGGATCAATGGTGAAATGCTCTGGATGAACATCTACCAAAACAGGCTTTAGGCCTAATAAGGCGATAACCTCTGCCGTAGCCACGTATGTAAAACTGGCCGTAATGACTTCATCTCCTGGCTTTAATCCAAGCGCCATCATGGCAATTTGAAGTGCATCGGTACCGTTGGCACACCCAATTACATGTTTGGCTCCTGTGTAAACCGCAAGATTGTCTTCAAAGCGCTTTACAGCCGGCCCTTTTATAAAGGCCGCAGTATCCAGAACTTCCTGAATCGCTGCATCAATCTCCGGCTTCATATTCTGGTATTGGGTGACCAGATCCACCATCTGAAGTTTCTTCATAGTTGAGTTTGGCGCTTCACGCCTTTCCTGCTTCAAAATTAACTGCCGAACCGTCTTCGGAAAACTTGTTTATTCTTCTACATCAAAATATCCCTGAGAATTTCTAGGGAATACCTTGATGGTGGCTCCTCCTGCATGCATCAATGTTCCAATTGCTGGTGTCGCTCCTTCGTATTCTTGAACCAAAAGCAAACCGCCAAAAGCTTTAACTAGAAATTTGCCGGAAGGAAAAACTGCTGCTATCTGTCCTTCTTTTAAATTACCATAGCCATATTCTTCATGGTCAAAAACCGTAGCAGACCAAATAGTGATGCGCTCAGTTCCAATAAAAGTAAAGGCGCCCGCAAATGGCCGCGTTACTGCTCTGATAAATCGCTCTAGTTGAAAAACGTCTAATCTCCAGTCAATAGCTCCATCTGATGGACTTCTCTTGGGATAATAGGTTGGTTCAAGATCTGTGCGTTGTCCGCTAAGTGAGTAGTGGCCTGAAAGCAACGATTTTAAATTCCGCTCAATCAAGTACTTCATAGCCAGCAGGTTCTTGTAATGCATGGTTTCGCCTGTGTCAGTGTCCAGAATCTGAAACTTGAAGGTATCCACCACATCACCGGAATCAACACCCGGATCGTATTGGAAAAGATTCGTATAAAACACCTTTCTTCCTTCAAGTATGGACCAATTCATGGGCGAGCGTCCGCGTCCCAAGGGAAGATTCATGCTGGAACCATGCATACCGAAAGCTCCTACTCTTAAACTACGCAACACGCCTTCGGGAATTAAACGCTGCCAGCCAATAACAAACGCCAAATCAAGATTCATAGCAGCAATGGTTGCTAAATCCTGCTCGTTTTTTAATGAATACGTTTTTGCAACGTATACCGCAATTCCTCTCACTTTAGCCCAGTCGGCCAAATCTGAGTAGTCTGCCACTTCATGCTTCTCTCCCATGGCAGGGCTGATGGTGATTAGCTGACTTACTCTTACTCCCGCTTGTTCCAGCGATTCAATAAGAAACTGGGTGGTGCTTTTACAGCCAAAAACTGCTATGCGCTCAGATGCTGTCATAAATTGCTCTAAATGGAATACAGTTAGCAGAAAAAAGATCTTTCATGCGGGTGTTTCGGGTCGAAAAGTAATGCCTGAGTTTTTCATGTTGATCCGCTCCCGGAACACACCACCATACCGGATGAATCAAAAGCTGAAGACTTTTCTTCTGATTAAATACTTCCGAATCAAGCGGATGCCCAAAGCGCCATTTACCGGTCGAATCTGCATAATAGGCCAGTTCTTTAAAGAAGCGTGGCATATAGGTATGCATGATTCCGTTGATTGGTGTTGTTAGTGCTTGAAAATACTCGTTGGGGCGGTGCAAGCTGATCATTTTTACTTCTTCCCCAAACATGGCCTTAAACATGCTGACTTCTTCAGCCAATCCGCCGTGAAAATCTACATACAGCAAGGGGTCAAAGTGAATGCTGATGGTATGACCCAGACTTTTGATTTCCATGATATTGCGGAAATCTACTTCTGAATAAGGGTTGTAAAATTCAGACCGTAACAAAAAGAAATAAGTAGCTTGGATGCCAAGTACCGCTTCTTTCTTTGCTGTTTCCAATGCAAATCCGGTATCATAGTCAATGTCATGACGTAGGATTATTTCTCCTTCAGCTTTGGACTGGTGGTGATAATCTACAAATGTATATCCGGCATCCAGGAATTGGCGCAACAATGCGCTGTAATCCTGCATATCATCGGCCCTACTAGTTGCCACTATCATGCTTCTACCTTACTAACTCCGTTTTCGGATAGCTTATACTGGTCACCACTTTCTGGGCAAATGGCCAGTCCTTGATCATTAAACTCAAGCCTATGTCCATATTCCGACATCCAACCAATTTGACGAGCCGGATTTCCAACCACCAAGGCGTAGGCTGGTATGTTCTTAGTAACTACAGAACCCGCTCCTATAAAGGCAAACGCCCCAATATCGTGGCCACAAACAATGGTAGCATTGGCTCCGATGCTTGCTCCTTTTCCTACGTGGGTTCTTGAATACTGTCCGCGACGGTTTACCGCTGAACGAGGATTGGTAACATTGGTGAATACCATGGAAGGGCCAAGAAATACATCATCATCGCATGTGACCCCGGTGTAGATGGAAACATTGTTCTGAACTTTCACATTATTTCCCAACACCACTTCGGGTGACACGACTACATTCTGTCCCAAATTGCAGTTTTTTCCAAGTTTGCAATTGGACATCACGTGAGAAAAGTGCCAAATTTTGGTGCCTTCTCCTATTTCGCAGCCTTCATCAACGACTGCTGTCTCATGGGCAAAGTATTGTTTCATCTAGGTGTTTTCTTTAACTACTGTTTCTAAAAGTGAGGTTAACTTCTCTCCAAGAATGCTAAAGTCATAATGCTTCTCGGCAAAAAGTCTTCCTCGCTTTCCTAAAGTTTTTCTTTCTGTTTCGGTCATGGCAACCAGCTTTTGAAGTACTTCCGCTAGGGCCTTTGGCTGATTGGCAGGAACGGTAAATCCGCATCCTGATTCATTTATTGGATTATCCGGCTGATTGTATCCAAAAACAATGGGTTTAGCAGCCGCCATGTATTCGGTTATTTTATTCAAACTCATTCCCCATCTATATAGTGGAGAGTCCATTATACTGGCATACAAAATATCTGCTTTTGATAACAGAGCCGGTATTTGCTCCCTACTAACCGGTTCATGAAAAGTAACATTTTCTAGCCTAAGTTCTTGAGCCTGCTTTTTTAGTTCTTTTGCTTTTACTCCATCTCCAACCAAGTAAAGGTGTACTGGTATTTGGGTATCTTGAAGGATTTTCATGGCATCGAGCAAACTGTCGAGACAATAAACATTGCCCAATGATCCCGCATTGACTATGGTTAACGTTTCTGATCTTTTATTAATAATACTCGGTTCTCCACTTACTAATGTATCGGTTGATTCTTCAGCAAATTGCCTACAATCAACGCCATTGGGAATTTGAACAATATCATCTCTTGAAATGCCCAGCCGAAGATTTAGAATGTACTCATGCGCTTTTGGAAAAAGCACTATAATTCGAGAGGAAGACCGGTAGATGCGCTTTTCTAAATGCGCCATCAACAACACCAATGGATGGTACTTGGATGTACCTAAAGCAATAAGTGTTTCAGGCCATAAATCCCGTATCTCTGAAACAAAAGGAACCCTGAGTTTTTGAGCTAACCTACCTGATATCCAAGGAGTGAGCAAGTGAAAGGATGAGCCAATTATTACGTCAGGTTTCTCCAACAAGGAGTAATCAAACATTTTGATTTTATATGTGTAATCCAAAATGTTTAAGTAGCGTCTCCAGTTGTTACTCTTATAAGGAATGGTTTTAAACCAAATAAATTGAACACCTTCAATAGAATCCTCTTTCCAAAAAGAGGATTCCTCAAATTGCTGGGTTTCAGTATGCTTGCTGTAATGAAAACTTGAGGCAAAAATAGTTACCTCATGCCCTTTCATCACAAGCGCTTTTGCCAAAGAAAAGTGTCTGGTACCACCTGGCTCTTTAGGCGATGTCGCATATTGATTAAATATCCAAACTCTCAAATCACTAGCCGTTAGGCCTGACTAAGTTCTGTCAGCGCTTCTCTAAAACTAATGAAGGAATATTGTTTTTGGTGGAAATGCTCAATTAAGGTGGTGTACCATTTTCGATGCATTTTCCAACCATCAGAGAAGTATAGGTCGTGAAAGTTCACTACAAAATAGGGCAAATTAGCTGCATGAGCTTCTTCCAAGGTTTTCATGGTGTTTTCCCAAGCTTCAGGAAAATGATTATGGATGGGAGAAAGGCTTGTTACATCCATAACTGAAATTGGAATTTCCCACAACGAACCCGATTGGAATGGAGCTTCAATTCCCATATGTGTAGAATCATATCGAAAACCACAAGCCTCCATGTACTTCAAGGTGTTTGGGGTTTTTCTAAGGTAGTGATTGCGAATGCCAACAAGCTCTCCTTGATGAATTTCCTTCAACCTACGAACCTCCTCCTGAAGCCCTTCTAAACTGTCGGGAGATTGGCCGTGAAGCCCTATCTCTACGCCTTCAAGAAAAAGTCGCTTGATATGTGGTGCTGCTTCTTGATACGCATAGGAAAGTGACAATCCTTTTCGTGTAGCGAAAAAATAGGTTTCACTGATGCCGAAACTTTGATTAAATGCCCTAAGCTCGCGTAGCCTCTCCGTCCTGAAGGCGAAACGCTTCCAGAAATTAAAGGGCTCGCCTTTCATCTTCGAAATTATCGAACGATAAAGCGTTCCCGGCAAATAACGGTCTGTGAGATGTTCCCCTAATCGAAGGTGGTCAACATCGTGTGAAACAATAATCTTCATTTCCGGAGGCAATCTTATTCTGCCTGCCCGATAAACGGATTATGCTCGTAAATACGCTCAATAATATCCACGACCTTGAGGCCTTCTAAGGCATTGGTGTCAATTTTTCCTCTTCCAAGAAGCGTATCTACTACGTTCTCTATCACATAATGGTGGTTGGCAGCCGAACCTTTATAGGGTCCATAATCGTTTGGTGGGTTGGTTTCTGCCAATTGTGGAAGGGTATAATTTTCGATGTGGCAATACTCCACTTCATTCATGTACTGTCCGCCGATTTTCAAACTTCCTTTCGTACCCACCACTGTCATGGAGCTTTCCATGTTTTTATCCCAAACGGATGTGGAATAATTGATTACTCCCATACCTCCGTTAATGAAATCGAAAACTACCATGCCTGAATCTTCAAACTCAATGGTGCTTTGGTGATTAAAGTTGGCAAAGTTGGCTTTGATGTTTTTCACATCTCCGAAAACCCAATACATGATGTCCACAAAGTGGCTGAACTGGGTAAACAGTGTTCCGCCATCTAACTCTCGAGAACCTTTCCATCCGCCTTTTTTGTAATAACGCTCATCTCGGTTCCAGTAACAATTGGTTTGTACCATGAGCACATCTCCGATGATTTTTTTCTCAACCACTTCTTTCAACCATTTTGAGGGTGGGCTGTAGCGGTTTTGTTTTACCACAAAAACCATTTTAGACATTTGAAGCGACTTGAAAATGATTTTTTCACAGTCTGCCTTAGTCAATGCCATTGGCTTTTCAATGATTACATGGCAGCTATTTTCAAGTGCTTGAATACTTAAAGAAGCATGCACTCCATTGGGAGTGGCAACAGTAACAGCGTCTGTTTTCAACCCTGAAGCGAAAAACGCCTCCAAAGAGGTGAAAAACGGAACGTTAAACTTTTCTTTGACTTCCGCTTCCATGGCAGGGTTGGTATCGATCATCGCTACCAATTCAGCTTCCGGATTTCGAACTATCATTTCAGCATGGCGCTTGCCAATATGGCCGCAGCCCGCAACAACAAATTTTACAATTTCAGACATCGTTCTGGTGGTCAAATTAAAGGTTATTCCAAGTCAAATCAGCAATCATTGCAGAAGTAGTTCCATCCCCATAAGGATTCGTAGCGTTAGACATCTGAGCATACGCTTCTTGTGAAGTCAGTAGCTTACGCGCTTCCATAAGAATTTTCTCTTCATCAGTTCCAACTAAAAGCGCTGTACCGGCTTGAATCCCTTCTATTCGCTCTGTTACTTCACGCATTACCAATACCGGCTTACCTAAGGATGGTGCTTCTTCCTGAATACCACCGGAATCGGTGAGCACCAGGTAGCTTTGGCTCATCAGCCAAATCAAATAGGGGTAGTCAAGTGGCTCAATCAGGTGAATCCGGTCGTTTCCGGAAAGTGTTTTGTAAACCACTTCTCTAACGTTCGGATTCAAATGAACCGGGTAAACCACTTGCACGTCATCGAATTCATTCACGAGCGTGTTAATAGCATTACAAATGGCTTCGAAAGGCTTTCCAAAGCTTTCCCTTCTATGGCCAGTTACCAAAATGGTTCTCAAACCTGGTTTTAGAAAACTAAATTTCTCCTGATATGGTTTTTCACCACGTGTTTTAATGAGGTCTAACCCCAAGAGCAAGGCATCAATTACAGTATTCCCTACCACCCAAACGTTGTCTTTGATTCCCTCAGAAGCCAAATTCTGCTGCGCTTGAGGAGTTGGTGCGAAGTGGAAATCTGCTATGTGGCCAGCAAGAATCCTATTAATTTCTTCAGGGAAAGGGGAGTATTTCTGTCCGGAACGCAGCCCGGCTTCTAAGTGAAGCACTTTCACCTTCTTATAAAATGCAGCAAGTGCTCCAGCAAAAGCGGTGGTGGTGTCGCCTTGAACAAATACGCCGTCTGGCTGAAAATCTTCAAGTACCGGCTCAAGCCCTTTTAGCGCATTAGCTGTAATGTCGAAAAGGGTTTGATTAGGCAACATCAGATTGAGGTCGTAGTCGGCCTTCAAATCAAAAAACTCCATCACCTGATCGAGCATCTGGCGATGTTGTCCGGTTAAACAAACGCGAACATCGAAGCGATCTGTTAATGCAGCAAAAGAGCGAACCAGAGGAGCCATCTTTATGGCTTCAGGTCTGGTGCCAAAAACAAACAGTATTTTCTTTTTCATTAGTCTTTTTTCAAGTTGATTAACTCCTCATACAAACTCGCATATTGAGGAGCAAAATCGGTATGGCGAAAGTGCAATACCATCAATTCTCTGGCTTTTTCACCACGTTGGCGGGTGGTTTCAGGATTTCGAATGGCTTCTTCTAAGCACTTTGCCAATTCATTGGCATTTCCAGCCGGAAAAATCAAAGCCGTTTCGCGGTCCCTGGTAATTTCAGGGATTCCGCCTACCGGAGTGGCAATCAGCATTCTGGCTGAAGCTGCTGCTTCCATTCCAGCATTGGGTAGGCCTTCTTCCATAGATGGAACAATTACTGCCGCACTTTCAGCCATTCTTTTCTGAAGATCTGCCGGTTTTATGACACCGGGCATTTCAACACTTTCAGGATATCGAAGCGATTTTCTCCACATTTCCGACTCGGGTTTTACCGATTCTGGACCCGCAAACACCAACCTCGGACGCAGTTGAAATTCCATCGCGTCTATTTGTTTCCATGCCTCCATCAGTGTTTTTCCTCCCTTCGTATTATCCTTGAATACAAAATTAGGGTAAGCGGGAAGCCCTCCGATAAAAAGAAAAGAAATTGATTCTTCCTTTGGAAAGGGTTGTGCAGTGAATTTGTCTACGTTTACGCCACGGTAGATTATTCTTGAATGGGGGGCTTTTCCTAATAAGCTTTCGTATTGCGATAGCAGCTGCTTACTATTAAAAGTAGCAGAGTCAATTGATTTCAGAAGCTTTTTAACCGCCCAGCTGTTTTTCACAACAGGCATTTCGGAGTTTAAATCTGCCCCTATAGACTGTACCACATGAACAAACTTTTGCTTTCCTGGCCAAAGTGCGGGTACAATACCAGTAAGTGTACTAACAGAATGTACCACTTCAAATTGCCTTCTTTCTTTAGCAAGGAGTAAAGAAGAAATAATGGCTATAACCAGAGAATTAAGATTCAGAAGTGCGTTTTCAAACTTCGGAATAAAAGGAATACATAGTACGATAAGCTTAAAGCCGTCAGGATGCTGGCTAACACTTTTAAACTTTCTTTTGGGAAGCCACATTCGTAGTTGCACAACCGTTAGATCTACCAAAGGTGCCAAACCTTGTGCTGCACGAAGATTGAAAACGCCATGTGCCGGATTGTCTTCGCTTGGAAAACCTCCCACAAACAAACAGACTTTTCTTTTCATCGTTTACCTAGCATTCGAGTAAACTTGGCATTCGCTATCCTATAAGCAGCGCGAGCTCTGTTAATCGGAGATGCTGCGTGGCTTCGAAAACGATCTGCATATTGCTTGAACACCTCGTTTCCTGTTAGTTGATATAAAGCATCCAGCTGACAAATGTGCAAATTGTGATACATGATACTTGCTACATAATAAGGCTTGTTGAGCCAGTAATAAGACCAGTAACCAGAATCAAATCTTGACAAAGCAGAAGCTACAGAAGCGTATCCTTTTTCAAAGAGCGTTTTAATCCAAACCTCATCCGCAATTTTACCTAGTTCATATAAACCAAATAAGGTGTAAATGTGTCCGTTTAGAATGTACTTGCCTCCTTCGAGGTACCATATCTCTCCGCCATCGGGAAGATGTCCATTGAGGCCATGCGGGCCATAAGGAAACTCTAATGCTTTGGCCAACTTCAGCGCCAACTTTTTATAACGATCGTCTTGAGTGAGGACAAACGCTCGGCTCAATACAGAAATAGCTTCGCCATTATTCATGGCACAAGTAATTCCCGTGGTTTCTGTTTCGTCGTCAAAATCAAGCAAAACAGCCGCTTCGCCGGGAACATCTATGGCTGTTCTAAGTATAAATCCTGCAACTTTGAGGAGTCTGTCAGCGTGGCTTTGATCTCCGGTAAGCAAATAAAGCTCCCATAACCCAAAGCTAAAACTGCACATTCCTGTATAGAAGTGTACCAGTTTACCTCCTTTTAAAAACGGAAAGACTGGTATTCCCTCTTCATCAAATGCTGGGTAATGGCCCTGTGCTATTCGATCCTTAAAAGAAAGTGGATAAAGCCCAATAGGGCTTTCTTTTAAAAACCGATGGTTATCAGGATTGGAAAGTCGCCAGTACGTTTCAATTGGCTGAAAGTACAAAAGCGTTTTTCTCAGATTCTCATTCATATTTTACTCTAGTACTTAAAGAAGGTTGCTTGAGCTTAAGTAAAAAGTAGCCCATATTGACTACAATCGGCATAAAATCAGGCAATGCACAAAGTCTATTCAAATGGATGGGAAGTGAAAGTTTGTTCACTTCTTCCACACAAGTTTTTATTAAGGTGGATTGAGCCGAAAGCTCATTAAACAATTGATAAGAACCCGGTTCCGACAATGGGCCAATACGCTTGTCCACCCACAATCTTGAAGGAGTGAAATGGCGAACCCAAGGTTTGATTTTCATTTTTAACGATAAGTCGTCTTTAGGGCGTATGCCATAATCAAGAGGAACATTCGCTAATGAATCATTAAGCCTTACTATCAAATCTTTTTCAAACTCGATAGAACTTCCCAGCCATTTGGTTAAGCCATAAGCAGGAATACTCACACCGGGGTCTGTAAAAGGGCTAGCAAACCAAGCCAAGCGGTTCTCGGCATTGTTTCTTGCTCCTAAACGATTGCTTATCAGTATTTCGTTGAGGTATTGTTTGACTTCCGAGTGTGAAACTCTGTCTGATTTTGCAGGTTTAATTTTACTCCAAACCCGTTCACCAAGCGAATCAGCAAAGGAATCTTCAGCCTGTTGATTTTTAAAAACAGGACCACAATAATTCAAGGCAAGATGATATCGAATAAAATAATCCCGACTCCAAGTTGGAGTTAGCATTCCTTCAAAATTCCGGTACTGTTCTCCCCCAATTCCACTCAATCCGAAAAGCCGATTACCCATCAGCGCTTTCTTAAATCTTGCAGTATTGTAATCCTCAAACCATTGGGCGTGCATTCTGCCATGGCCATCAAAAAACTGATAGGACTGCTCCATAACCTCCGCCAGTTGCACATCATCCATATCTAAAGGATGAACCATCCATCCTGCGCGCAAGGTCAAGCCAACACTTTCTGCTGCTTTTTGAGCTAGTGGCTCATCAATTACCTGCTCTTTACCTTTTCGGATTCTGCAATTCGTATAAACTTCAATGGGCTTTGGCCACTTTTTCAAAGCAACAGCTAAGTTCAACCTACTATCGAGGCCACCTGTTAAACCCAGCAGCGCTCCGTGAGCGGTAGCCAAACCGCGGTAATCGTTGAAACAGGCTTCTAAATGGGCTTGAGCATGGTCAAGAGCTTCTTCTCTTGACTTGTAGTCTGATTCCTGAGTAGGCCGCTTGCAAATCTTAATTTCTACACCGGCTATCTCAGGAATATAATGAGGCTCTGTTTTGAAAATTCCTTTTACCAAGGTTTCAGGGCCAATCTGAGTGCCCGTTAGTAACAGTTCTTGGAAAGATTCTAGTTGAGGAGTTCTATTTGATTGCGTTTCTACCAAAGCTAGGAAAGAAGTAGAAAGTGCTTTTTGGGCTTTATTCACATACAAATGCTGTATAACTGTTGCATCAAGCCAAATTTTAAGATGCTCTTCATTATAGACAAGGAATGCAAATGTCCCCCTTACCGCAAGTTCATCAAATCGATGATGTTCAAGATCCGTTAAAGCTAATCGAACAGCCTCTTCTGCAACAAATCCTTTGTAAATAAATACGCCCACCGCGGTTGCTTTCCATTCGGCGGAGGTTACCACCAAAGTTGTTTCTATCAGAATTTTTGGGGCCAACAAAAGTTGTTTTCCCGCAACGCTGCCCATATTGATGGTGTTCAATCCAGCAGCCTCCCATAATTGCGTTACAGCAGGCACATCTTGCTCATTTCCCCAATAAAATCCGGCAATCATTATTTAAGGGATTTACGTTCGCTTTTAAACTGAAGAAATAAGCGAGCTAGCAAATATGGGATAGAATTGGTTTTTTGAAACCTCATTTTGTATTGATACTCGCCGCCCATTAATCGATAAAACGATTCTACCCCTTTGAGCATCGAGCCTTCAAAATCGAAGAATCTTCCACTCGAAAGCGCGAATTGAATCCCATCCCAAAGTGCATAAAGGTTGATAGTCTTATACACGGGATGGTCTACTCTTACAGAACCATTGATGAGGTTGTACATTCCTTTGTCATCGAACACCATGATAGAACCACTAAGTGGCCCAAATTCCGCAGATTCGATTAACATGGTTCGGGTACATGAATGATCTGTTGGAGAAAATAGTGCTTCTAAAGTTGGACGGTCAAAAGAGAACCCATTTCTGGAAGCTGTAACTTGATTAAGATCCAGAATTGGAGCTATTGGCCCATTAAGCGTTACTTTTAATTCTCCTTTTTGAACCGCTTCTTCAAGTTTTTTATACTCTCGAATTTTGTTTTTATTCATCCCGGAGAGCCATGTGTCGTAGGGCTTATTGATTACATAAGATACGCCCATTGAAGAGCTAAATCCTTTCCAATGGAAGGGGTGAATAAACGTATCTTCAACAGCATACATGAAATCCCAATGGGGAGCGTTGGGGAGATTTTCTAAAAGAAAGTTTAAAACATCATGCTCTTCTTGAACAGATTTTTTCTCCCAAGATCTGCTTACCAATGGTCCGGTGTAGGGCGTTAATGGTGGAACATGAAATCCCTTTTGCCTATTTTTTATATAGGATAAGCCGGCATATCCGCCAACTATTATTCCTTCTTTCTCAACTACAAAGACCGAAAGTTCACCTTTGATTCTTTTCAACCAAGAAGTGGTGTGAAAAAGTGTTCCATTGGGGTGCAAACGCACATACTCATCCCATGCACCAAATTGCTCTGGCTGATAGATGTGAAATTCAAAACTTACCTTCCCCGCCATTATCCTTTAATTCCCTTATGGTAAGTGTAGAATTTTTTGACCGCTTCATCGAGTAAAAGCGGGCTATGAACTTGATGAAGCTTTAAATCTACTTGGTCGTTTCCTTCAAGCAGATAGAAGTGTCCGTCGGCAGCATAAACGATGTCCCAACCGATGTAATTGATATAACTGAGCCGTCCATGAAGTGCACAGATTTCTTGTTTGAGTTGCTCCCAATGCGGAATAACAATTCCCTCAATCGGGTTTCCCGAGTTTGGATGAACAGGATAATGCGGCTTTTCCATTCCTTCGAATTTAGAAGCTGAGGCAGCTCCCATTTTTCCCGTCTTAACGTCAATTGGGGCAGTGTATCCACCCATTGCACAGTTATCAACCGGAGCCGACTTATCGTTGCCTATTCTATGAGCTGCAAAAGCAACAAAAGGCTGGCTATTTTCCGGATCAATCATGGACATAATCCTGATCGTATTCACAGCATTAGCGTAAAGCGCTGACGTATATTCACCTTGCTTCACAAATTCACTGACCAAATAGTTGTTCAATGTTGAAAACCTACGTAATAATTCCGCCTCATGAATGAAGTTTCCATTCCAATTATATTGGTTTTGGTAGGTATCGAAGTTCACTTTTACAATTCCTATTCCACCATCACCATCTATTGGTTTCATGATGATAGCATTTCCGGATTTCAAATATTCAAGTGCCGCCGATTCTGTAAAATTAGATTCGGGCTTATAAGGCAAAAATCTTCCTTGATAAATTAAAGCATGTATTTTGGGCGCCTTAAAGAATGATCCAATAATTTCAGGAAATACTAACTTATTATTCAGCACCTGTGGATTTTTATTGATTCTGGATATTCTAAAGTTTTCTTCAAAATCACTTACAAATAATTTGGGATTGTTTTTGGCCAAATTAAACAGAACGAAGTTCTTAGGAAAAAACCCATTAAAATAACACCAAATAAGGTTCTTAATGCCAATTGGCTTTATGAATTGAAAGAAATATTTGGTAAATCTGTATTGAAAATATAGTGGAAGCAAATACTGTTTCATGCCTATTTACGAATTTAGTTTGTTAATCATGAGGCGATGTTTACCTGAAGCACTTTGAACAAACTGATCGGACAGATACATGGTTACTTCAAATTCGTCACCTAAACGTTTTTTATACATGGCCTCGATGTGTTTGCGTTCCTCTGCACTTAGCGGTTCAGATTCTAGAAATGGCAGATAAGGAATTTCTACCTTATCAATAGCGGTTTGCCAGAGTTGATATTTCTTTACTTTATGAGTCAACCCGGTAATTTGCATGGTTTGGGTCGCCACAATAGAAGAAATTAAACTTCCATCTTTTCTTCGGAACATATCCGCCGACCGGCCAGACAACTCTTCTATGGTGGAGTACTTACCATGTGAACCTAACGTTCCATTGTCACCATTGAGATAACGAAGTAGCGGTGTTTTTTTGTTGAAAAGAGAGGTTAGAAGAAACGCATTATCCAAAGGTAAATCTGGATGTTGGGTCGATTCAATATGAATAATCTCATCAGGACTGATGTATCTACCACCCATAATGGTTTGAAAACCAAGACAGTTAATTTCTGCACATCCGTAAAAAGCTTTAACATCACAACCAAGTACTTCTTTGACGAACTGTGCTTGTTCATCGGGAAGTTGTTCTGCTGTGGTAAATGCTCCTTTTATTTTCAGCCCTTTGTAGTTAAGTTCTTTGGTTAAAACAGCTAGGTTATAAATAGAAGAAACATACCCTTGAACAAAGGTTTCGCCTTGAGCTTTTACGGTATCCAAGTATTGAAGTGCGGTGTCTTTATTGAAATTAAATGCAGGAAGAAAAACTTCTCCAGACAGGTATTTCTTAATCTTATTTCTTAATGTAGGAGCGTTTTGACCTGATAAACTACCGCCAAAAAATTTCACCATCTGGTACCCAGGCTGCCAACCCATCCACCTTAACCCTCTGTAATAGAAGTAAAGATCATTGGTCCGGCATTGCTTATCTACTTCTATGTAAATAGGTTCTCCTGTGGTGCCACCAGAAGTTCGTTTGATGCATTCACTTTCGGGAATATTATTGACTATAATGTCGTTCCTTCTTGATTTGATGATGTCTTTGGTTAAATAAGGCAATTTATTCAAATCCGCAATTGATTTAAAATCACTTGCTGTTAATCCACGTTGTTGAGCTATCTCTTTATAGTAGGAAGAGTATTCTAATGTGTGCTTGATGATATCTTGAAAAGCCTCCTCTTTCATTTGAAGGATGCCATTTCTGTCTAGCTGATCCGCACGATCCAGTATTTGATTGGCCTTGGTAGCTTCTTTATTCGTAAGATGCTCATAAAATAAAGCAGCATTAAAGGCAAGCGCTTTTAGGTTATTCATGCTAGCGATTTTTGATAAAAGCGAATTAGCTCGTCCAGCGCCCTTTCAAAGTTATAGGTGGTCTTAACTGCGTACATCGCATTAGCTGAACATTGCTCTCGTGTAGAAGCTTCCTTCAATAAAGAAATAGACGCTTTTGCAATGGATTCAGGATTTTTAGAATCAACTACAGCTCCAGCATTAGACTTATCTAATACTTTCTTCACCTCCGGAAAATTCTCACCTAAAACAGCAAGCCCACAATACATGTATTCATATAGCCTATTGGGCAAGGTAACCCTGTTATTAAGATTATCATTATAGAAAACACACCCAATATGCGCTCTTGAAACACGTTTAAAATTCTCCAACCAAGGCAGCATTCCTTCAGTAGAGAAATTGGCTTCAACACCTAATTCCTTAGCCTTGTCTTTCAAAACCTGTTCATAGCTTGCAGGAGTAAATCGTCCTACAAACATCATTTGAACATCTGGTATTTCTTTAACAATCATTGGAAGTGCCTCTACTGCTTCCAAGCAGTTTCTGGCTTCTGAATGAGAACCTGACGTTATTATCGTAGGACGAATATGTTTTTCTTTAGCCAATTCAATTCCTTCTAATCGCTTTAAGTACGGAACATTATCGACAACCAAAATAGGAACTCCGGAAGCCAACATTTTCTGACGCATGCTTTCGGTAACAACGGTAACACCCGACAACATGCCACATAATGTATTCTCAAGCCAGCGATAGAACTTTATCAAAGGCCTTCTTAAAAAGCCGGGTAGTGGCAGTTTGTCTACCCTCGACTCATAATTCTCATGAATATCTACAAACACTTTAGCGCCACTAAGCTTAGCCCAAATACCCATGATTAAAAGCATATTGGGGTTATAGAAATGATAAACATCTGCTTTAATGGACCGCATTTTTCTGAATGCATCAAATGGTCCCATTAAATGTTTGCCTAATCTCGTGCGTTGTGCAATTGAAACAATTTTTACGCCTTCTACTATTTTATCTTGGTCAGCAGGTGCAACAAAGTAAACATCATGACCAGCAGCAGCCAAACCTACCGATGCTCGCTCAAAAATACGATCATCGTTCCAGTCGTGCATACTTGTAACGTTGCAGATGGTCAGTTTTTTCATTCTTCTTTTTATTCAAATTAAATTCTACCAGTAAACAGAACGGCCATTATTGGATGTTCAAAAACATGAAGCAATCCATTAATTTTCTTTTTGCTTTACTCAGAAAGTATATTATATGCTTCCTTACCTTCTAAAAGGCGCAGTGCATTCTTCGCAGCATTTCTTCTCAATTCCAGATACGACTCCTGAGAATAGTAAGACGTATGAGGATTAATTGTTAATCGACCGGCAATCTCTGGATGGTTTGCTCGCCAAGCATCGATTAGCGGTTCTGATTGAGGTGGTTCATGAACCAATACATCCAAAGCAACCTGATTGAGTTTTCCGCTTAGTAACCCTTCTAAAAGTATATCTAAATTCTTTACTAAACCGCCTCTAGCTGTATTTACAAGGGAGGCTCCTGGTTTCATGTTCGCAATAAAATGCTCATCAACCATGCCTTTGGTTTTTGAGTTTAACGGGGCATGCAAGGATATTATATCGGAAATTTCGAGTAACTCTTCTATTGAATCTACTCGTTTGGTTCCAAGCATTTTTTCATGGCCACGCTCCTTGAAAGGGTCAAAAATTACGGTTTTAAATTTGAGCGCATTACACTTCAGCACCACAGATCCACCTATTCGCCCTGAACCTATTACACCTACCACAGTCTCACTATTGCGCTTCACGAGAGGATTGATATTCTCCTGCCAATCAGCAAAATAGCCTTTAGCCAAATGATTATACTGACTTATTCCGCGGGCAATGTTCATTATCATCGCAACAGCAGTGTCAGCAACTTCATCTGTTCCATAATCAGGATTGTTGCAACACCTGATTCCGTTACTTAACAGAAATGGAAGATCTAGGGTGTCATACCCAACGCCATAACGTTGAACAGCTTTTACTTTTGGAAATTGACGGATGTATGCTTCGTTGATGTGTTCATGCCACACCAATAAAACTTCAGTATCTGAATCTGGACCAATTCCTACTAAATCTCCAAGTATTTCTCTTTCTACGCTATCTTCAGTGAAGTAGTCTGTAATTGCAATTTTAGGCATTTTCTAGTTTATTCTTCCGGAGGTTTCTATTGTCCGAATTTTAATTCCCTCTGTATTTTTCAAAAGTGAATAAATCGCCAAAACATCTTGAATCGATTCTAATTTAGAATCATGAAGCGCTTGTGAGGGAAATTCAAATGCTATCACGTTTGACTTAGAATGAATGGCGTTCAAAGTAAACAACGCTGTTGAGAAAAAGCCGGCAAACGTACCCGGAACCTCTCTGTCGCGTAAGGCAAATTCAAGTGGAAGATTAAAAGAAATTGTTTCAACAATTTCAGAAACTTTATTTTGAAAAGCTTTTGATTGGCTTCTGTGTATAATGTATTGAACTTGTTTTCCTCTTGACTGAAAATCAGCTACAATATTTTTTAGAGCATTTAGATAAAGTATTTCATCTACCATTCCCTTATCTACTATTTGAGAACCTACGAAATAAACTATTTTTTGATTGATAGATTGATTTTTATAGAAAGATTTAAGCGTGAGCATTTTATTAAGCACAACTATATCTTGGTTGCTGGCTTCTGCTGGAAATAAAGTAAAAAACTCATACGATTTAAGAGGTTTTTTAAATCCTATATAAAATCGAAATGCAAGAAGTGACTTTATTAATTGAATACCTCTGGGTGAATGAAAACGTTCGTAATCCAGACCTTGTCTCCTGCAGGCTAATATATTGATAGTAGGTGTTCCATCATCAACAACTACAGGTTTTATTGCCGGATTATAAACAGTTTGAAGAATTGCATAAATTAAAGGATCACCTAAATTACCTAATACCAGTTGGTCATAAGTAATCGTTTTAATATATTCAGTAGCTGCTAAATACGCATGACGCCAACTTCTCCAATCAGATGGTGCATATCCGGAAGATCGAAGGGGGATCATCTTTTTTTCATCCCAATAAGATTTTGCTAATATTTGATCTATTCTTTCTATTCCTTCGGTGAAATCAGTAATTACAACCAATTTATTGTTTGTAAACCGATTTGGAAATTGTGTTACCAACTCTATCGCATTTAAATATTGCGTAGGATTGGAAATAATAAACAATGTTGCCATTAAAAAAATTGGGCCTGCTTATTTAAAAATAAGCAGGCCTGATTGTATAGACTAAAGACCTAACTTATTCTGAACCAATTTTAATTGATCGAGAACTCGAGCGGCATATCCCCATTCATTGTCGTACCAAAGTACTAGCTTGAGCATATGACCTTGAATGACATTGGTCCAGCGATGATCTACCACTGCAGCAAAGTCGGCCTTTTTAAAATCTAGAGAAACTAATGGCTCCCAATTATTATGAATAATAGGCCAAAACTGGGTTTGTTCCATTTCTTCAAACATCGCCAAAACGTCTTTAGTCTCTGCACGATCTCTTAAGTGAAGCGTTAAGTCAGCACTACCAACAATCGCGGTTGGAGTACGGTAGGAAAAGGAACCAATAATATCCTCGGTGATTCCATGTTTCTTAAGCACTGAACAAGTTGCGGTAATGGCAGTGGTTGGCTTTGGAATCATGTTTCCAATAGCAGAACGGCCAAGAGCAAAATGGTGGTAAATTTCACCAGGCACTGACCAAGAACTAGCAGGCCCATCCATCAAATTTTGGTAATTTAACCAAGGGTGCAAAGTAGTAGCATAACCATGGGTAATTCCAAAACGATCTGACACTGCTTTCATGACTGGAGCTATGGCTGTAGCATCACAGATTGACGTAGAAATAACAAACTGTTTGTCTAAATCTAAATCGGTTTCATTGGCTCCTAGAACCATAGTAAAGTCCACATTATTGGGGCAATGGGTGATAAAAACTCTTTTCACACCTTTCCGCTCAATTAGTTTGTGTGCATCCACTACATTACTATAAACACCAGAAGCGTCGATAACGAAATCACAACCATGAGCCGCCCAATCCACATCATTGATACTCTTCTCGTGGGTGACAGCAATCACATGACCATCTTCACTCATTAAACTATTTCCTTCAGCTTTATATAAAACATGAAGACGATCATACAAAGTGTCGTAGTTGAGCGTGTAGGCAATATTCTTGATGTTTGGATTCACATCGTTAATCGCCACAACCTCAAACATCTTCTTGTCGAGGTTGTTTCTGAAAATGGCTCGGCCAATTCTTCCGAATCCATTAATTCCAATTTTCAACATATCTGGTTTTTAAGTGTTTTTAAATCCAAAAAAAGTAGCAAGGTTATCACTTACACTTACTTCATTTTTATCTGAAAAGAAAGCTTCCCAATCCGTCATTTGTGTGTAATCGGAGAGAAATATGAATTTTGCTCCAATGTGTTTGGCGCTTTCATAATCCATTTTGCTATCCCCAAAAAACCAAACTTCTCCTTTAAGATTGAGCTCATCAAGGTGCTCTTTCTTTCCTTTGGGGCCTCCGCAAATTTTGTCAAAAAAAGCTGTGATTTCCTTAACATCAAAAAGCCTTTTGACCTCTCTTTCTTCACCTCCTGATAAAGCTATCAATCTGGATGTTCTTGAGAGCTCTTCTATTATCTCTTTGGCATTATTAGTGAAATCAACTGAGTATAAGCTCGTATTATTTAGCTCTTCATAAGCGTTGAGCACCAAGTGATAATTAGGAGTATTCTCGCCAAATTGAAAGGCTATTTTAGTTTGTCGGGTTATACCATTTTGAGAGGTAAATCGATGGACAAAATCGTTTAGAGCAACCCCATGAAGCACTTGAGAAGCAGCTCGCTTAATATTTTGTTCCTTGAGTTGATTAGAGTCAAAAATGACACCGTCAACATCAAGGATAATGGTTGGAGGAAGGCTTTTTAACATAGTAGTATGGAAAACCCAACGAGGTGAATTTTCCCCATGAAGGTTCTAAAGAAAAAACTAATTTCTAGTGTCTTTTCCTGTAGAAATCAAATCTTGAACAAACTCTGAATAGCTTGGCTGATAACTTGTTTGCGCTTCTTTAAACTTAATAGCCAGTTCTGCTCTGATGAAATCGTCTTCTTCATCAATATCAATGGTTGCAAATCCCTCAAGGGGATAAGTTAAAATATCTCCGCTGAGAACAGCAAAACCATTTGCTTCATACGAAGCCATGAATTTTTTCGTGTCATAAAGCGCTATCGAAAAATTCAGGGCATGAACAGGTTGCAAGTCCTGTGATCGAGGCAATTGACCACTGCAAGAGAAATTGAGTGATTGGCCATTGAAGAAGCAATGAGTCTGTATTTTCTCACAAGAAATGAGCGTATTTGCTTCAGACTCCAGGTAAGTTTGTATTGCCTCATCAATAATTTTACCTGTAATAAATGGTGCTGTTGGGGTAATGACAGCAAGAAAATCAGAAGGGACTGTTTTCATGAAGTCATATAAATAATCATCAATCATAGAGGTGCTGGTGGCTAGTTCTGCACGTCTGTGATAGAAGTTTACACCAAGTTTGTTGGCTATTTCCTTCCACTGGATAGCATCAGAGTTGATATAAATACCCTCTCCAAGATGTTTACTCGATTTAATGGCATTGAGCGTATGCTCAAGAAGTGTAACTCCTCCTAACAAGCGCATTCCTTTCATTGGAACTCGATTGCTTCCAAGTCGGGAAGGGACAACTGTTAGAAATTTACCTTGTTTCATTATTTGAGAATTAAGAGTTTGTGCTATCGAATTGTAAATAACCGAACTTCGGGATACTCGCTTATTCTCAACAAACCGTTTTCACTATTATCAATTGGGGCTAAAAGAAGGCGCATTTCTAAACAACCTGTTTTGTCGTGTCAACAAAATCGACTGTTTATCCAAAATAGAATAATGAGTGATGATGATTGCTAATATGAACATGTTTACCTGAGAAAACCAATTAGGATTAGAAATTCCATAAATAATCTCAGATACAAACAAGGTCATAAAAAACGTTGAAGAAAAGTCGTTGTATATTTTATTGTTGAAGGCCCAGTTCTTGACAATTCTACGAAATAGACGAATGTAGATTGAGAAATATGCTATAAATCCAAAAATTCCAGTTTGTGCGGCGATATCCAGAAAGTCAGAATGGCTAATACTACCTAG
The DNA here is from genome assembly GCA_027484125.1 of Bacteroidota bacterium. Classification (GTDB taxonomy): domain Bacteria; phylum Bacteroidota; class Bacteroidia; order UBA7662; family JAIXUI01; genus JAIXUI01. The sequence continues at coordinate 32,253 of JAIXUI010000054.1, read as the reverse complement.
TTTTTTCTTTACTTGATTTAACCCTGCTCCAAGAATCGGATTATCTAAAAACAAATCAAAAGTTCGGAAATACAAGGAAATTCTTGCTTCAGATTCAACCGCATTATCAACAGATTCGTTTCGAGTAATTCGTCGATAGAGATACGTGTCACCAAAAAGGTCCTCACCAAAGGTAAGGAACATCAAATAAAGCAGATAAGCAAAAATTAGCGCCATTATAAGCCTTCCACCACTTAGCTTCCGAAAAATGAAGAAGAGCGTTAAAGACAATAAAATATTAGCAAATGCTCCACGAGATGCGGTAAGAATGATAACATTGATACAAAGGATGATTAGTCCAAGATAAAACACCCTTCTAATTATCCCTTCTGATGTGAAAGTATAGAACAAAGCAAGTAAAACACCAATTCTCGAAAAGGTTGCTAATCCATTAGCATTACCGGTAATACCTGTTAACCTGTAGTATTCATCTGTTGCATCTTGGGTTGGGTCTTTTATAAAAACACTAAGAAGAACAACAGTCATTGACGCAAAAAATACAGATTTAAGCAACAGTTTAATTTCACTTGGGCGTTCAACTGACGCAAAAACCATAATCATTAATAGCCAGTTTGACAGAATAACTTTGAAATATCTGAAGTAGCCATCTGAGTCTTCCACGTTAATTAAACCAAACATGGCGATTGGAAGTAATGCGCCAAACAATTTTATCTCAATAGGCAACTTGGTTATTTTCGATACATTCTTTGATAAAATATAGAACAATACACAAGGTCCAAGTACCCACAATACAAATTGATTTAAATTGGAAGATGCAAAGTTTCCAAAAAGGGAGCCAACAAGAAAAATGTAAACATAAGCGGACATAACCTTCGCGCTAGTGCTTACAAGATTTTCTTGGCTATCGTGATGCTGTAGGGTTGCTTGGATCATGGTGTGTTTGCAGAAATAACGGTATGAATAACTGCTTAAATTAAGATTTCATTGCTTGCTGCATAATCCAGCTAAAGGTACTGGCCATACCTTTTTGAAGGGGCCAATCAGGTTTCCACCCTAATTTCTCTTGAATAAGTTTATTATCTGAATTTCGTCCGCGTACACCAGTAGGACCTGGAATATTTCGAATGGTTATATTTTTGCCAGACAAGGCTATGGTCATTTCTGCAAGTTGATTTATAGTAACCATTTCATCCGAGCCAATATTTACTGGTCCTTCAAAATCAGATTCCATTAGTCTTCTTACGCCTTCCAAACATTCCTCTATGTATAGAAACGAGCGTGTTTGAAGACCATCGCCCCAAATTTCAATCACGCCATTTTCTTCAGCTTCTACCACTTTTCTACAAATTGCTGCGGGAGCTTTTTCTTTTCCACCTTTCCATGTTCCACATGGGCCAAAGATGTTGTGAAAGCGAGCAATTCTAACTTTCAAACCATAATTGCGGGCATATGAAAGATAAAGGCGCTCTGAGAAAAGTTTTTCCCAACCGTATTCACTGTCTGGAGCAGCAGGATAAGCAGATGCTTCAGAACATTCTGGATTATCTGGGTCTAGTTGGTTATACTCTGGGTATATACAAGCAGAGGAGGAGTAGAAAACACGTTCAACCTGATTTTTTTGACATAGGTGAACGATGTTAAGATTAATTAATGCCGAATTATGCATGACATCGGCATCATGATCTCCTGTAAAGATATAACCGGCACCTCCCATATCAGCTGCAAGCTGATAAACATGATCAAACTGACGATCAAAAAGTGTGTCACAGAAAGCAGGGTCTCGCAAATCTCCCAGAACAAAGTCGTCTGAGTGATTATTGCCGTATTCATTAGTTTTGAGATCCACTCCTCTAACCCAAAATCCTTCTTTCTTAAGCCGGTTTACCAAGTGCCCTCCGATGAATCCGCCGGCTCCTAGTACTAATGCATTTTTCATGCTGTTTTAACTTTGTTTCTGAAACATAACTGCCAATTTAGAATTTTAGTTTTCCGTAAAACTCTCTATTCAAACTATTGGTCTATCGATAAAGAGCTATATCATTAAAAATCTAAATTTTTGAGCACCTAATCAGTGCCTATTCGCAAATTGAGCTATTGCCTCAGCTACTCGCTGAGTGCTTTTTCCATCTATTTTGTAACATTCTTGCTCAGCTGAATAAAGGCGCTTTGCCTTCAATCTATCAGGATCAGTAAGATTTTTGCGAATAAAATCGTCAAGCTCATCAAATGATTTGGCAATTTCAACCCCTCCAAGAGCTACAAACTTTTTCATGTGGGTAAACTCACCTGTTCTTTTTACCGATTGCCACTCTTGATATCCTTGGTGCACATCAAACATGGGCATCACAGTTGGTCTGTCAGCAATTACAGATTCAATGGCTACAGTAGAGCAAGAATTCATTGCAATAGTTGAGTGAGCAAGAAGCGCTGACATTTTCTCCATATCATCATGCTTCATATGCCAAGTCATTTCACTGTCTTCCATATCTGGAAAATCGACGGCAACCCTTTCCCCAACAATGGCTTTTAAACGACCAATCCAAGTAGTGTCTGCTGTTCTCCCCTTGATATTTTGCATATGTGGTCGAGCTATGAATTGCATATTGTCTCCGTATTGCTTCTCTTTAACACGTTTTGCCAACCACTCAATAATATCAATTTCATCCGGACAAAAATAAGGTGCGCTCATGCAGAAAAAGATGTACGGATAATCAGGGTTTAAACCGAGCTTTTCAAGCCACACTTTCTGTTTCCCTTCTGTTCTGCTTTCAAAATGAAGGTCAAAATGTGCTACGCCGGTCTCAATGATGTTGTCTCTGGAAACTTGATAGAACTCCTCAATTTCCTGAGTCATTATTGGGCCCCATGATAAGTAATAGTCGCCTTCCTCACGGAAATAACCCTTGCTAGTTATATTATCCCAGCTTAGAATATTTAGAAGACGTTTAAGTTTCAAAAGACGAGCGGTACCAAGCACTACACCTTCCCAACGGTCTACAGGTCTTGTAGAAACGATTAAATCAGGTTTAATTTCTAATAGCTTCTTCTTTATTTCTTCATCATGATTGCTTGAACGCTCAATGCTGAGATACAACTTCTTCAGAATTGGAAAAGCGTTAGAAATCAAAGAAATAACCCTAAAAACTCTTGCAATTATTCTTCGAAGTAGAGGCGTTTGAGACTTATCTATCCTCCTTAAATGTTTCTCCCATAACGCTGGATTGGCTTTGATGTCTTCCAACATATAAACTCGAAACCATTCACTAAAGAATGAGCTTCTTCCATCCATAGGCTTAAAGAAATGAATCTTTCCTCCCGAAGAAGTTACCTTTTGGCGAAGTTGTTCATTGCCACTTTCAATCGCGAATACGTGTACGTCTAAATGACAATCAAGAAGTTTTTTTATCAACCCTGTTTGAATAATTCCTCTTGCGGTATGACCGTGAGAAACCAAGTAAACAATTTTTTTCATTTGATACCGCTAAGATTTGCTTAAATAGACCATCACTTGTTCAAAGCTTTAAGCCACTCTTTCATGACTACTTCAGCAATTAATATATCACGTGGCTCATCAATGTTGAGTAATTGAGAAGCAGGCATAGCGTAACCTACACTAGGCGGTGCCATAATGGTTCCTGCTTGGTAAAAAGCTGGTTTTCTTACTACATAGATGGCGCCATTGCGATACCATGCTGCCGGGATTTCCTGTCTCCTGGTGTTTTCCAATTCAGGCATCATCGACTTGAGGAAAGGCTCATCTTGCTCTATCCAATACATCCTTGCTGGATGCATGTCATGCATGGCGCAAACTGAAATTACAGAATTGGCTTCTGGGTACTTTTCCAGATAAGCAATACTCTCTATAACCTGTTCTGGCGTCCTCATTGGAGAAGTAGGCTGAAGTAACACCAGTGCTTCAGCTTTAGAATCTGAGATATCTAAGATCTCTTTGATTGTGAGACTAATATGGCTGTGATCTTGAGCGATAGAGCCATCACGATGGTGAATTTTAACCTCAGGATATTGCCTAGCAACATTGAGAATAGCTTCGTCATCACTACTAACCCAAATTTCAGAGAAGGCATTTGATGCTATTGCTACTTCAATGCTAAACGCTATGAGGGGTTTACCTAAGACAGGTGCAATGTTTTTTCCTGGAACTCCTTTTGAGCCGCCTCTCGCAGGAATTAATGCTATTGCTCTCATTAATAAGCAAGCGTTTTATGGAAACTCAATGGAACAGATGCCAACAAATCTGCTATTTTCTTACCGGCATCTCCCCCACCGTACACATGATCTTGAGTTGGTTTTGGGTTAACACTGCAAGTTTCAATGGCTTTAAGAATTGCAGCCCTCTCATATTCTACATCTATCACATTAGCGCCTCGGTCACGCATGTTTTGACGAGAACCAATGTTTACCACGGGAACACCTAAAAATGCACTTTCTCGAATACCTACGCTTGAGTTTCCGATTAACGCTTTGCTATTGTAAATAAGGCGAAGGAAATCATTGGGTTCCATGTTCTTGAAGAAATGAACATGGTTGAGTTTATTCTTTTCACGGAAAGAACGAATTCCAGAAGAAGTACCATCGGCACCAGCATCAACATTGGGCCAAAACCAGAATACCGGTATGTCGAGTTCGCTAATTGCATGGAGGGTTTCTTCGATATGAACCCTGGATTCTTTGTACTCTGTGGTTACAGGATGCTGCATCACTACTACGTAACCGTTGCTATAATCGGGTTTAGCTCCAACTCCACCATATTTTTGATACGGGTCGAAATCTAGCGCCGGGCTTTGCAAAACTTCCGCTGCCAAGTCAATAGAGGGGCAACCGGTATTCCAAACGCGGTCTTCGTGTTCACCTAGTTTGATTACACGCTCACGTGCACTTTCAGAAGCTGTAAAGTGATAGTCGGCGAGTTTGGTAATGGCATGTCTTACCTTTTCGTCAATATTTCCAGTGACTTCGCCTCCTTGAACATGCGCTAATGGAATGTTCATATAGGAAGCAGAGATAGCAGTAGCCATGGTTTCAAAACGGTCAGCTACTGTAACCACGATATCCGGACGAAGGTTGTCGAACACCGTTGAAAGTTCCAAAATTCCGATACCTGTGGTTTTGGCAGCTGCAGTAAGATTTTCACCTTCTAGCACGTTGAATACCTTGGCGGTAATTTCGAAACCATCTTTCTGAATATAGTTTACAGCAGAACCATATCGATCCAGCAAGGCTGAAGCGGCAATAATCAATTGCAATTCTAAATCAGGATGTTGTTGTATGGCTCTGAGCGCAGTTTTAATTCTGCTATAACTCGGCCTAGCCGTAACAACTACGGCAATTTTTCTTCTGGTCATTCAACCAAATCTTCAAAGTTGAGGAAAGACTGTGCAGAAAGCGGATGCTTCAGCGTTCGTCCGATAATTGTTTGAAATTGAGAAGCCGGAATACCTTGGTTTGCAGGTTTTTTGGTTTCCAAATCTTCGAATTTAATTTGATGTCCGGCTGGCAAGTTGCTTCTTACAGCGAGTGCTTTTCCAAAAATGACTTTTGCTGTAGAAAATCTTTCGACATCGTTTTTATCAACGTGGGTATCACGCATCACTTCAACCTGACGCACAGCCTGCACCAACTGCTTAACCTCGTCAATCTCCAGGGAGGATGCTGCATCTGGTCCAAACATTCTTCTATCGAAAACCACATGGAATTCGAGAATTTCAGCACCCAGACTTACAGCACAAAGTGGAGCAGCCAAGGTTGCAGAATGATCTGACAATCCAACTGGAATTTGATAACGCTGTTTCATTTCGAGCATGGCCTGAATACCAACGCGTTCAGGTGGAGTTGGATATTCTGTGTTACACTGAAGCAGACTTAACTCTGCATTTTTTGTTTTCAGAAAATCAATGGTGTAATCGAGTTCTGCATAAGAACTCATACCGGACGAAAGAATGATTGGCTTACCGGTACGCGCAATATGCTCCAGCATCAGCAAGTTTGAAACTTCTCCAGAGCCTATTTTGTATCGTTTCACTTGGAGACGTTCCAGCAGCTCTACTGCTTCAACAGAAAAAGGAGAAGACATAAATTCCATTCCTTTTTCTTCACAGTGCGCTTTAATTCCAGCCCATTGCTCTTCAGTAAAACCCATCCGCTTCCAATAATCGAAGCGCGTTTTATCAACATAAGAAAAATTGACTCTAAAGGGTTCAAATGAAGAACTTTCTGCTTCCGCTATATGAGTTTGGAATTTGACTACATCAACCCCGGTTTCGGCCAAGGCATCGATATAGGAATGTAGAATTCCCAAGCTTCCATCATGGGCTTGGGCTATTTCCGCAATAATTAAAGTCTTCTTCACTTCGTCTCTGATTCAACATTAAGAAACCACTGGTAGGTGCTTTCAAGACCTGTTTTTAAATCAAAAAGAGGATTATACCCAAGAAGTTTTCGTGCTTTTGAGATATCTGCTAGGCTATCTCTAACATCGCCGGCTCTTGAAGGGCCATAAGAGGGCTTCAACGAAGTTCCTGAGAGGTTTGCAAGAATTTCCCACATGCCATTGAGGGTTGTTCTTTCTCCGAATGCGATATTATAAACTTGATTTAATGCTTCCGGAGAAGTTGCTTCCATTGCACAGATATTGGCTTGGATTGCATTTTCTACGAAAGTAAAATCTCTGCTTTGCTCACCATCACCATTGATGAGTGGTGCTTCGTTTTGCAGGACAAGTCCAATGAATTTAGGAATTACTGCAGCGTAAGCTCCGTTTGGATTTTGCCAAGGACCAAAAACATTGAAGTATCTGAGACCGATGGTATTAACTCCATAAACTTTATGAAAGACATCGGCATAGAGTTCGTTCACATATTTGGTTACCGCGTAGGGTGAAAGAGGTTTCCCGATTCTATCTTCCGTTTTAGGCAAGTGCGGACTGTCACCATAAGTTGAAGAAGATGCGGCATAAACCATTTTGGAGATACCTGCCTCTTTTACAGCCACTAACATATTGAGAAACCCTCCAATGTTGACCGCGTTAGAAGTCAATGGATCGTTGATTGATCTAGGAACGGATCCTAATGCTGCCTGGTGAAGTACATCCGTCATTCCATCAACTGCTCTAACACAATCTTCCGGGTTGCGAATATCTCCTTCGACAAAGTCAAAATCAGGTCTACCAATAAATTTCTTGATGTTATCAAGATTTCCAGTGGCAAGATTATCCAATACACGAACCAATCCGACACCGTTTCTCAAAAGATACCGAACCAGATTGGAGCCGATAAATCCGGCACCACCTGTTACCAGAATGCGTCTGGTAGCAAGATTAGTTTGGTGATAAATAGGGTAAGTCAAAATATTAGGCATTATAGACGGGCATCAACCATGGCCCTGTCATAGAATGATTTAATGTCGTAAATCACTGCATTTTTGCTAGTGATGGTTTTCACATCAAGGTTTACAAATTCTTTGTGAGATACAGCCAGTACAACAGCGTCGAATTGAGTGGCTTTCATTTCTGCTTCCGTACAAAGTTCTAAGTTGTACTCATGCTTCACTTCTTCCGCATCTGCCCATGGGTCGTAAACACTGACATCAGTATGGAAAGCTTTAAGTTCGTGAATCACATCGATAACCTTAGAGTTGCGAATGTCAGGGCAATTCTCTTTGAAGGTAATACCAAGGACAAGAATTTTAGCTCCCATGATTCTCAAGTCTTTGCGAACCATGTGCTTGATGACTTGGTCAGCAACGTATTGACCCATACCGTCATTAAGGCGGCGGCCAGCAAGAATGATTTCCGGATGGTAGCCAACTTCTTGTGCTTTTTGTGCTAAGTAATATGGATCAACACCGATACAATGGCCACCAACGAGTCCGGGTTTAAATTTAAGGAAGTTCCATTTGGTAGCTGCTGCATCCAAAACATCTTGAGTATCGATTCCCATAAGATTAAAAATCTTAGAAAGCTCGTTTACGAAAGCGATGTTGATGTCGCGCTGAGAGTTTTCAATAACCTTAGCCGCTTCTGCAACTTTAATACTTGCAGCTTTAAAAGTTCCGGCAACAATGATGGTTTTATAAAGTTGGTCAACAATTTCGGCCACTTCAGGAGTTGAGCCTGAAGTAACTTTCAAAATTTTAGTTACTGTGTGCTCTTTGTCACCAGGGTTGATACGTTCTGGTGAATAACCACAGTAAAAATCTTGGTTAAACTTCATTCCAGAAACTTTCTCCAAAACTGGTACACATTCGTCTTCCGTTACACCAGGGTACACCGTTGATTCATATACCACGATGTCACCTTTTTTAAGCACTTTTCCAACCGTTTCACTCGCTTTGTAAAGTGGAGTTAAATCAGGTCTATTGTGACGATCGGTTGGAGTTGGAACAGTAACGATGAAGATGGTACAATCACGAATATCATCGAGCTGGGTGGTGAAAGTAATTTTACTTGCTGATTTCAGGTTATCTGAATCTACTTCGAGCGTACGATCAAATCCTTTTTTTAACTCTTCAATACGCGCCGAATTGATATCAAAGCCCACAGTGTTGACTTTTTTACCAAACTCAACAGCTAGTGGGAGACCCACGTAGCCAAGGCCGATTACGGCTATTTTTCTGTCAGAAACGTTCATTTGGGCGAAATTTTATCTTTCTCAGTTTTTTTAAAATTTACACGTTTAGGGTTATACACCTTTACGAGCGGAGTTTAACATACATTGGAATCTGATTAATGACCTCTTTCATAAAACAAGTTTAAAAAGTTGTTGTTATATGTAAGAAAATCATACAACTGTTTGAAATAAGGGCAATTAGGCTGTTAATTATTAGAAAAATACAAATATATAGTTCTCAATTGGACACAGCTTCGCCCTTTAAGTCACAGCAAAGTTAACAAACCATGCGTATTTAGGACAGGAATATCTATTCATACCCCAAGTTGTTTCTATTAATTCAGTTCTATAAACAAGTTGATTTAGAGCTACTTGAATAATTTTTTTGTCTTATTATGTTTTTATTAAGATAGCCTCGTTCCTAGGCAAGTAGTGCGTTATTTTTCAGAATAGTAGCTTTCGGGCATAACTTTTTCCGCTTCGTTTCCAGTAAAGAATAAGGACTGAACCTGGTGTTGCGGAAATTTTGTTTTCGGTAAAACACTGAATTTGCTTACCTGAAAGCGTTATAACTGAGATACTAGTTGGTTTTACATTCCAGAGCCAACGATAAGCATCAAATTCCTTAACAAAGATGTCATCATCTACTTGGATTTTTCCATCCGAATTGGTTGTAGTAAGAGTTATAGATTGAGCTATGGAATCCTTCAAACCACAACTTTCTGATTTTAATGAAACTAAGTAGGTTCTTGGTTGTGCATAATGATGAATTGGCGACCAAGATGTATCGAACTGACCATCACCAAAATGCCATAAACTATTTGAACTAAACAGTGATTGGTTATTTAGCTGCAACGAAAGGCCATTGGTTACGAAGGAAAAATCAGCTATTGGATCCCATTTTCCAACGTTCCAGAAAGACAACGAATCGAACACTACCTGACGGACTACTTTTCTTAACAAAGAAGCAACAACGCTATCAATACCTGCACGAAAAGATGCTAACTCTGGATTTGTACGAAAAAAAATGCTGTAAAACGAGGCAGCAGCTAGATAAGAACCTGCAATTTCAGGATGACTACCATCTGATTGATATAAAGTTACTTGAGGGAATTGTGCTCTTACGCTACGCCACACCTCTCCTACAGGACTAATAAAAGCCAGATTAGAGTCAGCCATTTGACGATACCTCAAAGCCAAGAGGCTATCCATACCGTTATAAGTACAAACAGGAGGCCACTGAGCACAATTAGCTTGATCACCATGCTGTCTGCCCCAAGTTCTGTAGAATACAACCTTAGCACATGGATTATACCTATGAATTAGGCTATCTAACACCCTTGCAAAGGGAAAAACTTCTTGTTGAACTTGATTAATTGGAAATGCTGGTCGTTGACTTTGTTCTTGAAGCACTACATAATCCCAACCTGATTGTTGGATTAAGCTTAAGGTAGGTACATAAGTGCAATGAGCCTGAAAGGTAAATCCACCGGGCGTACTCATAGCTGCATATACAGAATCTCCCGCTGAAGCGGCAAATCGCGAAACCAAATCTGGAAGATTGTTTACGGCCGTATAACTATTACCTATAAACAACACGCGTTTTATACGACCTGTGGCCTGTGCACCGGCAAAATGCCAGCACAACAGGCCACAGATTATCCATATAAATCTCTTTAGCATCATCTTGCGATCATCAGCTTTCGGTTTGCGTAACGTTTACCGGCACGAAGTTCGTAAACGTACAAACCATTAGGCAACAACTGTCCTGCATCATCTCGGCCGTCCCAAGTTTCATTGTAATGGCCTTCCTGACGCATGGCATTGACGAGGGTACGTACTTTTCTTCCTTGTAAATCGAATACTTGTAGCACGACACTCGTTGGCTCATCTACAGAAAACTCAATGTTGGTTATTTGGCTGAATGGGTTTGGATAGTTACCGAAAAGCTGTGCAGTATTGTTGATAAAGGGTTCGTCAATACTGGTCATCACATCAGGACGAGCAAGTCGTTTGGTAGTATAAATTCGATATTCGCCTGGTAGAACACTAAATGTGATGTTTCCGGCAGTCGCCACGTTGATGCTATCACCTGTGAAGTACTCATACCAACGACCTGCTGAAGGGAAGTTTACGGTATGGTTACCGGAAGTAATTCCAAAGTTACCAAGGGCAATTACATTCATCGATGGGTCTGTAATCAGCAAGCTTTTCATCTGCCCACTAAAGAACGTTTGGAAATTAGGAGACCTGAAAGCAGGTTCCATCGTTTTGAGCTTAATTAGGGCTGCATAAACTTTTTGGAGTTTCGCTCTTCTCCAATCATTCAGATAATTCCAACGAATTGGTTTTACACCTGTTCTTCCATTAAAGTTAATTGGTACATCGTAGCCCATTTCACCAAACTGCCATAATAATTTTGGACCTGGAACTGTAAAGAAATGACTGGCTACCAGTGCCATGCGCTCTAATGCAGTGGTGGTATCCCGGGTGCTGTAGTTGGCATTAAAGTTTCCAAACTGCATGTTTTTCACCATGAGGCGCTCTTCATCATGGCTTTCCATATACCCAAGCAAATTAGGCTGCTGGTAATTACGTGCTTTCCATGAAATCCAGCTGAAATCAGAATTTTGAATCCAACCCATAGCTGCTTCATTGTAAGGATCTGTCATTTTTCCCCAAGGCATCATGCCATAATCAGCTAGAATCTTTTCTTCAGGATTATCTGAAAGATGCTCAAGAATGACATAAGACCCGGGAGAATAAGTCTGGCAAGAATCGTAGATGGCTTTCCAGATGTTAATACGACTTTGGTCAACTGCATTCCAAGCGCCGATATTTCCAAGGGTGTTGTTTTGGGTAAAACCTTTAGAAAGGTCGAAGCGGAATCCATCAAAGCGGAATTCCTGCAGCCAATGCTTCAAGACCCTAAATGTGAAATACTTAGTATCAGGACTCTCATGGTTAAAGTCATAACCTACATTGAAGTCATGCTTAGGTATGGGGTTAAAGAATGGACTATTGGCAGCTGGTCGGTCGTTGGCTGCATCCCACCATAAGCGCACATAAGGATTGAGACCGAAAGCATGATTAAGCACCATATCTAATACAATGGCGATTCCTTTAGCGTGGCAAGAGTCGATAAGTGCTTTAAGCTCGTTTTTCGTGCCATAAGCTTTGTCGGCAGCGAAGAAATACATAGGGTTATATCCCCAAGAATCATTTCCTTCAAACTCCATGATGGGCATAATGTGGATACAGTTGATGCCCATGTTCTTTAAGTAATTCAAAGAATCTGCCACTGTTTTATAGCGTCGTGTAGTTACAAAGTCCCGAACTAATAATTCATAAACAACTAAGTTCGATTTTAGCGGTCTAAAGAAGTTAGGATTTTGCCAAGTGTATGAAGGCGCATTGGTCTGGAAAATAGACACAATACCGCTGGTTTTACCTGTTGGGTATTGAATGAGGTTTGGATAGGTTGCGGATGAAATAAAGCTGTCATTCCAAGGGTCGCTAACTTTTTCGCAATAAGGATCTCCTACACGCAAAGTGCCATCAACAAAATACTGATACTGATACTCTTTGCCAGGTGTTAGGTTTTTGAGTTCCACCCAATATCTTTTACCATCGGGTGTTCTATTCATGTAATAAGGAGTATCTACTTCCCAATTACTCATTTCACCTATTACATAAACATATTGCTTAAAGGGCGCAAACAAGGTAAGGATAACGGTTGAGTCGTTTTTGTAAGTAATACCGTCCTCTACACCTGTTGGAAGTGGTGCAATGTTGACAGGACCTCTTCCCATATAATAGAAGGAATCAACACGAATATTTCCAGCTAACTCTGCCTCTACTTTTACCCAATGTCTTCCAACCGCGTTTACGTTCACGCCATATTGAATGGTATCATTTACGGTGGTGGTTTGAAGCACATTGTCTCTGTATACCCTTAAAGTACAAGGGTCCGAAGAGATGGCTGTAACATTAACTTGGTTGTTTAGCTCTACAATTTGAGGAAAACTAACTGGCTGAGTAATTCTTAATCCTAGCTGTCCGGTTTGCAAGACATCAACAAAGATGTCGCCGCCGTCGGCAGCACGACCAACAATTGATCCGTTGGTATTTCTAAAAACAAAAGCCAAGCGGCGAATTTGCTCATTGGCAGGTACTCCTGCTGTTCCATAGAAATTACGAATGTGGTATTTCTTCCTCCAGCGATTAGGCGCAATAGAGTCCATCCGAACAACCGGATCGTTAGTTCCCCAGTTTCCACGAACATGTCGCCAACCAGTATTATTAGCACTAAGGTTGGTTACAACACCCGCATGCATAAAGATAGGACCCGGTATTCCTGCTAACGCACCATTGCCACCAGTCGCGTCGAAGATTACAGTTACGGAGTCATTTACATCGCGAGGAAAAAGCGGCTGTGTCGTTACCTGAGCATTTCCCTGCGAACACCAAGCAGAAAAAGCAAGACAGGCTGTGAGGAATTTCTTCATACTATTCGGATTTTCATCATTTATCCTCGCAAAATAGCGATAAAATATAAGTTTAATCATTCTATAATGGCAATTTCGAATTAACGTTCGGGATTCTGTTGGAATATCTTGGCTTTTAAAATAGAATTGAGATAAAGGAGATGGGGGAATTCAAGCCTTGGTACTTAAAATCGAACAGAAATTAATGCAATACCACGCAAGCAGTATCTGTACGTGCAATTATCTGATACTACTTCAGCTGGAAACATTTGTGAGCCATACGCGTGAGGTGACTAGCGGGCCCGAAGGGGTACCGGGAAATGGCCTTAATCATGTTAAAATAAGTTTCCTGTTCACGGCCATTTCCCGGTACGAAACCCCGCAAGGCACCGACCCTGCGCCATAGTTGGTTTCAAACTTCAAGCAAAAGCTGATTGGCGCAGGGGCACGCCCAAAAAAAAGAAAAAGCCTTTTTAAACCTGACTAGTTTTATAGAAGTCAGACCGACAAATCAAATAAACCGACATGAAAAAGTTGCTTCGCTCCATGACACTAATTGGCCTTGGCCTAGTGCTCACAACCGGTTTCCAATCTTGTAAAAAAGATAAGGATGAAGATACGATAGAAGATATTACCGACACCAAGGATAATGCGCTTGCTGAAGGGCATGATACCGATGTGGAAAATATGGCAGATGAAGCCATCTCAGGAACTATGACAAATTTCCGAGAAAACGGTGAATATAGTATGTTGAGTGGGTGTGCCACAATTACCCGAGATACTACCGTAAGTCCGAAAACCATGACAATAGATTTTGGAAGTACTAATTGCTTATGCCGAGATGGACGTTATCGTCGAGGAAAAGTGTTGGTTAGTTGGACCGGACAATGGCGAACAGCTGGTTCTACTCACACTATTACTTATGATCAGTATTTTGTGAACGACAATCAATTACTTGGTTCAAAAACCAGGCGTTTTGATGGCCCTGATGGGGATGGTAATTTTTACTGGGACGTGAATGTGAATGGTAAGATGGTTCCTGCAGGAACTGCTGATACCGTTCGATGGACTGCAAACCGCAGAGTAACTTGGATTCAGGGATATAGTACTGCGGTACGTTCAGATGATGTGTTCTTAATTACTGGTGGATCTACAGGAACAGGAAGAACCGGGTTAACTTGGAGCACAACCATTACCAGCCCATTGCGTAAAGAAGTTGGCTGCCGCTGGATAGTTTCAGGAGTTAGAACCGTCAGTAGAGCGGATAAGCCCACTAGAACCATCGATTATGGCAATGGCGCTTGCGATAATACTGCTACTGTATCGGTAAGAGGCGGAACACGCCAGATTACACTTTGGTAATCAAAATGAATGAAGAGAAAGACCCGCTTAGGCGGGTTTTTTTATTGGTGTTAACGCTAAATGGCATGAATTTAGAAAGTGCGTCGGCAAAAATGGTATTCATGAAGAAGTGGCTTTTGATAGGATTAGTGGGAGTAGGAGCTGTTATCAGCGCTTGCCAAACTCCGGATATGGCCCTAAGCGATTCCAAACTGGCGCAAACTCCGGCTTGGAGAGTAAGCGGGCGTCAAGGATTTTTATTCAGACAAAAACTTACTTACGGAGCTTTCACTACTTCTAGAGTAAAAAGAGGTTGGACAAGATCTTATCAGATTCCATTTTTTGTTCATTTCCAAGGTGCCAGGCAACGGCTTTCCTTCACCCAATATTCAGTGGATAGTAGCATGGCCGAAGTGATGGCGGTGAGCAAGTTTCAGAGTAAAGAATTACCGCTGCTACGTGATTTCTTCCGCATTACCCTTGATTATGAAAACTCCTTTGCAGGAGTTGTCGTCTTAAATGGCGATAGCAATCAAACGTGGGAATTTCTCATGCACAGTGTTGCAGGAAATTTATTTCGAGAAGTAGGTGGATTTGCAAGGAATGGTCAAGATTCCATTCTGATACAGCCTGTAACAAGATTTAATCGCGCCAATTCTTGGTCTGGCCCAGGTGTACTGGGCTATGAGTTTGTCCAAAATGGACAGGTCTTGGGTGCGGTTGAGTTGATTAACCGTGGGAAGGTATGGGTACAACGGAACTTAGAACCACCACAACAACTTTTGGTTTCTTCCTTAAGTAGTGCATTATTGCTGTATCAAAATGTGGAAGATCAGGTTCCAGAGAGAAGGAATCCAAGAAGCTTATTTTAGCCTAACAAAAAAGCCTGCGATTGCAGGCTTTTTTGTTGTTGACGAATGAATGTAAGGGTTACTTGGCGTAGCTCACTGCTCTTTTTTCGCGAATCACGGTTACCTTGATTTGGCCGGGATACTGCATTTCGGTTTGAATTTTATTCGCAATATCAACTGCGAGTATATCGGCTTGATCATCAGTAACTTTTTCAGACTCAACGATTACCCGAAGTTCACGACCTGCTTGAATAGCGAATGCTTTTTCAACGCCTTTGTAATTCTGAGCAAGCGTTTCCAGCTCTTTCAGACGTTTCATGTAGCTTTCTGCCATTTCACGGCGAGCACCAGGACGTGCACCACTGATAGCATCGCAGGCTTGAACGATGGCTGAGATAGGGTCTGTCATCTCAATTTCATCGTGGTGAGCACCAATGGCATTGCAGATAATTGGGTTCTCCTTGTATTTTTCCGCGAGCTGCATTCCGAGGATGGCGTGTGGCAATTCAGGATTATCGTCGGGTACTTTACCAATGTCATGGAGTAAGCCAGCACGCTTGGCTAGTTTTGGGTTGAGACCCAATTCAGAAGCCATAGTAGCACAAAGATTGGCAACTTCACGGCTGTGTTGCAGCAGGTTTTGTCCGTAAGAAGAACGGTAGCGCATTTTACCAACCATTCTGATAAGTTCCGGGTGTAACCCATGGATTCCAAGGTCGATACAAGTACGTTCCCCGATTTCCATGACTTCTTCTTCCAGTTGCTTGCGCACTTTAGTCACCACTTCTTCAATACGAGCAGGGTGAATACGGCCATCGGTTACGAGGCGGTGCAGCGCAAGGCGAGCGATTTCCCGACGTAGTGGATCAAAACAGCTTAATACAATGGCTTCAGGAGTATCATCTACAATAACCTCTACCCCTGTAGCAGCTTCTAATGCACGGATGTTACGTCCTTCACGACCGATAATTTGCCCTTTAACATCGTCATTCTTGATGTTGAAAACGGAGATTGCATTTTCAATGGCGTGCTCGGTAGCGGTACGTTGAATGGTTTCAACCACGATTTTCCGTGCATCCTTGTTGGCGGTAAGTTTGGCTTGTTCTACGACATCTTTTACATAAGACATGGCCTGGGTACGGGCTTCTGCCTTCATGGAATCGATGAGTTGGTTTTTCGCTTCTTCTGCGGTCATGTTGGCTATTTTCTCCAATTTGGCCAACATGGTTTGGTGTTCTTTTTCGATTTCCTCGCGCTTGCTATTGATAGAATCCGTCAATTTATTGAGGTCATCATTCTTCTTGTTGAGTTCATCGGAACGCTTATTGAGTTCATCCGAGCGTCTGTTGAGGTCATCAGCTTGTTTAGCAAGTTCCGATTCACGCTTTTGAGATTGTCCTATTCTATCAGCGATGCTTTGCTCTTTTTGCTTGAGCGAATTTTCCTTCTGGATAAGGGCCTGCATTCGCTTATTGTGTTCGTCGTCTTGGCGGGCTTTAAGCGAAAGAAACTTCTCTTGAGCAGCCAATTCTTTCTCTTTACGAAAAGATTCGGCTTTGATCTCAGCTTCTTTTAAAATTCGGCGTGCTTCAACTTCAGCAAGCTCTTTTTTCGATTCAAAATCCTTTTCCTGTCCTTTGTAAACTTGTTGAAGGACATAGCGACCGATGCCTACACCGGCAGCGAGTGTAATTAGAGGTATAATTATTTCCAAGAGGCCCATGGGCTTATAGTGGGTTTTTAGAGCCTTAAGGTTGGAAAGCGTTTACTTTTCTGAATCCTGATTATTAAATAAACCAATGAGTTGGTCCAATCTCTCCTGCAACTTATTCCATGAATCGAGGTCATGTATTGGTGCAGGAGATGTGGAAATAGGGGCTGTTGATGCTTTTGGCTCAGACTTAGATTCAGCCAGCAAATTCAATGCTGACATGGCTAAAAGATCAACAGGGTCCTGAACTTGATATCGGCTACGAAGCAAGGCCAGCCTCTCACGAAGCTCTTCTGCTGCTTGTGTTACCGCTACAGCTTCCTTTTCATTCACTGAAAGGGTGTAAGAGCGGCCCAGTATATCAATAGAGAGGGTGTTCATTGGAATTAAAACTTCTTCAGGCACTTAGAATAGCGATACACTTATCCAGTTCCTTAATATACTCGTGTAATTTTTTCTTGATTTCTTCCGGGGGTGTTACTGCTGCAAAATCAAGATCCAAACTCAGTTGAGTCCGTGGTTTCCTTGACGCCTGAATTTGCTTTTCCTGGTCAGCAATTCGTTGACGTAATTGAACGAGATTTTGCTGGAGCACTTTATTCTCAGCGTTCAATTGTTCCTTCTCTTGAATCAGTTGGAGGATACGTTGCTCCAACTGATTCATTTTATCGTTCAGGATATGGATATCCACGGGTTATTGTCTGATTTTGGCTTGATGTTGCCGCTCAAAGTTAGCGATTAATTTCTGCATCACCTTTTCCACTTCTGTATCAGTGAGGGTTCTCTCTGGATGACGAAGGATAAAACTCAATGCATAGGACTGCTGACCTTGTTCAAGCTTTTCCCCTTCATATACATCGAACAGGTTGATTTCTTGCAACAACTGCTTTTCCGTTTGGCGTGCAGTTTTCACTAATGTATCGAAGGTGGTTTGCTTATCTATAACCAAAGCCAAGTCGCGTCTAACAGAAGGAAACTTGGGCGGCTCTTGCTTATTACGATCAGATTTGGCATTCAACGACCAAAGTGTGTCTAAACGAAGCTCTGCGTAATACACCTCTTGTTTTAAATCATGGCGTTTCAACAAGCTTTTCGACACTTTGCCTATTCTACCAACTTGCTTTTTGTTGCAAGCAATCTGAGCTGAAAAGGCAAAAGTAGGATTGCTGTCAACAGAAATTTGGAACTCTCCCCAGCCAAAAGCAGCTGTCAATTGCTCCAAATGAGCTTTGAGGGTGTAGTAATCAGTGGCTTTTCTAGTGAGCTGCCAATTCTCTGGGTCAGTTTTTCCGGTCAACCAAAGTGCTAACCAAGGCTCTTCTATGAGTTTTCCGGATTCTGATAGCTGATAAGTTCTTCCAGTTTCAAAGAACTTTAAATCAGGATTTTGCCTGCGTTGATTATGAGAGATCGCCTGTAAACCTCCCTCTAACAGACTTGTTCTAAGGCTTTTAAGGCTTTCGTTGAGCGGGTTAGCAGGTTTTACTCGAGAAGGGTTCTCGAGGTCGGAGGTGTCTGAAGAGAACGATAAAGCCATAATTTCCTGAAAACCTCTGGAAGCAAAAAATCCTGAAAGGCGTTCGGTCCATTCATGGCGGGTAGAACGCACCGGCCAAGAAGCAGCATAGGAAAGTCTTCCGGTATCCGGTACATTATTGAGGCCATAGACACGCAGAACATCCTCCATCACATCAATTTCCCTCTTTACATCCACCCGGTTAGTAGGAATAATTAAGGAAATATGGTCTTTTGTACTTGCCGAAACAGTATATCCAATACCTGTGAGAATCTTTTCAACTTGTTCTTTATCCATACGATGTCCCAATACCTGATTCAACTTGGGTAACCTTAAGTTGAGGTTTACTGGCTCGATGTTGTCGGCAGTGAAATGAGTGATTCCACCGTCGATGGTTCCGCCGGCAAGCTGAATAATCATGGAAGCGGCGCGTTTGAGCACGTTAACCGGTGCTTGGCGATCTGTACCACGTTCGAAACGGTAAGAAGAATCGGTTTTAATGCCAACTTGGCGAGAAGCTTTACGGATAAGGGTTGGATTAAAACAGGCGCTTTCAAGGAAGATGTCGGTGGTATTTGAAGAAATGCTGTGCGGTAATCCACCCATAATTCCGGCAATCGCCATGGGTTCCTTGTTGTCGGATATCACTGGTATTCCAGCGGGAAGTTGCTTTTCTTCGCCTGTGAGCAACTTGATTTTCTCACCTTCTTTTGAAATTCTTACGAAAACCTGTTGAGAAGCCCATGTTGACAAATCGAAAGCATGCAATGGCTGACCGGTATGATGTAACAAGTAATTGGTAACATCCACCAAGACATTCATTGGCTTAAGACCAAGCGTAATCAAGGCTTTTTTCAACCACTCCGGTGATTCCACGGCTTTTGTTCCACGTATCACAAGTCCGGAATACACTGAACAAATGCTGCTATCAGTAACCTCTAATTTTACAGGCGAATGGCTTTGCTCAATTGTTAGGATATCTCCTGGAATCTGAAAAGGAAGACCTGAGACATAGGCCAATTCCCGGGCAATGCCCTCATGACCCATTGCGTCTGTTCTGTTGGGTGTTAATCCGATATGAAATACATAATCAGCCTCAATTCCCAAATACGAGGATAAAGGCTGGCCAAGTGGCGCATCTGAAGGTAAAACCATGATTCCGGCATGATCGTTACCGAGGCCAAGTTCATCTTCAGCGCAAATCATTCCGTTGGATTCCTCACCACGGATTTTGGATTTCTTTATAACGAAGGAAGTTCCATCAGGAAGATGGATTTCTGTTCCTTCGGTAGCTATGGCAACTCTTTGCCCGGCAGCTACATTAGGCGCTCCACAAACAATCTGCCGGGTAGTTTCACCGTCCAGCGTAACGAGGCAAACGCGAAGCCGATCCGCATTCGGATGCTGAACAGCTTCTTTTACTTCACCGATAAAAACTCCTTTAAGGCCACCTTTAACAGCTTCAACCGTTTCGATTTCTTCCACTTCCAGACCTAAGTCTGTTAGCAATGCGGCCAATTCTTCCGGCTGCTGGCTGAAAGGGGCATATTGTTTCAACCCTTGATAGGACACCTTCATAACGGCTCAAAGTTAGGTTGAAAAGCGGCAGGATACAGGCCTAATCTATTTCTTCCGTATCACAATGATAATCGTGCTCGATTACTGGAACTACTGGTTGGGTTTTTTCACCAGCCTGACGTGCGACTTTCATCAATTTAATGATTCTACGACGTTCCTCAAGATTACGTTGGTTTAAGTTAGCGTCTTCGGCTCGATCGAAATACGGAGTAGCTTCAATCCAAGTTATAAGTGCCTGACTTCCAACACTTAGCGGATTTCCATCCCAAAGTACTACATCCGCGTCGTAACCAGCTTTGATGTATCCAAGGCGGTGATCTAAATGAAGCAGTTTAGCTGGATTGAGGGTTACCAACTTTAATGCTTCGGACTCGCTGAGTTTACCGTATTTTATTGCTTTAGCTGCTTCCTGATTCAACCTTCTACCCATTTCAGCATCATCTGAATTAACGGCTGTTGTTACTCCCATTCGATGTAATAAAGCAGCATTAAATGGAATTGCCTCCATTACCTCATACTTATACGCCCACCAATCAGAGAAAGTAGAAGCACCTGCACCGTGGGCTTTCAATTTATCTGCAAGCTTATATCCTTCCAAGATATGGGTAAAGGTATTTACTCTAAATCCCTGTTTTTCAGCTACTTTCATAAGCATATTGATTTCACTTTGAACATAAGAGTGGCATGTAATGAAACGTTTACTATCAAGAATTTCTACTAAAGCTTCAAGCGTAAGATCTTGGCGAGGGCGGACTTTAATTTGGCCCATTTTATATTGATTCCAGAGGACTTTATATTCTTTGGCCCTGCTAAATGCATCCATGAGAACTTGCTCCACTCCCATTCTTGTTTGAGGAAATCTTACTGTTTCTCTTTCCCCCCAATTACTTTGTTTTACATTTTCCCCTAAAGCAAACTTGATGAAGCCTTCAGCTTTATCAATTTTAAATGCTTCAGGACCGAGTCCCCACTTCAATTTTATTAGAGCACTTTGGCCTCCGATGGTATTTGCAGATCCATGAAGCAATTGGGCGGCTGTAACACCACCGGCTAATTGCCGATATACATTGATGTCATTAGGACGAATTACATCTCCTATTCTCACTTCTGAACCAATGCTATGGGCAGATTCATTTACGCCTTTTGAGATGGCGATATGGGAGTGTTCATCAATAATTCCCGGTGTGAGGTGTTTTCCGGAAGCATCTAATTCTTTAAACTTTTGGTCTTTAGAGAGGAATTGACTTGGTTGAAGTTTCTTTCCTACTGCCAGGATTTTACCATTTCCTATTAATACATCTGTATTCTGAAGTGGACTAGCATCTATATTATTCCAAACAGTAGCGTTTTTTATCAGTACTATTTCTTGTTTTGGCAATGTTTCCCTTCCATAATCGGTAAAGGGAAACCAGATTTGAGCTTTAGCTAAATTATTGGCGGTATCCTTTTCAGCTTTTTTTCCTGTCTTTTCTGTAACAGCACTAATTTTTTTCAATTGAATAAATTCTCTGCTTCCATCTGGTTTGAAAGCATAACCTTCTAACTGGCCAAGCTGCCATTTTATAGAAAGGGTACCCCATCCGGCAAGACTTGAATCGGCAGATGCAGGATTGATTAACCAAGCTTCGGGTTTTGTAGTAACTTGAACTGCCTTACTGAGAGAATCCTTATAGAAGATTTTCCATTCCTGATCCCAACGAGTACCACCAATACTGATTTTTAATTTATCGTTTTGATAAACTCCTCGATAATCAACGGAGTCAATTGATTTAAACACGAGTCGATCAGAGCCAATCCAATTTTCAAGAATTTGTGTTTTTGCATCCGCTAATGGACCCGAAGTGATGTTAAAATAAGCGAGATAACCAGGTTTAAGGGCTCCTAATTGTTTATCGAAGCCTAGTTGCTTAGCAGGCGTAATTGTCCAGGCAGCAAGCCATTGTTCAGAAGAGAGACCTGCTTTGATTACTTTACGGTTATTTTTCCAGAAGTTATCTTGAGATTCAAGACCGAAAGAAGACAATGAAAACGGAATTCTTTCTTTTGCAAAAGCGATTGGATTGGTTACAGCCAATTCCCAATGTTTAAGGTATTCAGTAGAAACATTTTCTGCATCCAAAGGATCTTCTACATCTAATGGAGCAGGGAAAGTAAGGGGTAATATGTAAAAGGCATTCGCAGCTTGTTTAGTTTCTTGGATATACTGATACTCAAAGCCTGACGCCATTATCCAAGGTTTTATTAAAAACTCAGTTGCAATTTTCGCTGCTCTTAGGTTATCCCATTTATCTTGTGCAAGCATAGTCCAAGGCATATCAAATGCTTGGGAGAGCGACTGAAGGCTAATATCATAAAGACCATCTGGTTTGGAAGATTTCCACCATTGTGCATCATACAGAGATTGGCGCAACAAAGCGACGGACCCCATGAGAGAAGTAGGATAAATTTGTCTGGAAGAACCTTTATTAAAAGAGAAAGCAGCTGATACTTTATCACGCATGAGTACTTCTTCACCTACTTGGTTAGCTAGACTAACCAAAGCGGAGGTTCCTCTAGCGATTCCATCTTGAGGTACAAGATGAGCGACAGCAATTCCCATTTGGCGAAGTTTCTTAGCTTGCTCAGAATCTGGTTGAAAGAAAAGACTAGCTTGATTATGCGCTTTAATGGCATCATTAAAGCCAAAAGGACCTTGGCGAGCAGGATCTAATTGTGGGCCAGAAAGATCACTTCTATTTCTGCCTGATGCAGGGGCTTGTGCGGTTTGTAAACCATAATTAGTGTAGAGGTCAATAAATGCGGGATAAATCCATGCATCGGGGTATTTAAGACGAATTACCGGGTATTTTGAAGTAACGGATTTTCCAACAGCAATCACGGTACCATTTTGAACTAGCATTTCACCAGGTTCATAAAAAGTCCCAGAGTCAACCACAATTCGTGCTGCTTGGATCAAGTAAGTAGAAGAACGATTATCACGTGCACCATTATCTCTCCTCAGGGATTGTGAATTAGCCTGAATTGCAAGGAGGACAATTAAAAATGTAAAAATTCGCAGCATAAAGGATTAGTAACTAAAACAACGACCGTAGATGAGATTAGGAAACTGCCATGACTGATATTTAAAATCAGCGGGTGGTTCAGCAAGGTAAATAATATGGGCTTTATTTCGGGCAGCCCGTTTCTTTATTTTCCTTACAAGAGGAATATCGGAGCGAGACAAACGTAGAAATCCAAGAATTTCTTTGGTATGCTCCTCAACAATACCTTGAAATTGCAAGCACTCGGTATCCGAAGGATTAGCGGTAAACTTTACATTCTTCCAATCTGAGGTACTGTTTACCACAATTTTTTGATTGACCAATTCAGTTCGACCTGATGCATATTTCACTTCAAAAACACAGGATTTATGTACTAAAATGGCTGTTGACCGACCTGGCAAAGAATAACGTAGAAATCTATCATCGATACTCATTACATTGCCTCTTAAGATAGTGCCATCAAGTTTAACAATTCTATCCAGCTGCTCTTGTGCAAATCCATTTAGAGTTACCATTAAAAAAAGAAAAATACACAAACGATTATTCTTCATATCTGGTTAGGTTCCACGTGAAACATCTCTAAACATTGATCTTCTAAAGCCGACATATGGGCTTTCAATTCTTTACTGGTATCCTCATACCCACACAAGTGGAGAATACCATGAGCAAATACACGTAAAAGTTCTTGATAAGTAGTTACCTGAAAAGTAAGTGCATTCTCTCGGACACGATCAATACTAATATAAATATCTCCACCAATATATCCTTCACGATCTTCTGATGGAAAGGTTATAATATCTGTAAAATCGTCATGATTTAAATACTGTTGATTAATCTCCAATAAATACTGATCTGAACATAAAACAAAATTAATGTCACCTAATTGCTTTTTCTGAAACTTAGCAATCTGCTTAATCCACTGTTTAATCTTTTGTTTATGTTCCACGTGGAACTTTACATCTTGCAAATGAAATAAAATCATCAGTCGAGGCTTAGTTTACAAACAAGTGTTTTGTTTACGTACTCATATCTAACTTCTAAGCAATATTGTTTTAAGAGAAAAACTCCCCTACCGCCCTCTTTATGTAGCAGATGAAGTTGAGTAGGATCTGAAATATCTTCAAATTGAAAACCTTCACCTTCATCTTTAATTTGGAGCTCTAAAAAGGGATAGTTCAGATTCCAAGACAACCAAACCTTCTTGCCATGCTCGCTCTTATTTCCATGTTTAATAGCATTAGCAACAGCTTCACTCAGTACAAGCCTTAACCCAAACTTTGCTCTATCGGTAAGGGTGTGTTCTTCATTGAGCTCACTAATGAATTGGTCTAATAAAGGCCAATCCTCTAAGCCATTCTCAAAAACGATTTGGCCCTTCACTTTTCTTCTTTAACAGGTTATTCATATAACCATCAACTTTTTGACGGTAAAATGGCTGCAAATCCAAACTTATGCTTTTAAGGCTTTCAGTATCTCTTTGTTTCTGAAGTTTAAATTGCTCAAAAGCTCTCTGTCTATTCAATATATTCTGGTCAGCTGTATTGCTCTTCCTGGTTTCTTCTTCTCCTCGCTCGCGCTCCGCTTTCTCAGATTCTAATAACCGAGTTAGTATATCTTGTTGCCTATTAAGGGTTTCTTGACTTAAGCTTTTATTCAACAACTCCCGCTCCGTCTTCTCCATTTCTTGCAAAGCTTTCTCTATTTGTCCTTGTTCGGGTTTTCCCCCCTTCCCTTCTTTCTTAAGCTGTTCATTCAACTTTTGCAGTTCTCTTCGAATAGCTTGTTGCCTAGCAACCATTTGAGCAAACTCTTTTCCTTGTCCACTTTGACGCTGCCCCGGCTTAGGACTTTGTTGACCAGGTTTTTGCCCTTCTTTCAACTTCTGTAGATCTTCGTTTAACTGCTTCTGAAGCTTTGATAATGCTCCACCTCCAGGCTTCTTCTTTCCAGGCTTTGCACATGAACCTTGACCTTGCTGCTGCTGTTGCTGCTGTTGCTGCATCTGCTTGAGAACTTCTGAAAGCATAACTGCCAGGTTATTAACAGAAGTCATCACATATTGCTGTTTAACTTTTGCCAAAGGCGTATTGCGTGTTCCTAATGCTTGAATAGATGCTTCCAGATGTTGATTCATATCAGTAACTTCTTTGGTTATGAAGCTCTTCAACTGCATCACACGTTTAGAAAGTGCTTGTAAACTATCTTCAATTAAACGAGCATCCTCTTTCAGTTTAAACTGCTCTTGTGCGATTTTTACATAGATAGGACCATATTGGGTATTGTCTTTTAACCTATCTATCAGTCCCTCTTGAGCAAAAGATAGTTTAACTAAATTGTCTAGCAACATTCGAAGAGCACGCATGTCCTCCTGCATCTCTTCTTGCTCTTGCTGTTGCTTACGCTGCTTCATGTTCGCAGACATCTGTTGCATCTTTTGAGCAGCCTGCTTTTGGTTCTTCTTAGCGGCTTTTTGTTGTCCTTTGTTTAAGTTTTCCTGACCTGACTTCATCTCCTGTTCAATCTCAGAAGATTCTTTTTCCATCTCGCCCATATCCTTAGGAGATTCAAGTTGTTCGTTCTTCTCCTTCAAGTCTTTCAATTCTTCTTTCAGGTCTTTGAATTCCTTATTCAACTCTTCCTGCTTGCTGAGTTGCTCCTCTTTAGAAGATTGATCATCTTGAGATAGCTTCTCCTGACGATTGGCAAGGTCATCTAATTTCTCCATCACCTTGTCCATCTTTTGTTCTACAGCAAGTTCTTTAAAGAATTCAAGCATTCGATCAAGCTCTTTCTGTAAATCCTTGTTGTCAACTTTCATGTTATCCAGCTGCTTTTGTAGCTCTGCTGGGTCTGCTTTATTCTCTTGAAGTTTTTGGATTTCTTCAATTAGTTTCTTCAGGTCGTCGTTCAATGTTTTTTCTAGCATTTCCTGAAGCTCTTTTTGCTTTTCTAAAAGCTGTTGCTCCTCCGGATCAGTCTTCTCCATCTGTTTCAGATTCTGTTCAGATAGTTGCTTCACCTCTTCCAAGGTTTTCTCTATCTGCTGCTGCTTCTTCAAGAGTTGATCTACTGCCTTCTTATCTTCCCAGCTTAAATCCTGCTTATCTCTCAATTTCTTTCTTAGCTGCTCTGCTTCTTGCTGAATTTTCTTGGTCTCCTTCACCGCTTCCTTTAATGAGGATGCAATCTGATCAGATCGCGTTTCTGTAGCTTTCTCCATTTCCTTGACACTTTCTTGTCTGAATCGGAAAGTTTCAGTTCTACTGGATTTAGCCCCATTTACCCCATCGTTGTCATAAACTTCAAAAAAGTACTCAATAGTTTGACCTGGAGGAAGAGAAAGTGCCTCAATGTCAAAGAAGTGTAATACCCTCTGCTGAAGATTGTTTGCTTGAAAAGGAAGTTTTGTGGTTGTCCAATTCCCAGCTTTCTTATTGTCGTCAACTATAGTTCGATAACGAAATAAAAGCTGACTAATTCCATAATCGTCAGCAATTTCTCCTTCAAAGTATCGAATGGCTTTGTTTAAACTATCCGCTGATTCAAACATCCTTATTGCTGGATATTCATCTTTGGTAACTATTACCGCATAAGCAGCAGAATCTTTAATAGAAGATTGATTATTGGATGTAGAAATCAGGTAATTACCTGATTGTCTGATGATTAGTTTAGATTCAAAGCGATTAGATCCTTCTATCTTCCTGACGTCTAATGGCTTACCTGACCATAAAAGCTGAAGTTGATCAATGTGCTCTCCTTCTATTACCCAGGCTAACTTTGTTCCTTCCGGAACTGTAAAGTCGCCACGGTCGCTTAGTACTTCATCTTTTTTATTGAGGTAATCAGGATAATCAAGTTTAACCGTCATTCCCTTAATGACAGGGCGGGGAACAACCTTCAGCAGATAAGTCTGTGTAGTGTACTCGCCTGAGACAAATCGGAATTCAAGATTCCTTTGAACTTGATTAAACAAATAATAGAAACTGTTCTTCCGCTCTTGGTTCATCCTAAAACGTTGATTTCCAATTTCTAAGAATAATTCTTTGGGAATTAATTTACCCTGGGTCTCAACTGAAAGATTAAAGTCTTCAAACTGAGTGGCTTGAAGTGATTGATTCTTAATATTGACTTGAAATGGCGCTTCCGGAACAAATTCCTCATTGAAACGAACCAGTCTTGAAGCAGGTTTACTAATCCAATCAGGCGAAATAGCTGAAATGAAAAGCAGCATTAACATAGGAATGGCTACCCATCTCAAGTACTTGTAGTTCTCTTTAAAATTGATGGCGTTTGCAAATGGAACGGGCTTAAGCAAGGCTATCTTCTGATCAATTGAAGCAGCCAAGAATACATCTTCTTCCGACCGCTCCTCCAACTGGTTTTCTAGTTGTAAAGTATTGAGCAATCGGTCATTGACTTCCGGAAAATGCTGCCCAATTAACCTTGCCGCCTGTTCATACGATAAACGTTGGCCAATTTGGTTAAGCTTAAGGAGAGGAATGATGAGCCAGAGCAGCAGAAAGTAGAAACTCAAACCCACGAAACCAAAGAAGAGTACACTTCTCCAGAACGGTGAAAGCCATAAAATCTGCTCTGCAAAGACCAGCAGTAAAAATACCGAGAGTAAGCTTCCTGTAAAAAACAGACTACCCCTGATGATCCGGTTTTTATAGTATTTCCGGATATAGGCTTCGAGTTTGTCTTTTAGACTGTTGAATGAATTACTCTTCATGAATTAATTAGAATTGAAAATCCGTCACCACCGGACAATGATCAGAATGAACAGCATGAGGATGCATACAACTGGATACTAGAAAATCAACGAGATCTTCTGTAATAAATTGATAATCAATTCTCCAGCCTTTATTTTTTCCTCTTGCTCCTGCTCTAAATGTCCACCAACTATAGGCATCTTTTGTTTCAGGATTTAGGAATCTGAAACTGTCAGTGAGTCCGGCATTCACCCATTGATCCATCCAGGCTCGTTCTTCTGGTAAGAATCCGCTTGAAGTCGCATTCCTAACCGGGTCATGAATATCGATAGGTTTATGGCAGATGTTGAAATCGCCAGCAACAATCAATCTGGGAAATTGCTGTTTAATCTGCTGGATGTAGGGTAGAAACCAACTAAGCATTTCCATCTTGAATGCTTGTCTTTCCTCACCAGATGATCCGGAAGGAAGGTAAACAGAAAGTACAGAGAATTGATCAAAATCGAGTCGAATACCTCTGCCTTCTCGGTCATAAACAGCATTACCGATACCGTATTCAACATGTAGGATGGGTAACCTAGTTACGATAGCAACACCACTGTATCCTTTCTTTTCAGCAGGAAATATGCGGACCTGATAACCAAGTTCTTCGAATGGTTTAACATCAAAAGTGCTTTCGTCTGCTTTGATTTCCTGAAGACATAGCACATCTGGATTGGTTTCTCGAAACCAGTCAATAAGTCCTTTGCCTAATGCAGAACGTATCCCATTTACATTATAAGTGGCTACCCGAATCACTTCTTTAGAATCCTAACTTTCATGGCTACATCACTAACCGGACGATCACCTGGTTTTGTAGCTACTGCTGCAATTTTATCTAACACATCAAAACCGGAAATCACTTGACCAAAAACAGTGTATCCACCATCTAGGTGTGGAGTCCCTCCAACCTTGGCATACACCTGCTGTTGTTCTTTCGTGTACTTTCTTCCAGATTGAGCTGCCATCATGGTGAGTTGCTCTGGTGGAACAGGGGCCCCTTGCACAATATAAAATTGACTTCCGGAAGATTCTTTTTTTGGATTAACGAAATCGCCTAAACGAGCAGCAGCTAACGCACCTTTTCGGTGATAAAGCGTATCCACAAATTCTGCGGGAATGGTGTATCCAGGCCCTCCATTACCTAATTGCTTCTCTGGAGCCGCATTTTTTGATTCGGGATCACCACCTTGAATCATAAAATTGCGAATAATGCGGTGAAACAAGGTACCATCGTAAAAGCCGTCTTTAGCCAATTTTAAGAAATTGTCTCGATGCAGCGGTGTACTGTTGTATAACACTGCTATCATAGTACCATAAGAGGTTTCAATCTCTACTTTGGTCAATTTTTCTGCTTTAGGTTTCTTTCCCTTCTTAGTTTTATCAGAGGTTGAACCTGCAGAATGGGCTGAAATCGCTATTCCAAAAGCGATAAAAAGCAAAATGATTCTTTTCATGCGTATTAAAGTTAAAGGGAGATGTCTGCTTCTAAAAAGTTAATTTGTTGAAAGTGAAAGACCACATGTGCTTTAATCAGATCTTCCTGTTCTAGCAAGTTCATGTTGCTTAGAGGTTTAAGGCAGTTATAATGTGGCCATCCTTCTTCGTCTAATCCAGCCAACTCATAATAATCTGAGTAGCTCAAAACCTTACATACACCTACATGCATTAGGTCCTGCTTTTCTTCTTTATTGAATTTGGTCTTGATAAGATTCAATTCATCCACACCAATTAAAAAGAGAATAGCCTGAAGATCAGGTTCTTTCCCGAAATGATCGGAAAGCTTCATGCATAAGGTTTTAAAATGATGCTCTATTTCTGGATTTTTCATGAATTGAGAGTAAAGGAATCGGCACTAAGATGAAAAGGAAATCTTGTTTTAAACTTGTCAAGCTCTTCTTTTAACAAGACAAACGAAACTTGATCATTGGCTTTTTCCGAGTAATGAAGTTGTTTTCCATCAAATTGATACAAAGCTGAGTGACCCACATAAGGTATTCCGTAACCATCAATACCGGTTCGATTTACACCAAGAACGAAACATTGATTTTCGATGGCCCTAGCTGCAAGGAGTTGGTCCCAAGCTGTAATTCTAGCTTCTGGCCAGTTAGCCACATAGATTAGCAGATCTGTTGAAGTAGTTCTACTCCAAACGGGAAAGCGTAGGTCAAAACAAACTAATGGTCTAATTGTAAATCCTTTCCAAACAAAATCCAAAATTTCGCGGCCTGATGCATAATGTTGGTCCTCTCCCGCATAGGCAAACAAATGGCGCTTGTTATAGTGCAAATGGCGACCGTCAGGAAATGCCACATGTAACCGATTGTAGAAAAGACCCGAATCGGTCGTAACCCAGCTCCCTAGTACCAAAGCATTTAATCTTTGAGCTTGCTTTAGACACCAGCTCCAGGTTTCACCTTCATGAGATTCAGCTAAATCAGCAGGTTCCATGCAGAAACCAGAATTCCACATTTCAGGGAGTACTACCATGTCAACCTCGTTGGGCTGTATTTGCTCAAGTAAATGCGAAACATGCGCATGATTTGCTAATCTGTCTTTCCAGATAATATCAGTTTGTAACCAGTGAATTCTCACAACTTACTTAGTCGGTTTAATGCAGCTTGAAGGGTCTCTTCTTTCTTTGCAAAACAAAATCGTACCAATTTAAGGTCTGGATTCATGTGATAAAAAGGCGATAATGGAACCAAGGCGACCCCAAACTCTTTACACAACCATTCAGTAAAGGAAATATCATCTAATTGACTAATAGTACTGTAATCAGCTAAAAGAAAATAAGCACCTTCTGGCTTAAGTACTTGAAAAGGAGTAGAACGAAGTCCATCGAGAAGAAAATCCCGTTTTTGCTGGTAAAAGTCAGATAAATGTAAGGCACTTTGATCCACTTTCATAAAGTTGGAATAAGCCACTTGAGCAGGCGTATTTACTGAAAATACGGTAAACTGGTGTACTTTTCTGAACTCAGTTGTTAATTCAGCTGGTGCACAGAGATAACCCACTTTCCAGCCTGTGGTGTGGTAGGTTTTCCCAAAAGAAGAAATGACTAAAGCGCGGTTTCTTAATTGAGGATGAGAAGCAACACTTTTATGTTGTTTTCCATCAAAAACCATGTGCTCGTAAACTTCATCGCTTAGAATGAGGATATCGTTGTTGTGAGTAAGTCGGTCTAAGGCAGACAAGTCTGCATCAGTTAAGATTTTGCCGGTAGGATTATGGGGAGAATTCACTACGATCATCTTGGTTTTTTTATTGATGCTTCTCTTTACCCATTCCCAATCGTACTCAAAACTTGGAGGTTTGAGTGGAACATAAACCGGAATTCCACCTTGTAGTTTAATAGCTGGTGCATAACTATCGTAAGCAGGCTCAAATAAAATAACTTCGTCACCTTCCTGAATGAAAGTTGCAAACGCTGAATAAAGAGCTTGAGTAGCACCAGAAGTAATGGTTATTTCATTTAAAGGATTGTAGTAAGCTTGATAGGCCTCTTGAACCCTTTCTGCAATAATTTCACGAAGAGGCATCCAACCATCAGAAGGCGCGTACTGGTTAAAACCATCAGCCATGGCTTTTCCAAATAAATCCATCAGCTGAGCAGGAGGGTGAAAGTCTGGAAAACCTTGAGCGAGATTGACAGCCTTATTATCGAAGGCGAGGCGTGTCATTTTAGAAAAGATGCTTACTCCAACATTAGGGAGCTTACTTAAAATCAGGGAGGAATAATGTGGCATACCTGTACAATACAGCGCTCGAAATTAGAGACCTAATTTCGCAGAAAGATCGAGCATCCTGCGAATTGGTTTTTCAGCTGCTGCTCTCAAAGATTCATCCATCTCAATAGTAGGTTGACCGTATTTAAGGGCGAGATAAATTTTTTCCATGGTATTTCGCTTCATATGTGGACAATCGTTACAGGCACATCCATTGTCAGGAGGCGCAGGAATAAATTTTTTATGAGGTGCTGCTTTCTCCATTTGGTGAAGAATACCAGTTTCAGTCGCTACAATAAAGGCATTGGCAGAAGATTTAAGACTGTAATTCAGAAGTGCAGTGGTGCTTCCAATAAAAGAAGCCAGCGATAGAATTTCCTCTTCACATTCTGGGTGGGCGATAAATTCAGCCTCTGGATTTAATTCCCTGAGTTTCTTAATTTTATCAAGAGAAAAGATTTCATGAACCTGACAGGCACCATTCCAAAGGAGCATGTTTCGACCTGTTTTTTTATTGATATAAGCACCTAAGTTTTTATCAGGTGCAAAAATGATTGGTTGATCATCAGGCAGGCTTTCCACAATTTGAACCGCATTAGACGAAGTACAAATAATATCAGATAGC
>JAIXUI010000004.1 GCA_027484125.1 Bacteroidota bacterium | reverse complement strand
GGAAGTTGGACTTTGGTACAAAGAGGAAGCACCCAGCTCAATGCTTGGAATGCGTTTTCTAGTCCAGTGGTTAACGGTACCGGCCGCATGATTCAGGGTCTTCAGCACTTTAGCTTCGACGTGCCGTCCCAAGCTTGGCAGGTATGGGATTCTAACCTGGTGATGACGAGCGGTCGTGGATACATTGCCCGCGCTGCCACCAATGGTTGGTTCCGTGGTACGCTCAACAATGGCGCTATTTCGTTCAATGTCACCAAGAATGCTTCTGGTAGCAGCTGGAACCTCATTGGTAACCCTTACCCTAGCCAACTGAGTTGGTCCGATTTCCTAACAGCGAACTTGAACATCAATGGAACGGCCTATTTCATGAAGTCGAATGTGAATGTGAACAATGTGGTGAACGATTATACGGCCATCAACGGCTTGATGATAGGGGCAGAAATTCCGGTACATCAAGGCTTTTTTGTAGAAGCGAATGCGACAGGCGCAATCAACTTCACGAACGCGATGCGCAGAGCAGGAAGAACATCGTTCTACACCCGCGCTAACCAAACGGTAGATTTAATCTGGCTGAAGGCCTTCCAGCAGAGCGATTCGGCCCAAGCCTCCACCACGGTAGTAGGCTTTAAAGCGGACGCTACCACCGGCTTCGACCGGATGTACGACGGCAGACTATTGAAAGGCGATGGCAGTTTGTTCGTGTACAGCTTGCTGAACCAAGAGCCGATGGCCATTCAAGGCTTGCCTACGCTGACGGCCCCGGTCATCGTTCCGTTAGGCGTAGATGCCAATGCTGCGGGCACGGTAGTCTTCCGCTTAGATTCCACGAACATGGACCCTAGTGTAAGAATATTGCTGGAAGACCTTCAAACCTCCACGACCCACAATTTGCGACAGTCGGCGTATCAAACGCAAGTAGCAGCCGGACAAAACCAGAGCGGCCGCTTCCGTTTGTTGGTAAATCCTTTTGCGACCACCACCCCAACTATCGTGAATAACCTGCCAATCAAGCTGTACGCCTTCAACCAAACGTTGGTGATAGACGAGCTGCAAGGCAGAAGGGTGAAAGAAGTACGCCTGACCGACCTGAGCGGAAGAGTAATTGAGAACTGGCAACAGCCGCAAGGCGAAAGCCGCATCGAGTTAGCTACGACCGCTGCCAACGGCGTGTACCTGCTGACGGTTATCACAAAAGACGGCACGGTACAAACCGATCGGGTGCTGGTTAGGTATTGATAGTAGAGGCGAACCAACGTGTTCGCCTATATGCTGATACGGGCGAACACGTTGGTTCGCCCGTACATGTTCGCCTGTACGCTGGTTCGGGCGAACACGCTGGTTCGCCCGTACATGTTCGCCTGTACGTGTTCGCCTGTAGCATATCTCAGATGTTATTTCCAAATCATTAGTTATCTGCACATTTGTTTCAAACAGCCCATTCATGCTAATGGGGTGCATTTTCCCTGCTAAGCGGTTTGGCGGCTTACATTAGTTGGCGTATGCTGTTAACGTGACTATCAATCTTGTAGTAACCTTGATTCAACTATAATTTACCTCCACCGTAGATATGGGCTGTTAATAGCTGGTATTCTAACTTTTGTAAGTGATATTATTCTTTAATTATTCATTCAATTATTTCTGAAGTATCATTTTTCTGATCAATGAAACCTGCCCTAAGTGATAATAACTATGTTCAATTTGGGCCTCAATGTTGCGTAGATAACTTCCGTATTCTGTTTTTACAAATGGTTGTGTTAATATGTTCTTGTCCATATTTTCAACATGACTAATAAATTGCTCTGCATTGCATACAAACTCATTTACCAGCTTAAGCCAATCTGCTTCAGAAGTAATTTCAGGCATATCAAAACTAAACTGGTCCTTAATTTCTAGATTTCCACCTTCAAACACGTTTAACAATCCTTTTAAATAATAATTAACGTGAAATGTTAATAATGCAATGGTGTTTAAATTTTCTATCTTTTCAATGGCTTGTTCCCAGCTTACACTCGTAATCTGTTCCTTAAAATTGGTATTAGCAATCCATTTTCCTTCAAGTAAAACTTCTTTAAGTCGGTAAGCTAATTCTTTATTCATGGGAGTTGCTTTATTTTCTTCCATTTTCTTATTCGATCCTTCGCATTTTTAAAGGGCGAAGAAGTATTGAGTTGTATCATTTTTCCCAGAGTCCACTTGTCATACCAAGCCGTTTCATAAAGTTCTTTATTTGTTTTGCCCTCTACTAGTTCAAGGATGTCTTTTGTTGTCTTGTCAAGGATTTCAACAAGCATTTGAAAGTCCTCTGCTTCGTAGTCCTTGTAGAATTTTTGGGCAAGTAGTCCGAGCTCATTCCATTGGTAACCCGTTTCTGGAAAGTCAATGTGGAGCCCTTTGCTTTTTTTATCATGCCACTTCAGAACCAATTGTCCCCAACCGATTAGATAAGCTACAAGGTTGTTGATACTCATTAAGGTGTTTTTTGAGTGTCCCTCTAATGCTTTATTTGTTGTAAATTCAATAGGAACTGTTGAAAGTTCGATAGTCAACTTTTCGTAATTGTCAACGATTGCTTTCACTAATTCGTCTTTGTCCTTGGGAATTGCCATAGAGATAAATCGTCTTTTCCTGTCAGTTTTTGTTGAAGTCAAGGTATTAAATCCCTTGCTTAGTAGAATATTTGGGAGGATTAATTTTTGAATTCCCCATAACAGCTTATCAAAGCGGCTCACCTGCTAGATCATTCCCCTTTCAACCCTTCGCGATGCAAAGCCCCTGGCAAGAATGCTTGTTCTGGGGCTTTGGGTTAGTGGGGCTAGAGGCTACTCGGATGAATGTTATCGGGTGTTTTTTCTCTCTTGTCAGAGTTTGCAATCTGTAAGGTCAATCATATTTGTCTTGAAAAACATGGTTCTTCGCCTTTAATTGTGGGTAGGGATTGGAAGTTTACCTAAATGGAAGTAGATCATAGCGATAAAGTTTTTCATATTTCTATATCCTTTAGCGGAGCGTTTTATCTCTTGTATT
>JAIXUI010000013.1 GCA_027484125.1 Bacteroidota bacterium | reverse complement strand
GGTATCCTTCCCCGATACGCATTTTCCAAGTTGTATAGCAAGGATATCCGTGCTTTCAACAGGAAATGAAAGAATATCGGAACAGCTTGATGCTTTTTACCAAGCCATTGAAGTTCGATGTACGGATCGAAGGGCTCAAGGAGCATTACCCGATCAAGTAGATCAAGTATTTTCACAATTGGCTCAATGGATCGAGCAACCTGGCTTCAACTTGCATTATAGCATTGAAGATGAAGTAATTCGAGAAACGTCGAATGAAGTTGGCCTCGCAGACCGTCTTCGGTTGTTAAATCCACACGCCCACGCAGATTTTTTGGCAGAGATGCGATGGACAGAACAAGAGAATTGGCAAAAAAGAGATGGGATCGACTTGGCAACTTGTTACTTGAAACCCTCCGATCTGGCAGTATTAAGCCTAGCTAAAGACCGTTCGGCATTCGACTTTCTCGAAGAGCAACAACTGGGATTAGGTCTTGGTGAGCTTACCGCGAAATTGGTTAGAGAATCGCCCGGATTAGGGCTATTAACGTCTAAAAACGAGGATCATTATGCATACTTACAGGGTGGAGCCATCTCCCAAAAGATATGGCTCAGATTAAATGGCTTAGGAATCAGCTTTCAACCAGTATCACCCATCACTTTTCTTTATTTAAGAAATCGCCATCAGGAAGATGGATTAAAACCGTGGCAACGTAAGTTATTGACTGAATCTGAAAAAAACTTTAAGCAAATTTGGAATCTTGAGGCAGAAGAAAAACCATTGTTTCTTTTTCGATTTTTCACTTTGCCAACTCAACCAGTTAGGTCGTTAAGACGTTCACTAGACGAAGTTTACTTTAACCACCTTTCAGGATGATAACCATCAGAGGATTTCGAGCCATCGACGACCCGGAGGTATGTGATAAATTTCTATTTGGGCATCGAAAGGTACTTGAAAGCATTAACGTGAAAGAGGTTACTTCGAGTAAAGCTACTTGGATTGAAAATCCGGATGTATATGTGATTGTAGTAGAAAGTTTAGAAGATAAGAGGATACTTGGGGGCGCGAGGGTTCATAAAGCCGGAGCACATGAACCATTACCTGTTGAATCGGCTACAGATTACATGGATCCAACAGTAAAACAGTGGATTGGTCATTATGCAGCAAATGGCGCTGGAGAAATTTGTGGACTTTGGAATTCCAGAGAAGTAGCAGGACTAGGCATTGGCGCTGTTTTTTTAACCCGGGCAGCCGTTGCATGCTCTACCTTTTTAGGCATTCACCATCTATTTGCACTTTGTGCTCCTTATACTGTTGATATGGCCAAGTTTGTTGGTTATGAAGTGGCTTACAATGTCGGAAACAAGGGCACCTTCTATTATCCTAAACTCGACCTTGTTGCTACTGCGATGATTTTAAAAGATGTCGATAACTTGAGCTTAGCCAATGAAGAAGAGCGTAGCAAAATATTGGAACTTAGATCACAACCCAATCTCACCAGATTGGAAGTTTTTAGAAAAAAAACCATCGAACTGCATTTTGAACTGGATTTTAAGAATCTTACTCTTCGTTAGCTTTCTGCCTAACACCCTATATGCGAATTCCTCGGTGCCAACTGATGGGAGCTATATTGGATTGCATACCAAGTTTTGCTTCTCCTCTTTGAGTGCTGCAGAACTCATTCAGCAACCACACTTGTTTAAGCCTAATCAAGCAGATGTTCCCAACTTGGAGCCAGAGAATAGCCCTATTTGGCTTTTACTCAGTTGGCCTGACGAAGCACAACTACAGCAAGAACTGATTCTTAAACTTGAAAATCCGCTTTTTCGCGATGTGCGCTTTTACCTTGTAAGTAAGGGTAAAGTAGTAGACTCTGCTTTAAGTGGAACTCAAGTTCCCCTGATAAACAGGCGATTGTATAACCATATGCCGATGTATCAAATTCCTAGGCACCTAAAAAGCGATCATAGCCAATTGTTGATTCGTATTGAATCAGAAATGAGATTACAAATTCCAATGACATTGAGTACGGTAAGCAATTTACCGATAACCATGCGAAAAAAAGCACTTGCTTTTGGCGTATTTGCTGGAATTATCCTTGCCATGTTATTCTATAACTTATTTATCTTCTTTACCGTAAAAGATTATATATACTTGGTTTATGTGATTTATATTTTGATTGTTGGCCTTATCCAATCAATCATTGAAGGTTATGCCCTTTCTATACTGTGGCCTAATTCGCCAACCTTTGCACTTGATAGTTTCTATTATTTCACTGCATTGGTCAACATTGCAGGACTATATTTTGCCAGCAGATTTCTTCATACTAAAGATCATGCACCCAATTGGCATAAAATCAGTTATCTATTCTATACCATTTACAGCCTTTCTATTATTCTGGTTATTCTGGGGTATCGTCCTTTTGTTTATCAATTACTTCAAGGTACTGCTGGTTTTGTTTCACTTTACATGCTGTTTTCCGGAATCATCGCAGTCCGAAAAAAGCAGCCTTCTGCTTATTTCTTCCTGATTGCTTGGTCTGCTTTAATAGTAGGAATTTTCATATATGTACTTAAAGACTTTTCAATAGTTCCATACACCAATTTAACCCATCGTTCTATAGAAATTGGAGCAGCATTGGAGGTTATCTTACTTTCGTTTGCACTTGCTGATCGAATAAACATTTTGAAAAGGGAAAATGAGAAAATCATCAGTGAGAGGAATGCATTTCTTGAGGCAGAAGTTATGAAGCAAACTTTTGAACTTAAAGAAAGTAATGAAAACCTTCAAACCACCTTAACAGACTTAAAACAAACACAAACGCAGTTGGTAAATGCTGAGAAGATGGCATCACTCGGACAACTAACCGCAGGTATTGCGCATGAAATCAATAACCCTATAAACTTTGTATCTTCCAATATCAATCCTCTCAAGCGGGATATTCATGATTTGTATGAAATGATTGATGCCTTGTTGTCTATCCAATTCGACCATCCCGACTGCCCAAATCAGATTAAAGCAGCTCAAAAACTTACTGCTGATCTTGATTATCAATATCTTAAGGAAGAACTTGGAATATTGCTATCAGGAATGGAGGAAGGTGCTGTCAGAACTGTAGAAATCGTAAAAGGATTGAAGAATTTCTCTCGACTTGATGAAGCTGAAAGCAAATTGGCAAATCTTAACGAAGGGATAGAATCAACCATCATACTCTTGAATTCATCTTTTAAGGGGCGAATTCAATTAGTTAAAAATTTAAATAGCCTACCTGATATAGAGTGTTTCCCGGGAAAGCTCAATCAAGTTTTCATGAATTTACTTAACAATGCTGTATATGCTACTAATAAGAATCTTAAAAGAATAGACCCTGGAATCATTACAGTCTCGTCTAACTTGCTCAATGATTACATTGAAATTAAGATATCAGACACAGGTATTGGTATTCCTCCTGAAAAACTGCCTCATATTTTTGAACCCTTTTTTACAACAAAACCTGTTGGAGAAGGGACTGGGCTCGGGTTGTCAATCGTTTATTCTATCATTGAATCACACCATGGAACCATACATGTGGATTCCGTTATCAATCAAGGTACCACCTTTACCATTCGCATTCCTGTTAATCGACTTGGAAAATGAGCATACGGATACTTTACTTAGACGATGAAATTCAAAATCTGAATAGTTTCAAAGCTGCATTCAGAAAGACTTATTCCGTTTTTATTACTGATAATCCGGAGGAAGCCATAAGAATCATTCGCGATGAGCATATTCAAATTGCAATCGCAGACCAACGCATGCCGGAAATGACCGGGGTAGAATTTTTTGCAAAAATAAAGGAAGAGTATCCTGACCCGGTTAGAATCTTATTAACAGGATACTCCGATTTACATACCGTTATTGAGGCTATCAACTCAGGTCAAGTTTTTCGCTTTATCGACAAACCCTGGGATGAGGATTCTGTAAAACATGCCATACAAAGTGCAGCACAACACTTTGAAACCAAGATGGAGCTTAAGCGTAAAAATGAAGAATTAAACCGTGCTTTGGCAGAATTAGATAGTTTCGTTTACAGCATCTCTCACGATGTAAGAGCGCCTCTCATGGCCATGTGGGGCTTGGTCAATGTAGCCAGAATGGATCCAGATCCCAATTTGAGGTCTGAATTGCTGGATTATTTTGAACAAAGCATTCAAAAACTGGATGGATTTCTCAATAGCTTGTTAGACTTTTTCAGAAATAAAAGGCTCGATACTGTTATTGAGGAAGTTGACCTTCGTTTTTTATTGGATGATGCCTTAGCCTTACATCGTGCACATCCTTCCAATCAGGATGTAAAGCTTCAGGTTCACATCGAGGATCAAACTCTTTTTTATTCAGACCCACATCGCTTAAGACTCGTTCTTGGAAACATTCTCACCAATGCATTCACCTATCAAAAAATGAATAATGCTGAAAAACGTATTGAGGTAAGCATGGTGGCTGACAGTGAAAAGCTTGATTTTAAAGTGTCAGATAATGGGATTGGTATTGGGCCTGAACATATACCTCACATCTTCAAAATCTTTTATCGTGCTGATACACAGAGCCAAGGAGCGGGTATTGGGTTGTATGTGGTTAAAGAAGTAGTAGAAAAGTTAAAGGGCAAAATTATAGTTGAGTCAAATCGTAATGAGGGTAGTACTTTTCATGTCATTATCCCCAATCATAAGTTTTGAGCTATGAAAGTTAGAATAATCATCCTAGACGATAATGACATTGATTTGTTTATCTCTGAAAAGGTAGTGAATAGGTTTAACCATCAAATTGAGGTTAAGTCTTTTACCAACCAAAAGAACTTCCTCGAATATGTTCAACTTTCTCAGTTTGAAGAGCAATTAAGGCAAGTTTTCCTAATCGACCTAAAGTTGGTTGGTGAAACAGGCCTTGATGTAGCAGATTATCTTTACTTACAAACTAGTATTCGAAAAGACATCTACTTTCTGAGTTCAACAATCGACCAAAGAGACTTAGAAGCAGTAAGAAGACACCCTTTGGTGGTTGATTTGTTGACCAAACCACTCCAAGCTCATCACCTTTCCAGAATACTTAGCTAAGGGATTCACCTATTGTATTCAAATCCATCCCCCCCCAACTTCCTGAGCTCATCATTAAGATTACAGCTGGTTTCTTGATTTTTGCTTGAATCAACTTCAATAATTCGTTTGGATTTCTAACAATTTCCAACCCCGGACAATTAAATGCTTCTTGTACTAATTGCTCTTCCGGCATTTCTTTTTGTTTTAACTCAAAAGCCTGCTTATCCATAAAAACAACAGCAGTATCTGCTTCGTTAAGGCTACCAGCATAATTTTTCATGAATTCCGGGCTTAAAGAACTAAAGGTGTGCGGCTCAAAACATGCCATGATTTGATGGTTTGGAAACTGCGTGCGAACAGCATTCATGCTTGCTTTAACCTTTGAGGGCGCGTGTGCAAAATCCTTAATTACTCGTAAATCTGGATGATTGAAAATCGTTTCAAGCCTTCTTGCAGCACCTGAAAAATCCTTAATTGCCTGGTAATATTGCTCATCACTAACCCCTACTTCATTCGCCATCTTTAAGGCCGCTTCCAGATTCTCCAAATTATGCGGTCCGAAAATCTGAAGTGCTATTTCTTCACTTCCCTCTGGACATAATTTGGTGATACCATGCTCCACGCGATGAGGAGGAAGTTGGTAGGGTATAAGCTTAAGCTTTCCGGCTGCCTCTTTAACTAGTTCAACTAAAACTGCATCTCCTGAGTAATAAATTAAAGTACCACCGGGCATTATGCTTGCGATAAACTTTCGAAAGGTTTCTATGTAGGATTCCCAAGTAGGAAATACATTGATATGGTCCCAAGCTATTCCGGTAATTATAGCCACATGTGGCCGATAGTGAAGAAATTTCGAACGCAAATCCATGGGAGACGAAAGGTATTCATCTCCCTCAATTACCATAATGGGTGCGTCTGAAACTTTTACCATGGTATCAAACCCCTGCAGCTGTGAGCCAACCAAGTAATCAGAAGATATACCAAGCTGATTGAAAACATGCATAACCATGGCGGTTGTAGAAGTTTTGCCATGACTTCCGGCAATGACTAAACGCTTTTTGTCTTTAGAAGCATCGGCTATGTATTCAGGAAAGGATTGGATGGGTAAGCCTAATTGCTGTGCTCTAATCAACTCTGGATTATCTGCTCTAGCGTGCATACCTAAGATAACCAAGTCGAGACCTGGATGAATGTTGGATTCATGCCAGCCCATTTGCTCAGGCAAGATTCCAGCGTGCTCCAATCGTGTTCGAGAAGGTTCGAATATCGCATCGTCTGAACCTGTGATTTCATGACCAGCTGCCTTTAAATCAAGCGCTACGTTGTGCATCACTGCACCGCCAATTGCAATAAGGTGAATTTTCAAGCTTCAATTTTGCTGAAAAATAGAAGTTGCCGTGCGATTATTTTAATTTAAAGCATGAAAATTACCCCGATTGAAACAGGCTATTTTAAGCTCGATGGAGGAGCGATGTTCGGAGTTGTGCCGAAAGTTATCTGGCAAAAATCGAATCCGGCTGATGAAAACAACTTATGTACTTGGTCTATGCGCTGTTTGCTTCTGGAATACGGAAACAAAAGGGTACTGATAGATAATGGGATAGGAGATAAGCAAGACGAAAAATTCTTTAAGCATTACTATTTACATGGAGAAGCCAATCTAACTGATTCTTTGATCAAAACTGGCTGCCATCCTGATGAAGTCACCGATATGTTGCATACACACCTGCATTTTGATCATTGTGGAGGTGGAATAACCAAAAAGGC
The DNA here is from genome assembly GCA_027484125.1 of Bacteroidota bacterium. GTDB lineage: Bacteria > Bacteroidota > Bacteroidia > UBA7662 > JAIXUI01 > JAIXUI01. Next base: position 15,637 of record JAIXUI010000013.1, on the reverse strand, counting down.
AGATGGTGGCTTTGAAACAAAATTCAAGAACGCGAATTACTGGGTAAATGAAGCACAATGGAAGTGGGCTACTGAACCCAATGCCAGAGAAAAGGCCTCTTTTCTGAAAGAAAACATCCTTCCCATTCAGGAAAGTGGACAGTTAAAACTGATGGACTCGCCGGAGCAATGGGATGACTCCATTAAACTGCTTTATGTCAATGGACATACAGATGGAATGACGCTGCCATTATTCAGGAAAGGCAATCATACCTTCCTCTATATGGCTGATTTATTGCCTTCGGCCGGACACTTACCCTTGGCCTATGTGATGGGTTACGACACCCGGCCGTTGCTTACGCTGGAAGAAAAAGACCGAATCCTCAACCTTGCGGTCGAAAACGAATGGGTTTTAATTTTAGAGCATGATCCAATCAACGAGGCGATTGTGATTAAGCGCAACGAGAAAGGACAATATGCTGTAAGAGAATCGGTTAAACTTGCTGATTTTTAGACTTTTAACATCCAATTGTATCGATCCTCAGTTCTTCCATGGCGAATGTCATCCAGCGTTTGACCCAATAAATTGCTAATGGGGCGTTCTTCTGCCGGTGGCAATTGCATTTTGTACCCTTTGTAGGTGATAGAGTTCAATTGTGCAATCGTTGCAGCTGTTCCAGTGCCGAAAGCGTCTTTCAATTTGCCATAGTTGTAAGCCTCAAAGACTTCTTCTATGGCAATTTTTCTAACCTGTGTTTTAATCTCAAGATCTTGAGCCAACTTTAAGACAGAATCTCTGGTGATGCCTTCTAAAATTGTTCCGTCTGCCACTGGGGTAATCAGGGTATCGTCAATTACAAAAAACAGATTCATGGTACCCGACTCTTCAACGTACTTCATTTCTTTTCCGTCTAACCAAAGGAGCTGATCAAAACCCTCTTCTCTGGCATGTTTGAGCGGCATCATGCCAGCAGCATAATTTCCAGCTACTTTAGCATAGCCAGTACCTCTTGGAAAAGCTCTTACGTAGTGATCGGATACTTTAACATTCACCATGCCGCTGTAATAGGAGCCAACAGGACAGGTAAAAATCACAAAACGGTAAGTTTCGGAAGGTCTGATCCCTACATATTCGTCGGTAGCGAACATAAACGGCCTGATGTATAGGGAGTAACCACCTTTTTCAGGAATCCAATTTTGATCAATTTCTACCAGTCGTCGGATACCTTCCACAAACATGTTTTGGTCCATCTGTGGCATACATAAACGCTCTGCTGACTTGTTCATTCTGAGCCAGTTGGCGTCGGGACGGAAGATTCGAGCTTCTCCGTTGTCGAAGCGGTAGGCCTTCAATCCTTCAAAAATAGATTGTCCATAGTGCAAGGCAGAAATGGCTGGGCTAACAGAAAGATTACTGTAGGGCTCAATTCGGGGATCTACCCAGTCTTTGCCATCAAAATCAACGATAAACATATGATCCGAGAAGACCTTACCAAACGGAATATTGTTAAAATCAACTTCTGAGATTCGAGACTTGCTTGTGCGTTGAATTTGAATTTGCATCAGAAAACCTATTTTTGAGTGTTGAACCAAAATAACGAAGAATTTTCCAAACTTGCCCGAAACAGCACTTTCCTGATGGAATTCTTGGGTGATGTAACTGTGTATGCAGATCGCAGATCTGCCTTATCAGTCAATCCAGTGGCCTCCGCTGAGCAGCTAGCTAAAATGGAAGAGCCCAAGGTTTCTCCAGTGGATGTTCTAACCCAATCGGTTGTTGAAAAAACTACAACTCCAGTTCCCAAACCTGCTTTTCTAGTTAAAAGTGAAAAACCTCAACCAACTGTTGCCGTTTGGCTTGGTAAAGTGAATGGGCAGATTCCGGCCGTTGTAGATAAAATGCTTGAGGCTATCGGACTTAGTCGTGAATTATGCCTTTTTTGGGCCGATCACGATATTCATCCGGTACAATTGTGCAAAGACCAACCGGAAATTCGCAAAGTACTTGTTTTGGCTCCTTCAGGCCATTTTCCCAAACTAAAACCGGAAGCTCCACTTTTTCATGAAGGTGTAACCTATTTGAGGTCGTGGGATACTGCATCCCTCGATAAGGATGTAGAAGCTAAGAAGATGCTTTGGAAACTTATGAAAACCCATTTTCTGAATAAAAAATGAACCTGATTCTCGCAACTCATAATGAACATAAAGCTAATGAGATTAAAGCTATACTTAGTCCATTAGGAGTTAATGTATTGTCATTAAATGATTTAAATTACTATCAAGAGATAGAAGAAACTGGTTCTACATTGGAGGAAAATGCCAGAATTAAGGCATTGACCATCGCCAAACAGACTGACAGTTGGGTGCTAGCTGACGATAGTGGTTTGGAAGTTGAAGCACTCCAAGGCGCTCCAGGCGTTTACTCAGCTCGATTTGCCGGTGAACCCGCCGACTCTACAAGAAACATTGACCTGCTTTTAAAGCGACTTGATGGTAGTGAAAACAGGCTTGCTCAATTTAGAACCGTTTTGGTATTGGCAAGAAATAAGGAAATGATGGCTCAATTCGAAGGAATTGTAAAAGGATTGATTACCAAAGAACTTTCAGGAAGTGATGGATTTGGCTATGACCCCGTTTTTCAGCCCCTAGGATTCGAACAAACTTTCGCGGAGATGCCGGCTGACATGAAAAATAGGGTTAGTCATCGAGCTAAAGCGCTTGAACAATTAGTTTTATGGATTAATAACAAGCCCAAGTAAACTAAGGTTTTATACGAACAAATCTCAGCTTCTCTTTGAATATTTTACGATTGATAACTTGAGCAGTATCTATTTGACTTAAACCGAAAGAAAAGTTGTCTGATTGAAGGACACCTAAACTATCGTAGCGTGGCTCTTGGGCTGCTACTTCTTCTAGTGTTTCAATGGAAGACATCGTCTGGGGCTTGGAAAAGCATAAAAAACCGCTATTGTCAGTATAAAGCAGCTTGACGCGGTAATCAGCAACGTCCACTTGGTAATTGAGAAACAAGTAACCTTTGTCTTGCCTGAGCACATTGAACTCCGAGATTTTGAATAACGTATCAAAATAAGTATCATCCACTAAGATGGAATCGCCCAATCTGCGCACTATTTTCTGAGATTTCGCTTCCTTATCCAATAGCGTATCTCCTTTAAGCTGCAACCTTCTTTGATTCAACAAATCTCGAGAAGTTAAAACGTAAACAATATGCTTCTCAATCCTAATCACTTTGTTGGTGATTCGCATGAGGGTTCCATCGTCCACACTTTGATAAAAGCCTTGAATGTGAGAAGGAAACTCATTCAAATCATCTACAGAAACTGGCTGTAACTCTTCTATGTCGCCTTGCCGGTTGCTCCCACAAGCAAAGACTATAAAGGCGAGATATAAGAGCATTAATAAACGCATTCTTAAAATTAAGATTTGTTTCGATTAATCACGAGTTCTGCAAGCGCATTAACCCAATCGGGGTCGTCATTCAAACTTGGCACCAACGTAACCTGCTCACCTCCAAGGTGCTGAAACTCTTCTTGGTATTCTTCGCCGATTTCAAAGATGGTTTCCAAACAATCTGAAACGAAAGCAGGACAGAGTACTAAAATCCTTTTTGCTCCTTTTTTCGCTAAATGCTCAATGACATCGGAAGTGTATGGCTGTATCCAAGGAGTTTTCCCTAATCTGGATTGGTAACAAATGCTGTATTGATCGTTCGTTAAGTGGAGTTTTTCAGCTATAAGATGTGCAGTTCGCGTGCATTGCGCACCATAACAATGTTGGTTGTGTGGTCCAAAATTTTCGCAACAGTTGGGCTTTTGCTGGCAATGCTGATTTAAATCAGATTTAATAAGCTGACGAACAGGAAGTCCATGGAAAGAGAACAACACATGATCATAATGTTCCGGATTCAGATTTCTAGCATTTTTAGCATAAACTTCCAGCATGCTATCTAAGTCGTGATAGTCTCTGATGAATAAAATTTCTGGAAGCGAGAGATCTTTTCCCACCACTTCCATTACTTTTTCCATAACAGAGCCGGTAGTAGCTGAAGCATATTGAGGAAACAAGGGGACCACGATTAAACGCTTAAGCGGATATTGTCTCAGTGCTGTCCATGACGACTCAATGGAAGGATTTCCATATCGCATGGCTAATGAAACAAGATAGTCGTCGCCTAGCCTTTCTTGCAATAGACGAGAAAGCTCACGGCTGTAATGCAAGAGGGGAGAGCCTTCCGGACGCCAAATGGCTTTATAGGTCTTTGCAGATTTGGGAGCTCGGAAAGGACCGATAATGCCACGAACTAACAGTTGACGTCCCAGCCAAGGAATGTCGATAACACGTTTATCTAAAAGAAATTCAAGTAAGTATTTCCTTACATCTGAAGTAGAAGGTGAATCAGGTGTCCCTAAATTCACCAGCATTATGCCTGTTTTTAGTGGTTTATCCATCGGTAAACTTGTAGCCAACTCCACGAACTGAATGAAAGTAACGTGGGTCTCTTGGATTTTCTTTGAAATATTTTCGGAATGCGAGAATGAAATTATCGATGGTTCTGGTGGACGGAAAGACATCATATCCCCAGACTTTTTCGAGAATTTCTTCCCTAGAAACCACTTGGTTCTTTTTCTCAATAAGAAGTTTTAACAACAAAGCTTCCTTTTTAGTAAGCTGAATTTGACCCTCTTGATTGGTGATGGTGTAGGTATCGAAATCGATGAACTGATCTCCAAGTTGGTAGTTGTTGAAACTCGAAATTTCGCCTGTTGTTTTCAAGCCCATCTTAATGAGAATGCTTACTTTAAGAAGAAGCTCTTCCAGATTAAAAGGCTTAGTGAGGTAATCATGTGCGCCTGCTCTTAATCCACGAACGCGATCTTCGCCAGTATTTTTTGCTGATAAAAACAAAATTGGAATGTCCTCATTTTCGAGTCTTATACGCTCACATACATCTATGCCGGTCAATCTAGGTATCATAATATCGAGCAAAATAAGATTGAAACGCTCCTCCTTGAACATTTTAAGCGCTTCAACGCCATCACGAGCATAAATCACCTTGTAACCTTCAAGCTCAAGATTAAGCCGGATTACTTCTGCAAGGTGTTCTTCATCTTCTACAAGGAGAATTCTGTAAATGGCGCTCATATAGGAAATTGAATTTCGAAAATTGTGCCCTTAGGCTCATTATCTAACACTTTAATCTTCGCTTTGTGTTGTTTTACCACATCAGAAACGATAAATAACCCCAAACCAGTTCCTTTAGTTGTGCGTGTTTCTTCACTTCCAACCCGATAAAACTTTTCAAATATCCTGTTTCTCTCTGTTTCAGGGATCCCAACGCCTTGGTCTGCTACACTAAGCAGTATCACATCAGTAGTTTGGTTTAATGTAAGACTAATAAGTCCACCATCAGGAGAGTATTTGGCAGCGTTTTCAAGAAGATTGGATACAAGAGATTCTAACATGAATGAATCACCATGCAGATAAACGTTTTCAGATAAATGAAGGTTGAATACAAACCCATTAGGATGTAGGTTGACGAACCTATTGAAAACCTCCTCACACATCGAAGAAAGATGAACTTCTTGAAAGTGCTTTTGAGCATTAGCTCCGTCCAGTTTGGAAGCTAAAAGGATTTTTTCCATCAAGTTATTCAACCGGCCCAAATCTTTTAGCGCGTTTCCTAACAAAGACTTTTGTTTGATTTCATCTAATTGTCTGTGTTGAAGCGTTTGAAGCATCAACTGCGCAGAAGCTAGTGGTGTTTTCAGCTCATGAGTCACCGACATCAGAAAGTTGTTTTGCTGTCTTCCCAGAGCAACTTTCTGGCGATAAGAACGAAAAATTACCACAAAACCCCAGCTAAGTAAAAAAGCGAAAACGGTGGCTTCGCTGATGAACATCCATTGCCTTTTCTGTCTTTCTTTTTCAAGTCGATTCAACTCTACCGGATTCTTACTAAAGTTGAAAGCTTTTTCAAATTCAGGTTCTGCTTTAATATGAAGCACCAAATCCGGGTAAGCCTTGGTTAAATGGTGCCTGACCAAGGCAGTATCGGCTCTTAAGACCACTTTTCCTGCTTTAAAAGGCAAGGCCTTCTCACTTTGAAAACTGCCTAAAAGCGCCAAGTAAACGAGTTCCTGCTGCGCAAGTTCTGCGTGGTGTCGGAGATTACCTTGTTCTAAATTGTGGATCAGGTTGTTGTACCTAACCAGTAGGAATGTCCACCAGGAGAATGCAGCGATAACATATACTGCAATCAAGGTGTACAACCAGCGGGCTTGTTTCATTCCAAATGACCAATTCGAAGCGATTCTCCGATTTTAACGGCAGCCTCGTTGAGCATTTCCTCGGTGTGAACAGCAGAAATGAACCCAACTTCATAACCGGAAGGCCCAAAATAGATGCCCCTATCAAGCATTTCTGCATAGGCTTTTCGGAAAATTCGCATGCTTTCCGGATCAATTTCTGCGGCAGTTCTCACGACAGGTCGGTTGGAAAAATTAAGCCAGAAAATCGATCCGATGTGATACACATTCATGGGGAGAGAATAAGTATCAATATAAGCCTGTAATCGTTGCACAAAACGGTGGGTTTTGGCTTCCAATTCTTCGTAAAAACCAGGTTTTAGCAATTCTGTCAATTGACCAATACCTGCTGACATGGCTACCGGATTTCCAGATAGCGTTCCTGCTTGATAGACAGGGCCGTCAGGAGAGACTTTCGACATGATGGCTTTAGATGCGCCATAACAACCAACAGGCAAGCCACCGCCGATGATTTTACCGTAACAAACCATATCTGGAGCGATGTTGTAGTATCCGGCAGCACCATTAAAATTGACCCTAAATCCACTGATGACTTCGTCAAAAATTAACAGAGTTTCGTATTGACGGGTAATCTCACGAAGAAAAACCAAGAAGTCGCGGTCTTGCAAAAGCAGACCATTATTGGCCGGAATTGGTTCGATGAGAACAGCGGCAAGTTCATGGCCATATTGTTCGAATGCTTCTCTTACAGCCTGTTCGTCATTTAGTCCAACTACTATGGTTTCAGATGCAAAAGATTCCGGAACGCCGGCAGAGGAACTCTCTCCAAAAGTGACCAATCCGGAACCGGCTTTAACCAGCAGATAGTCAACATGCCCGTGATAACAGCCTTCAAACTTTAGAATTTTATTTCTGCCTGTAAAACCACGTGCAACACGAACAGCACTCATCACGGCTTCTGTTCCAGAGCTAACAAATCTGATTTTCTCAACAAAAGGATTATGCTCAATAATCAGTTTGGCAAGTTCATTCTCTTTACGAGTGGGAGCTCCAAAGCTAGTTCCATCGTGGATGGCTTCTATTACTCTTTCGCGTATTTCCGGGTGATTATGTCCTAAAATTAAAGGTCCCCAAGAGCAACAAAAATCAAGAAAGCAGTTTCCATCTGCATCCCAGAGGTATGGACCGTCGCCTTTTTCAATAAAAAGCGGTGTGCCACCTACTGATTTGAATGCTCTAACCGGTGAATTCACTCCTCCGGGAAAGTAACCCAGAGATTCCTGGTACAAGGTATTAGACTGTTCTCTCGAAATCATGTAATTGAGTGGTATTGAGTAACTCTAACAAAGACAATTCAGTTGGCTCACTACTTACGTAACAATTTTTTAGGCCAAACGATCTGAGTGTTGCCTCAGTAGTAGGACCTAAACAAAAGTAGTGGGCATCTGGATTGAACTTATTGAGTTGAGAAAATGAAACTACTTGGGAAGGGGAGGTGAAAACATACCAGCCAAAGTCAGGGATAACATGTGGAGTGGCTATGGTTTGGTAGGTATGAACTACAGTTAAATGCGCAAATGGCTCAATTTGTTTGGTGATGGTTCCAGCTGATTGTTCGGAACAAGGCACCAAACATTTTTTGCCCTCAACCAAGGCTTGAAGGGTGGTTGAGATTTGAGTGAAATCACTTTTGCTACAAACATAAGCGGCAGTGAGTCCGAACTTAGCTAATGCTTGTTTGGTGGAGGAGCCTGCAGCTACCAGGAGATGTTGGCGATAATTTTCTGGCAATTGGTTTTGAAAGAAATACTCAACAGCCTTTTCAGAGTTGAAAATTACCACATCGAAATTGAATGAAGAAACCTCAAAATCAATAGGTTGAGTTTCTGAAAGTGAAGTAAAACTTGAATGAAGATTAAACTGAGTTGCATGACGCATGAAGTATGGCGCCTGTTCCGGTTTTCTTGAAATAAAGAAAGGTTGAGGATTCCATGCTTGGATTAACGATGGCAGTTTTTTTACATCTAGGTTTTCAATCTTGGTTTCAGGCCAAAAAAGCCGTTTGGGGAATTCGTCCGGATGGTTGGCCTGAGAAATTCTCAAGCTTAAGGAGTTGCCTTCGTTTTTCTGAGCATATATGGCCAATGGCATGTGACAGCCACCACCGAAATAATGAAGCAGGCTTCTTTCTGCTTCTGTTGCTTGTTTGGTGAATTGATCCTGGAGCTTCTGCAGTCCGTCAATTAAATCAACATCTTCACTTCTGGTTTGGAGCGCTAATACCCCTTGTGAAGCTGCAGGTACAAAGAGGGCAGGAGGTAAGTGAAAGACCTCTAAACCTGAAAGGTCCAGATTTAACCTGATTAGACCTGCCGATGCTAATACAATGGCATCGTATTGGCCTTGTTTCAACTTATTAACGCGAGTAGGCACATTTCCTCTCAGGTCTTTGATATTGAGGTCAGGTCTTAATGCCTTAATCTGCATCTTTCTTCTAGCCGAAGAAGTTCCAACCCAAGCACCTAGTTGAAGATGAAGCACCGAACCAGGCTGAAGAGCGTCAGGCTTAACCAATAATGCGTCGGTAGGTTGTTCGCGTGCTGAAAACGCAGCAATGGTTAAACCATCCGGCGATTGAGTAGGTAAATCTTTGTAGGAATGAACCGCTAAATCTATACTTCCTTGCAGGAGTTCTTCTTCTAACTCTTTCGTAAAGAATCCCTTACCCTCAATTTTATCAAAGCTTAGGTGATGGGTAATATCACCTTTGGTAACAATAATTTTAATAGAGGCCTGAATCCCAATTGCTGCCAATTCGGCCTGTACATGATGAGCTTGCCAAAGGGCGAGATCGCTACCTCTGGTTCCAATAACGATAGCTCTCATCCTTCAACTTCTTCTTTCAGAAGAATATCCTTAGCAATTACAATCGGCACACTGATGCACTTTTTCTCCATATAAGAAAGCATTTTGTCGATCAGCAACCTAGTATCTTGGTCTAAAGAGGCTAATTCTTTGGAGAAGACATCTTGAACCGTTTTTTGTTTAATGGCCTTAACGCGGTCAGGAAAATCTTTCAAAGCTCTTTCTACTTGCCTGATTCTATTCATTTCCTGGTATTCCATCAGCCCTCTTTTTACCACTTTCAACGCTTCTTGCATCTCTTTTTCTCTGAATTTCATGTTCGCTTCAACTTCAGATTTCAAGTCTGAGATAGAAAAACAACGAACATTTTGAAGCGCACTTACAGACTCGTCAATGTCGTTTGGGATAGCTAAATCGACAATAAAACGCTGTTTTTCAGGCTGACCGTTAGTGAGAGCGCGCCATGCGTTTGCAGTTACAACGGGTTCCGTTGAGCCTGTGCAGGAGATTAAGACACCGAAATTGAGGGAACATTCTTTCTGAAGGCTTTCAAATGGGAGGGCATCTCCGTTCAATTCATCAGCCAAGGAAAGTGCTTTTTCGTAGGTTCTATTGAAAACCGTAAAGCGGGTAAAACCTGCCTTAACAAGATATTTAGCAATAAGGGTATTGGTTTCCCCTGCGCCAACCAGAATTACCCTTTCTTCTTTATTTACTTCTAAATCCAATAGTTTTCTAACTGCTAGACTAGCAACAGAGACCGGTTTTTCTGCAATTCTGGTGTGGGTAAAGACCTCCTTAGAAGTCTTCACAGTTTGCTTCATCAAGATACGAAGGTGATCGCCTGTATGGCCGGCTTCAGCACTTTCTTCATAAGCTTGGCGTAGTTGGCGACTGATTTCACGCTCTCCGACTACCATAGAATCGAGGCTTGATGCCACCATAAGTAGATGTTCTACTGCCTCATCACCTTGGTAAAAATTAGCAAATTCCAAAAGACTCTTGATTTGCATGTCGCTGAATCCGGAGAAAAAAGCAGCAAGCATTTGACTGATTTCTACTTTTTCGAAAAGAACCTCGGCTGCAAACACGAACTCTACTCGGTTACAAGTTGAGACGTAAAAAATCTCTTTGATGCCTAAATCTTGCTCAGATCGTAACTTTTGTAATCTATCATTGACTTCATCCTTGTTTAGTACAAGTTTTCCGAGGTCATTCAGGAATACATTTTTGTGTGTAAAGGCCAGAACTTGAATGTGTAGGCTTGTCCCCATATTGTGTCACAAAATTCAGGGTATATGTCGCCTGTTTTGTCATAATGCTGTCAGATAGGCATTTTATAATGAATCTAAATTAGATATGATTGTCTAAATACTATGCTATTCATCAAACAAGTTCGATTACCGAATTTTCATTTTCTCTTTGCCTTAGCGTTTGGATTTGCTTTTGCTTTCTTACTGAACTCGTTTTCTAGTATTTTTTCTAACGTTTCAGCATCAATTTTTTTCGCAATGATTTGCTTGTTTTCATCAAGAAGGAAAAGCTGAGGTGTTGTCATCACATCATAATCAACTCTGAAGTTATTACGAGGGTAAACATCGATTACATTAAGCCAATTGAGTTTTTTCTCCCGAACATACTTGAGCCAAGGTTCCTTTTCTCGTTCCGTACAAACCACATAAGAGCGAAGACCTTTTGCTTTATACTTTTCATAGACCTCGTAAACCTTGGGCGTTTCTTTCTGACAATGGCTACACCCTGGGTCCCAAAAGTAAACTATGGTGTAAGGAGCTTGAACTTGATAAAGGCTTTGAACTCGACCTAAAGAGTCTTCCATGACCATATTGACGGCTTTCATGCCAATCTGATTGTTTTTCATGAAGCGAATACGATCTACAATTTTGACCAAATCTGCTTCTTCTACCCACCAAGCTTTGTTCTTCGCATAATAGTTATCTAGAAGGTACAATAACACCTTGTCTTGACCCATGATTTTGGTGTTTTCATACTTGGTGGCCATGGTATGCACTACATAACGGAACATGTTTTTGTTTCCAGATACTTTATTGATAAATCGTTCAATTTCAACGATTAGTGTATCAGGAATCTGGGCAACAACTTTATCAAAGAAGCGCTCAAAGCGAGAATAAAAGACCGGCGTTCTGAGTAACCCGTCATCAGATAGATCGGTGTAATCCCAGTAGTGATTTTTGTAATACAGGTATTGCCAAGTTGAGTCAGGTCGGCCATTGGAGGCTTTTGGTGGCTCAGGCACCTCCGGATCTCTGCTCGCCTGAAGTACCTTTCCAAAGAATGAGCCTGGGTGTTCACTTAAGAATCGATCTCTGAAACCCATAAAGGTTTGCTCTTTCAATCGAATCAAAGAATCCTTCTGAGGATCATTTCCTGCCTTAAGCGATTCAACCTCTTTACTAAGCCTTGACAGGGTGTTTAAGTAGTAATAAAAGGCTTTGTTTTGATAGTCTGATGCCTGCAGTTTGCCGGGTAAATCGGAAGTATCCGTAGAAATGGAAAGCATATTGGCCGAATCAATTACGATTTCAAACCATCTTTTATTCTCTAATACAATCAGATACATGCCTTTTTCAGGCATTTTTTCAAGTTGAAAAGCAGCTTGACCTTGAGCATCAAAATTAGTGGTATCTCGAATGTATTGCTTGTCGGCGAAGTAATATCCAAGATAAACAGGTTGATTGGCCAATCCCTTGATAGACAAGTTTAGCTTGAAAGCGGTTTGTTTAAGTGATTGATTTTGAGCAACAATCTTTATGGAAGACAACAAGCAGCAAATCAAGAGTATCAGAAACGGGAAGAATCGCAGTTTTATCATGTTTAATCGTTCGGATGAAGATGAAGCGAAATTATCAAACCAAGTAAGATAACTCAACTAGTTTTCTTCCATGTAGCCCTGTTAGTTGTGAATTTTAAAACTTTTTCTGTTAAATGATGGAGGACATAAGACGTACAAGTTCAATAACTCCCAGTAAATGGGGGTATTAGAAAGAGGTGAGAATCTGATGCCATCGGCTTTTAAATCTTCAATCGCCTATACATTTGTTTATGTCCTGTAATTTATTGCTTGTTGAAGACGATTTACATATTGCATCGGTTTTAGAAGAAGCGCTTCGAGATCATGGCTACAAGGTGGAAGTTTGCAATGATGGATTGTCAGCTGTCACGAAAGTAGAAAGTTGGAAACCAGATGTGATGGTACTTGATGTTATGCTTCCAGGTTTAGATGGATTTGGGGTTTGTCAGAAGGTTCGTTCTTTGGGAGCATCTTTCCCAATTCTTATGCTCACTGCGCTCAATGATGTAGATGATAGAATTAAAGGGCTTGAATTTGGTGCAGACGATTATCTAGGTAAGCCGTTTTCCATTAGAGAGTTAAATGCTAGAATTCAAGCCTTGTTGAGGAGAAATACCCGGGATTTCTCTAATGAGCTTAAAGTTGGCGATTTAACGCTGAACCTATCCAGCAAAACAGCCTTTCGAGATGGGGTTGAAATTAGATTAACCGCAAGAGAGATGGCTCTTTTAGAGTTTTTCATGCGTAATGCGGAAACTGTCCTATCTCGTTCTTTGATTTCAGAGAAAGTATGGGGGATAAAATTCGACACGGGCACCAATATGGTAGATGTGTATGTTAATTACATTCGTAATAAAATTGACAAGCCATTCCAAAAGAAACTTATTCAAACCGTAGTCGGCTTCGGTTACCGCATCTCCGACCACTAACCAGCTGGAGCATTAGCTACCGACTGACTTTTCAGTTTGCAGCTATAGTCTGTTTACTCCTTATCATCTCTAGGGTTTACTTGTATTACTACTTCGTGAATGCAACGAGAGAGGAATTTCAGATTTTACTCAGAGAGCGTTCGAGGTATCTCGTTGTTCAGTATTTAGGTCGAAATTTTGACCTAGACTTTAATGAGCTTCGAAACATGCAATTGAACACCATTACCAAGGAGAGTTTTGTTATCGCAAATGAACAAAACAGGTTCTTGTTTACACTTGGATCACCTGTTAATGAAAACCTTAAAGCTCTCATTATCAACTATAAAAATAGCGACAATTACTTTATTACTGAAAAAGGAAGACAAGGACTGGTTCTTCGATTTACCCATAAAAACGAGGTCATATACGTTAGCCTCATTGCCTACGATTTAGCAGGCAATGAGCGAATGGCTCAGTACAAAACGGTTCTTATAACTACCTTTTGGGTCATGCTTTTGTTGTCGGTAGTGGCTGGCTATTATTTCTCTCGGTCGGCCTTAAAACCTATGATACAAGTTATTGAAGAAGTTGAGCAAATCAACGTTGGCAACTTAAACAAACGTGTTACCGGAGGATATCGAAATGATGAAATTGGAAAACTTGCTCATACCTTTAATGAGATGCTTGACCGACTTGAACAGCGATTTCAATGGCAGCAGCAGTTTTTAAATCATGCCGCGCATGAGTTGAAAACACCCATAACCAGCATCTTATGCGAAACTGAGTTTGCATTAATTAAGGATCGTGATGAAGCAGCGCTGAGAAGAGCCATCATGCAAATTGATCGGAATGCATTGATCATGTCTGACTTGGTAACTTCTCTTTTAGAGTTGGCTATTCAATCGAAACATAAAGAAGGCATTCAACTGGAGCCTGTTAGAATAGATGAACTATTGTTTGATTTGGTTGAATCATACAGTTCACGCATTCAAACGGCTGCTGTAAACTTAGCTATTAAAGTTTTTCCCGAAGAGCCGGAAAGTTTTACTGTATTCGGCCAAAGGACGCTTTTATTGGCTTCATTCAGAAATCTGGTAGAAAACGGATTGAAATTTTCGAAAGGATTACCGGTAACCATCGAGCTAAATTTAGAAAACGATCTCATTTTCGTTTCCTTTAACGATCAAGGACCTGGAATAGAAAACACTGAAATTAGTCTGCTTTTGGAGCCATTCTTTCGGTCTGATACCACAAAAACGATACAAGGCTACGGGTTAGGGCTTTCTTTGGTGTCCAAAATCATCAAGATGCACAAAGGTGAAATCAAATTTGAACCAGGTCCCAACCAGGGAGCCAAGGTAACTTTAACTCTGAATTCAATAAAAAAGAGGGGGCAAGCCCCCCAGTCCGCAAAACTGTAAGCCGGATTCTGTAAACTGTAACCAGATTTCCATCATTTATCTAGGATAATTGTCGCCAATTACCTCCAACGACCTACCCCCCTCGGTGAATACAGGATTCGGGGTCACGCATCCCCAACCCGAGGTATATTTGGTCTTTCAACCCATCAGGTTTGTCCCGGTTTATTATCACTAACAAACCGCGTGAGCTTTTACCTCCCGTTTTCACCCTTGCCATTATGGCGGTTTTTTTCTGTGACACTCTCTCCGGCTGACCAAGCCGGCTTCCCGTTAGGAAGGATGGTGCGTGCTGTTGTCCGGACTTTCCTCAGCAGAAACTGCCGCGATGGAACGCTTTGCGCTTCAAATGTACATCATGTGCAGCATTATCGGATATTTGCAACATGCAAACCGATCAAACGCTGTCCGATATAGTAGGCCAACGTAATTTTTTCCTTCTATCTGGCCCTTGCGTAGTGGAATCTGAGGCCATCTGCTTAGAAATCGCAGAACAACTAAAATCCATTTGTGAAGAACTTCAAATTCCACTGGTTTTTAAAGCTTCATACAGAAAAGCCAATCGTTCTAAAGCTAATTCCTTTACTGGTTTGGGTGATGAAAAAGCACTAGAAATCCTGGCGAAGGTTAAACAAAAAACAGGCTTGCCCTTAGTAACTGATATTCATGCAGCTCAAGAGGCGGCTTTGGCAGCTCAATACGTTGATATCCTTCAAATTCCCGCTTTTCTTTGCCGCCAAACTGATCTTTTAGAAGCAGCAGCGGAAACCGGTAAGTGGGTGAACATTAAAAAAGGACAGTTTTTAGCACCAGAAAGCATGCAGTTTGCCGCTGAAAAAGTAAGCGCTAAAGGAAACAATCACATCATGCTTACCGACAGGGGAGCGATGTATGGCTATCAAGACATGATTGTTGATTTCAGGGGTATTCCTACCATGCAAAAAAATGGGTTTCCTGTTGTCATGGACTGTACCCATTCGCTGCAGCAGCCTAACCAATCAGTGGGTGTTACTGGCGGAAGACCCGACATGATCGCCACTATTGCAAAAGCGGCTATTGCTGTAGGAGCCGATGGTCTTTTTATGGAAACCCATCCTAGGCCCGCAGAAGCGCTTTCCGATGGCGCTAATATGCTGGACTTAAAACACATGAAAGGGTTGCTGCAAACGCTGGTTAAAATACGTGAAGCGGTTGTGTCATGCTAAAGGAAGCTATCATCTTAGCAGGAGGGAAAGGCACTCGTCTTCAGTCTGTAGTGCAAAACTTACCCAAACCATTGGCTCCGGTGGCTGGAAAACCCTTCCTCGACTATTTGTTTTTATGGTTAGAGCAACATCATTTTGAAAGAGT
>JAIXUI010000047.1 GCA_027484125.1 Bacteroidota bacterium | reverse complement strand
GTTGAGGCCATAATTTCGCGGTATGGCCGATCAACGCTATTCGCAGCGCGGGGTTTCGGCGTCTAAAGAAGACGTACACGCCGCCATTGCCCGCCTCGACAAGGGCCTTTTCCCCAACGCTTTCTGCAAAATCCTCCCCGACATGATGGGTCACGACGCCGAGTGGTGCACCCTCATCCATGCCGACGGAGCCGGAACCAAGTCCTCCCTTGCCTACACCTACTGGAAAGAAACCGGCGACCTCAGCGTTTGGGCCGGCATCGCCCAGGATGCCATCGTCATGAACCTCGACGACCTCCTCTGCGTAGGCGCAACCCAAGACTTTCTTCTCTCCTCCACCATCGGCCGCAACAAACACCAAGTCCCCGGCGAAGTCATCAAAGCCTTGATCGAAGGCTCCCAAGCCTTCTGCGACCGCATGGCCGAATGGGGCATCCGCATCCACTTTGGCGGTGGCGAAACCGCCGACGTTGGCGACCTCGTCCGCACCGTCATCGTGGACAGCACCATGGCCGTGCGCATGCGCCGCCGTGAAGTCATCTCCAACGACCGCATCCAAGCCGGCGACGTCGTCGTAGGCCTCGCCTCCTTCGGGCAAGCCCGCTACGAAGACACCTACAACGGCGGCATGGGCAGCAACGGCCTCACCTCCGCCCGCCACGACGTCTTCCACCACGACCTCGCCAGCCGTTACCCCGAGTCCTTCGACCCGGAAACCAAAAAGTCCCTCGTCTATTGCGGCCCCCACGCCCTCACCGACAAAATCCAGATTCCCCACTACGGCGAGATGACCATAGGCCAGCTCGTGCTTTCGCCCACCCGCACCTACGCCCCCGTGCTAGTTCCCGTGCTTGAAGCTTGGGGCGACCGCATCCACGGCCTTGTGCATTGCAGCGGCGGTGCCCAAACCAAAGTCAAAGGATTTATCAGCAAGTTGAGAGTCGTGAAAGACAACCTCTTCCCCACCCAACCGCTGTTTGAAGTCATCCACCAAGCCTCCGGCACCGCTTGGGAAGAAATGTATAAAGTCTTCAACATGGGCCACCGCATGGAAATCTACACCGATGCAACCACCGCCGAACTGGTGATGGCCGAAGCCGAGAGCATGGGCGTTGAAGCCCGCATTGTAGGTTATGTAGAAGAAGCACCACGCGCAGAAGTGCTACTCAAAACCCCTTACGGCGAATTTAAATACGTATGAGGGTAGTCGTTCAGCGGGTCAGCGAAGCCTCCGTAACCGTTGAAGGCGAAATCACCGGCGCTATCCAAGCCGGACTGCTCGTGCTCTGCGGCTTCTGCCCGGAAGACACCGAAGACGACCTCCAATGGATGGCCGCTAAAATCGTGAAACAGCGCATCTTCAGCGACGCTGATGGCCAGATGAACCTCAGCGTAGAAGACATCGGCGGGTCGCTGCTCGTCGTCAGTCAGTTTACCCTATTCGCCTCCTATAAAAAAGGCAACCGACCCGGCTTCACCGGCGCAGCCCGCCCCGAGTTGGCCATCCCCCTCTACGAACGCTTCCTCACCATCCTCGAAACACTCACCGGCAAACGTCCGGAACGCGGCATCTTTGGCGCCGACATGAAAGTGTCCCTGCTCAACGATGGCCCCGTAACACTGGTTATGGACACCCGAAACAAAGAATAACCCTTTGAAACGGCCGCCCTTACTTCCCTTCTACCACGCCTTGTCGCACGACAGGCAGCCGGAGTGGCTGCGCCATCTGTACGCCGCCCGGACCGTAAGGGAGTTCGAGCAAGACCTTCAATTTCTTCTAAAAAACTACCAGCCCATCAGTGCTGCCGACTTAGTGGAAGGCCGCATTCCCACCGGGAAACCCGCCTTTCACCTCAGCTTCGACGACGGACTACTGTCTGCCTACGAGCTGGCAGTTCCACTGCTCGAACAATACGGCGTTCCCGCAACCTTCTTCCTCAACTCCGCCTTCTTCAACAACCGCGACCTGATGTACCGCTACAAAGTGTCGCTCATCATCTCGCGCACCTTGTTCGAGCCGAAGGTGAAAACCCTGCTGCGCAACACCTTTCAGAGCGCCAACTTCATCCCGAAATTGCTGGCCTTAACCTCCAACGACGAAGCGTTAATCAACCGACTGATAGGCCTAACCGGAGAAAACATCCAGGACTACCTTAGCCGCGAGCGCCCCTATATGGGCGACGAAGAAGTACGCGCATTGATCCAACGGGGA
Source organism: Bacteroidota bacterium (assembly GCA_027484125.1). Lineage (GTDB taxonomy): Bacteria > Bacteroidota > Bacteroidia > UBA7662 > JAIXUI01 > JAIXUI01. Next base: position 1,396 of record JAIXUI010000047.1, on the reverse strand, counting down.
TTCACCATAGGCGGACACGGCCACAACCACCACGACTTTCGCCTGCTCAGCGAAGACGCCCGCATCGAGCAAGTTTCGCGCAGCCTCCACCTCGTAGAGCGCTACCAACCCAACGGACCGCGACTCTTCGCCTTCCCCTTCACCGACGACCGCATGAGCAGCTCATTCTTGAGACGCATGCACGAAGACGTGGGCCTACACGCCAGCTTCGGCACCGCCGGCTGGAAACTCGACCCACAGCCCAACCACTTTCAACGACTCAGCCTGGAGACCCCCAGGCGCACAGCAGCCTCGATGATACGTAGAGAATACTGGTACCGCTGGTTAGGGCAGCCCTTGGGCCTACACCGCTACAAACGCAAAGCCGCATGAAACCGCTATTTCGACTGCTACCCATGCGCACCCGCCTGCGGTTGCATCATATAAAGCTATCACTCACCGCCTGGCAACACCGCGGCGACAACGTTGAATGCCCCTGTTGCGGCGGCCAATTCAAAGCCTTCCTACCCTTCGGCCGGCAGCTACGACCCGACGCCGCCTGTCCCGCCTGCCTATCCTTGGAGCGCACCCGCCTCTTGTGGTTGTATTTGCAGCGCGAATTAGGCTTTCCAGACATAGCAGGACGCATGTTGCACCTAGCTCCGGAGTACATCCTACGCAAGCAGCTGTTGAAACTGGCGAAACAAAACCCACAGTTTCAGTACCACAATGCCGACCTCGACCCCCAGCTAGCCGACGAGCAAGCCGACCTACAAGCCCTGCCCTACCCCGACCAGCACTTCGACTGGGTGCTCTGTTCCCACGTACTCGGGCACGTCCCCGACGAAGCCCAGGCCCTGAGAGAGATCGGTCGCGTACTCAAACCCGGCGGCATAGGCCTGCTACTCACAGTACGCAGCGGCTCCGCTCACACCCTGGAAGTTCCCGAGCAAGCCGTAACCCCTGCCGACAAACAACGCCTCTACGGCGAACCCGACCTCCTACGCCTCCACGGCGACGACTTCATCCAGCGCATCCAAGCCGCCGGGCTGCAAGTAACCGCCATCGACTACCGAGACCAATTCACCCCCACCCAACAAAAAAAATACGGCCTCGGCACCGGATTAAGAGAACGGATTTATAGGGTGGAGGGGTGAAGGGGGAGGGAAAGCCTCTACTAAACAACTAAGTCGATACGCTATTGAAGCCTAAAAGACCAGAGAATAAACACTTTCAAAATATCCCGCTATTGCCGATAAAATTAAAAGCGTAATTAATTTTATAAATAAAAAACATACATCCATCTCGCAGTTAGACAAACTCAAAAAAACCTATTGCAATACAAGCTTATCAGCAAGGATAGGACACCTCAAAAAGCTTTAAAAAGAAGAAAATGAGCCATAAAGATAAAAACCCG
>JAIXUI010000094.1 GCA_027484125.1 Bacteroidota bacterium | reverse complement strand
TGGTCCGGCAGGACCTGTATCGCCAGTGTCACCCTTTGGACCGACTGGACCTTGTGGACCAGTAGCTCCAGTTAATCCGATTGGGCCTTGTGGGCCAGTGGCTCCGGTTAGTCCGATTGGGCCTTGCGGGCCAGTAGCTCCGGTTGGTCCGGCAGGACCTGTATCGCCAGTGTCACCCTTTGGGCCGACTGGACCCTGGGGACCAGCAGTACCAGTTGCTCCGGTTAATCCGATTGGGCCTTGTGGGCCTGTGGCTCCGGTTGGTCCGATTGGGCCTTGTGGACCGGTGGCTCCGGTTAATCCGATTGGACCTTGCGGACCTGTGGCTCCGGCTGGGCCGGCAGGACCAGCCACACCTTGTGGACCTGTGGCTCCGGTTGGACCGGCAGGACCTGTATCGCCAGTGTCACCCTTTGGACCGACTGGACCTTGTGGACCTGTGGCGCCGGTTAATCCTATTGGACCTTGTGGACCTGTGGCGCCGGTTGGGCCAGCGGGACCTGTATCTCCAGTATCACCCTTTGGGCCTACTGGGCCTTGTGGACCAGTTGCGCCAGTCAATCCGATTGGACCTTGTGGACCGGTGGCTCCGGTTGGACCAGCGGGGCCGGTTGCGCCGGTTAATCCTATTGGACCTTGTGGACCAGTTGCTCCGGTTAATCCGATTGGGCCTTGCGGACCGGTTGGGCCTTGAGGGCCGACTGGGCCAGATGCACCTGCGGGGCCAATGAGGCTGATGCCTGTAGAGGGCCATTGTCCGGCGGTTTTGGGTCCAAAAAGGAAATTGGTGATGGTGTTTAGAAAAAAGTCACCGTCGTTGCCGAGGCTATTGACTGGATTAGAAGCGCCATTCAAAAGGCTTCTTCCTGTGAGTCCGGTGGGACCCTGCGCTCCAATAGGACCTTGAGGTCCTGTTGCCCCTCTTACAAATCCAGCATTGAAAGACAACCCGTTAGAGAGAAACACCCTAAGTGAGTCGTTTTGAATAATGGCTGAAGTGACGGAAACTCCAGCTGGACCAACTGCACCTGGGTTACCGTTTTGACCGTCACACACAAAGAATACTTGAGTCGCTTCAGAAGGCTCTAATATTCCATTGCGGTTGATGTCTAGCCCCGATAATACTCGCCTCCCTCCTTGTGGACAATTAACACCTGCAGGCTCAACTTCTGACCTAACCAGGCTGTTGATGCCGGCTTGACTGTTTCCAGCAGTTTCTGCATACAAAGCATAAGGCACCGCATAAAGCTGAAAAGTGCCCATATTGGCCCAGCCGGACCCAAAATCAATCTCTACCCTAACAAAATGAGGTAAGTTTTGCCAATTAATGTCTGAAAACTGCCCCGTACCAGGAGTTCCATTTCCGATTTGCAGGGTAAAAAGACCGAAATTATTGGTTGTAACGGCATGTTGTTCGATGTAAACAGGCGCTGAACTAGCGTTGTTCTCGATGATGGCCATGCGGACTGTCCCAGGTTGATTGGCCAAAATCTGCCCTGATAGGTCTCGTGCAATTGCTTGATAGCTGATGCTTCTGCTTCCTTGTGCCCAACTTCCGTAAACGCCGAAACAGACGAAAAATACAAGCAGGTATATTGATTTCAAAAACTTGTAACGAGTAACATTTAAGAAGGGTTTGGAAGACCAGGCAAATCGAAATCCGCAATAAGTTTTGCAATAAGCAGCGAATACTGCTAACAAGCGACTGGCAATCATGAAATTCCGAAAAGGATTAATAGGATTAGAATTTCTAAAACTAACAAAATCAGTGTAATAGGGGAAGATAATTTCGAGTATGCAAGGATGGAGGTAGCGTGAAGCGTGAAATGTTTAACATATAGCTCAAGCCAGCCCAAGACCCAATTCGGGTATCAAAGGGAAACATGTATAAAAAATTCCATAAGCACACCCCTGAGGGGGCGGGCTTGCTGGTAGGCTGACACAATATTAAACCTCCGGGCATTGCGGCAATTTGGGATGCGACTGCATGGGCTGCCCTTTCGTTGTAAAGGCGGTTATCCTAGCGAATGAAAATTTCGGGTTAGGGTGGCGTTGAGACAGGGGCAAGCCCTGTCTCAACAGGAAGTTGGCTGATTTTCTGATTGCTAGTCTGCATGGTTCCCGCAGTGGTACTTGACATTTCTATGAATGTAGATTTTGATTCCATCATGACACTTTAGATTAATGTAACTGTGCATGCAGAATTAAGAAGTGAAAACCATATTAAGCTAGTGTTTAATGGTGTATAGAACAGGAAAAATGGGCGCTCAGCGGCAGTTCTTATCCTGCCTATGAGGGTGTTTTTGGTTTGGATAGGACATGTTTCGAGTGCTGCCTCGCGTGAGGGACCCGCGGGCGCGCTTGCGCGGTATGGCAGGGCGGCCGAACTAATACAAAATGGAGCATTTACAATGGATAATGTGGGAAAGCTAGAGACGCCGCCTTGCCATACGGAACCCCGGCGGCGGCCCGACCCCGGCCAGACGCTACGATGTTTCTTCGGAGCTGGGAGGTTGGTATTGTAGAGACTGGCCGGGGGCACGCCCAAAAAAAAAGCCCCCAATGATGGAGGCTTTCAATGTTAAAGCGTCTGCTTTTTTACTCTCTGTTGTAGGTTTCGTTGAGGGTTCCAGTAACCGTTCCTACTGGATTTCCACTTCCGTCAACAAGCGTAAGGGTAAGGTTGGGAATAGAGCCTCTAAGGAGACTATCCGCTTCAAAAGTGTAGTTGAAGTTGCCATTTTTGACAATTCTAACAGCAGTTTTAGCCGCGTTGGTGAAAGACCAGGTAAAGTTTCCATCTCCCATGATGGTTCCGGTTGCTATTCCGGTTGAGTCAGCTTTAAACTGAACTCTCCAGTTTTCAGATCCTACAATTCGCACATTCTGAAGTGTGTCTCCGGTTGTACGAATGAACGTAACGGATTTGATTTTCCAACGTTTCTGAGCTAGCAACTCGGTTTTGGTGGGTGGAGTTGGAGTTGGTGTAGGCGTAACTGGATCATCTTTAGAGCAAGATGCCAATACTGCTGCTGCAAAAGCGGTTAATAAGAAGTACTTTTTCATGCCTCACAAAAATGCAATCGGATTTGGCATGGAGTGCTGCTTATGATGTTAAATAAAGGCAAGAAAATGCATAAAACCTACATTTTCCAGTGGCATCAAAGAACCATTTGGCCCAACAGATGTTAAAAACTAATATGCGTTTTTACCTATTACTTCTTGTTTTTACCGTTAGTTCCTGGATAGTTGCGGCTCAAAATACTGGCCAAATCAAGGGAACTGTCACCAATTCTTTGAGCAATGAACCGATAGGTTTTGCTACCATTACTGTAGAAGGAACTTCCAACGGCGCTACTACTGATGAGCAAGGCCGTTACACCATTACTGGCTTAAAGCCAGGCTTCTACAACCTAAGACTAAGATATATTGGATTTAAACCGAAAACGATTTTTGAAGTACAAGTTACTCCATCGAAAGTCGCTATAGTGGACATTCAATTAGAGGAAGAAAAAACCAAGCTGAAGGAGGTTACGGTTGAGAGCTCACCATTCGTAAGAATGCCGGAGAGTCCGGTCTCTCTACAAACATTAGGAGTTGCAGAAATTCAGCGAAATCCTGGTGGGAACCGAGATATTTCGAAAGCCATACAATCGTTGCCAGGGGTCGCCAGTGGTCCTGGGTTCAGGAATGACATCATCATACGAGGTGGCGCTCCCAATGAAAACCGTTTTTATTTAGACGGAGTTGAGGTTCCAATAATTAACCACTTTGCGACCCAAGGTTCAAGTGGTGGTCCAGTTGGAATCATCAACGTAGATGCGATAAGGGAAGTTGACTTTTATTCCGGAGCTTTTCCTGCTGCACGAGGCAATGCGTTATCGTCCGTTCTGGAGTTTAAGCAAAAAGATGCGAGAACGGATAAAGCAGCTTTTCGGGCTATTCTTTCAGCTACTGATGTAAGTCTGTTAGGCGAAGGGCCCATCAACGACAAGGTAACTTACTTATTCTCAGCCAGAAGGTCTTACCTCCAGTTCCTGTTTTCTGCCTTAAACCTTCCATTCTTGCCTACCTTCAATGGTTTCCAAGCTAAAGTGAAATACAAAATAGACCAGAAGAATGAACTTTCTTTTATTGGTCTGGGCGCTATTGATGAGTTTCGCCTCAATACTGGGCTCAATACTAGTTTAGACCCGAATGTCAACCCGGATGTAAAAAATGCTGATGATTCGCTCGCAGTACAAGAGCGCCGTTTCATCTTGGGATTTCTACCTATCAATACCCAATGGAATTATACGAATGGCTTGGTATATAAGCATTATCAGAAAAATGGTTATCACACTTTTGTATTGAGTCGTAACATGCTTAATAACCGAGCCTTCAAGTATTTGAATAACGATGAAAAGCTTGGTTTGACGCTGGATTATTTATCTCAGGAAAGCGAAAACAAGTTCCGTTATGAGCACAACCTTCGTGTCAATTCGTGGAAGTTCAATTACGGATTGAATATGGAAACAGTCCGTTTTACCAGCAATACCTTCCGTATAGATAGAAAAATTGGCAGTCCGGGGGAAACCGACACACTGCGTTTTGCTACCAAAGTGAATGTATTCCGCTATGGCTTATTTGGTCAGGCTACCCGAAGTTTTTTCAATGAAAAGCTTACTGTTTCAGCAGGACTTCGATTGGATGGAAACGATTATAGCGAGTCGATGCGGAATCCATTCAATCAGTTTTCACCCCGTCTTTCTGCAAGCTGGAACTTTGCTAACAATTTCAATCTGAACGCCAGTACAGGAATATTTTACCAACTACCTGCCTTCACTAGCTTTGGATACCGCGACGCGAGTGGACAATTGGTTAATCAGTTAAACAACTTAAAATATATCCAAGCCACCCACTATGTAGCTGGTATTGAATACTTTAGTAAAAAGAGCTTCAAATCTACGTTGGAAGTTTTCTACAAAGACTATCAAAACTATCCATTCTTAATCAGAGAACAGATTGCGTTGGCCAACCTTGGTTCTGACTTCGGCGTAATAGGCAATGACGCGGTTACTTCCACTGCTGCAGGTCGTTCATATGGCATCGAATATTTGGCTCAACAAAAACTATCGAGGGGTTTCTACGGAATTTTAGCTTACACCTGGGTTCGATCGGAGTTCCAGAATGCCCGCGGTGAGTTTATTCCTTCCGCTTGGGACAGCCGTCATTTGCTGAGCTTGACGGCAGGAAAGATATTCCCTAAAGGCTGGGAAGTGGGAGTACGTGCGCGCTACGCAGGCGGATTGCCTACTACTCCTTTCGATGTCGCTACTTCTTCACTGCGTACTTTTTGGGATGCAAATGGACGTGCTTTGCCAGATTACACCCGCTTAAACAGTACCCGTGCCGGCGACTTTACTCAAATTGATATTCGAATCGACAAAAAATGGGCGTTTAAGAAATGGGCATTCAATGTTTACGTTGATGTTCAAAATTTGCTGAATGCTCAAGTGCGTCAACAAGATAATATTACGGTAGTCAGAGACGCCAACAGCAACCCAGTTGTTGACCCTAATGACCCATCTCGTTACTTAACTACCACCATTCCGAACTCAGCAGGAAATAGACTTCCTTCTATTGGTATTGTAATTGACTTTTAACTTAGCTGATTAAGTTAAAAAGGGCTTTTGATTACAAAAGCCCTTTTTTTGTGCCAATATGCGAACTATGGAAGCGTCGCCTTGGTGGTATTTTCCTTCATTAAGCTGAACGACTTGTTCTTCTGCAAAATGAAAGTAGAATTCAGGAAAATCTTGTTTGAGGTCTTCCAACTTGAATAGCCAATCCAGCTTTTGAGGTCCTCCCGATTGGTAATTGATTTGTGCCGGACTAAATGCTTCTAATATGAGCCAGCCGCCGGGTTTAAGTCCACCAGCCATTAAATGGTGCATGGCGGGTCTTTGCTCAGGTGGGAGATGAAAGTAAATCAGCAGCAGGGCGTCAAATTCCGGAGCAGGTTTAAACTGCAAGGCATTTTCTACTTTGGCGATAATAGATAACTGTTCTTGCTTGGCGAAGAGCTCCAGTTGGCTGATTCCAATTTCGCTTTGGTCAAAAGCTAGCACTTTCCAACCAAGTTGAGCGGCATAGATGGCGTCACGTCCTTGCCCGCAGGCGGGAATGAGCACTTTTCCTGGTGAAAGAACAGAAAGTTGCTCCTTCACCCAGACATTTGGCTCATCGCCATAAGCAGAACCCGGTTCGCTATATCGCTCATCCCAAAACAAATAGTGACTCATCGGCTTATTCCCATTCAATGGTTGCTGGCGGTTTAGAACTGATGTCGTAAACTACGCGGTTGATGCCTTTCACTTGATTGATGATGGTAGAAGAAACGGTAGCTAAAAACTCATAAGGCAAAGGAACCCAATCTGCTGTCATGCCATCCACGCTTTGCACGGCGCGTAAGGCTACCACGTGCTCATAGGTTCGCTCATCGCCCATCACGCCTACTGATCTAACAGGCAGGAAGATAGCTCCTGCTTGCCACACTTGTTCGTAAAGTTGATGGTCTTTTAACAATTGAAGAAAGATGTCATCCGCTTGCTGAAGCATGGCCACTCGCTCTGGAGTAACTTCTCCTAGAATACGAATGCCAAGGCCCGGCCCAGGAAAAGGGTGTCGGTTTAAAATATCTGGATCTATACCAAGTGTGGCACCTACTACTCGGACTTCATCTTTAAAGAGTGTGTTGAGCGGCTCCACCACTTTCAATTTCATGTCTTCGGGCAGTCCGCCCACATTATGGTGAGACTTAATGGTAACGGATGGACCTTTGACTGAAACCGACTCAATCACATCAGGATAAATGGTGCCTTGACCCAACCAACGTGCATCTTGCAATTCAGAAGCTGCTTCTTCGAATACTTCCACGAAAATGCGTCCGATGACTTTACGTTTCTTTTCTGGGTCTTCTACGCCCTTCAAGCCTTCATAAAAACGATCTGATGCATCGATACCGCGAATGTTAAGCCCCATATACCTGTAAGCATGCAAAACCCTGTCGTACTCCTGATGACGCAAAAGTCCATTATTGATGAAAATGCAATGAAGGTTTTCCCCTATGGCTTTCTGGATGAGCACCGCGGCAACCGTAGAATCTACTCCACCTGAAAGTCCCATGATGACCCGGTCGTTGCCCAACTTTTTCTTCAACTCGGCTACAGTACTTTCCACAAAGGCATCGGGCGTCCAGGTGCCGGTGCACTTACAAATTCTACGCAAGAAATTATGAATCAACTGCTTGCCTTCGGTAGAATGGGTAACTTCCGGATGAAACTGGAGGGCGAATACCGGCGCCTCATGTAACGCATAAGCAGCATTTTTAACTGAATCGGTAGAGGCTAGCAACTGCGCTTGGGGCGGAAGTTCTAAGATGCTATCGCCGTGCGACATCCAAACTTGCTGTTTCAAATCCATCCCATCAAAAAGCAAGTGGTCGGCAGCCGCGATTTGAAGTTGTGCTCTTCCATACTCCCGGTGAGCTGACTTTCCTACGTTACCTCCATTTGTGGAGGCAATCCACTGAGCGCCATAACAAATGGCAAGCACTGGAATACCGCACTGTAACGGATTAAACTTCGGCTGTGGCGCGTCCTGATCGTGAACAGAGGCCGGACTTCCGGAAAGCACAATGCCTTTGACGGAATCGTCGAGGATTAAGTCTGAGTAGAAGGGATGAATTTCACAATACACATGTTGTTCGCGAATGCGTCTTGCTATCAACTGCGTGTACTGGGAGCCAAAATCAAATATGAGAATCTTTTCCATGGGTATTTTCGAGGTATTGAGAAACTGCTTGAGCTACACGAATGCCATCCATTGCCGCCGACACAATGCCACCAGCATAACCGGCACCTTCTCCACATGGGAAAAGATTCTCCAAATCTGGATGAGCAAAAGTGTCAAGACGAGGTATTCTTACAGGAGAAGAGGTTCTACTCTCCGGCGCAACCAACAAAGCCTCATTGGTGTAATAGGTAGGCATTCTTTTGCGAAGGAGCTTGATGCCATTCCTAAGGGTTTCGCTTACCAGTTTGGGCAACACTTCATTCAATTGGACAGAAGTACAACCTGGCTGGTAAGAAGAATCAGGTAAAGAGAAGCTAGTCTTTCCTGCTACGAAATCCAGCATACGCTGAGCAGGAGCTTTTTGAGCGCCGCCACCCGCTTCGAAGGCAGCACGCTCTACCGATGCTTGATATTCCAACATCTTTAATACGCTGTCGCCGGGCACATCGGTTAACCGCAGCTCTACCACCATACCGGAGTTTGCCCATGGATTGTTGCGCTTTGAAGGAGACCAACCGTTGGTAACGATTTCCCCATCAGCGGTGGCACATGGTGCAATTATCCCGCCTGGACACATACAGAATGAGTAGAATCCTCGATCCGGCGCCTGTAAGGCATAGGTATAGGAAGCAGGTGGAAGGTAGTCACCTCTTGATTCGCAATGGTACTGCTGTTGGTCAATGATGGATTGCGGATGCTCAACTCTAACTCCTAGCGCAAAAGGCTTGGCTTCAAGCAAAAGCTGATGCCGATGAAATAAATGAAAAATATCTCGTGCAGAATGGCCGGTGGCAAGCACCATTGCATCGAATTCAAACCAACTACCATTAAGCTGCAAATGAGACAATTTCCCGGCTCGGTAGCGTATATCTTCCAGCTTAGTTTCGAATCGCACTTCTCCTCCACACGAAAGTATATATTCCCTGATTTCAGTCATTAAGATTGGAAGCTTATTCGTCCCGATATGTGGATGAGCTTCTACCAAAATCTCTTGTTTAGCGCCAAAATGAACCAACCATTCTAAAACCTGACGAATGTTACCACGCTTATCGGAACGGGTATAGAGCTTTCCATCAGAATAAGTACCGGCACCGCCCTCACCAAAACAATAATTAGAATCGGAATTCACTACCCCTTCCCTATTGAGTTTCGCAAGGTCTCTCCTTCTAGAGCGAACATCTTTACCTCTTTCGATAATAACGGGTTTCAACCCTTGTTCTATCAAACTAAGCGCTACAAAGTAGCCGGCGGGTCCAGCCCCAATCACTGCAACCTCACGGCTATTGCCAACCTTTCTCTCAACCGGTTTATTCAGATTAAGATGATAAGGATGGGCTAAATCTGTGATCAGAACTTTTATCTGATACTTTACCTGCTTGCCACGAGCATCAATAGAACTGCGCAGTACATAAAAGCAAAAGCTGCCGACAGTTAAGCCGGCAGCTTTTGCTACAGATTGCTCCAACAAGCTCGGTTGCGAATACGCTTCCGGACTTACGGATATCTGAATTTCTCTCATCTTTCCTTATCGAACAAGCATCAAAGTGGTGTCCTGACGGAAATTTTTACGATCTGCACCTTTGGCTCTAACCACTACTTGATACATTCCCTGAGGACAGTCAGCACCCGAATTATTCATCTGTCCATTCCAACCTTCGTTAGGGTCATTGCTTTCAAATACCAAGTTTCCAAATCGGTCGAAGATTTTCATATTGAATGAACCAATTGACATACCTACTGCACGATAAACGTTGTTGAGATTGTCTTTTCCACCAGGAGTAAAGGCTGTTGGAAGAAACATGGTAGAAGGATAGAGTGTACAAGAGATGTTAGAAGCAGAGGAGTCAGCTACAGTACCTCCCGATTTACGAGCAATTACGAGGTAACAGAATCCATCGAAGCTAATTCCAAAGCGTAGGGTATTGGTATCCACGTAGCTGGTATCTGAGGTAGAACCTATTAAGCTTAGTATTCCAGTAGAATTGTTTCTTTGGTAAACATCATACTGAGCAACACCAGCAGCTCCCCAATCGCTATAACGAGTCCAATTTAGAATAATGTCCTTGTTAGTTGCTTTTTCAACTTGAGCATTAAGAAGGATAGATTTTCCAATGTTAGAGTTGTTATTAACGTTTCCGCAAGTATCCGTGTAACGAATGCGGTAACTATAAGTGGAGTTCATCACGTCCACGTTAAGATCACGGAAAGTATTTGCACTACCACCGGTTATTACCTGATAATTGCTAACCCAAGGTTGATTATCCTGTTGACGATCGATAACGAAATTACTTGCAGGATTGGTTGTGGTACCCCAATTAACAATGATGTTATTGGCATTGTAATCAACCGTAACGTTACTCAAATCTATTGGAGTAGTAGAAGCTGACGATTGAGCGGCCACACATGCTATGTTTGAGAAGGAAGTGTATGGTCCTCCAGCCATAATAGCCTCAACAACATAGCAATAATCGCCTGCACAAAGACTAGCATCAGTAAAGGAAGTAGCACTTCCCGGAACTGTTGTGAGGAAGCTTGGAATTGCGGTAAGGCTATTGGCTCTATAGATTCTATACTCTTGAACACCACCAGCCCAGCCAGTGTAAGGATTCCAGGTAATCTGAACTTGACCTGGAGCACTTGAACTGCCTTGGAGGTAAATGCTGGAATGGATACTACCTGGAACTGATGGCTTGTTACAGATATCCAATACATCAAGGGCGAAAGAATAGGCTTGGGTCAACGTCGATGCCGTTACATCGGTATAGGCTGAGTCACCAATTACAGAGGAGGTTTGAAGCACGGTAAATCCACCTCCAGCATCTCTACTCAAGCGATAGCGGTCAAAAGAAGTAGAAGTTGTAGGATTCCATGCAATACGAATACTGGTAGGTCCAATAACGCTAACGTAACGTATATCATTATTAATTGGCGGTAGAGTGTCTCTAACCCGTACCAGATTGTTAATTGAAATCGTATCCAAACATCCGTTTTGGTCTCCTACTACGAGGTTTGTACCAAACTGACCAATGTTTTGGTAAGTGTAAGTGGCGGGGTTTACTCGCGAAGTGTCGTTGGCTAATGCAGCATCACCAAAGTCCCAACGGTAAGTTTGGATGGGTGAGCCACCGTTAGTACCTGTTGCAGGTGTACTGTTAGAGGTGAACGTTACAGGATCTCCGAAACAAATAACAGTGTCATCAACGGAGAATGCGGCAGTTGGCTGAGGGTTCACCCTTACTCGGAATCTCCAAGTTGTATCCGCCGCACAACCTCTAGGAGTAACTATTCTAAGTTTAATCGGATAGTTCCCTGGGGCATTATAGGTTTTGCTGGTATTCTGTTGTACAGAGGTGGTCAAGTCTCCAAAATCCCAAGTGTATTGAGATCCAGGGTTAAAAGCATAAATTGATGAATCGCGGAAATTAACTGTATGTGGGATACATCCTACAGTGTCATCAGCCGTGAATCTAAATCGAGGTGATGGAAATACCACTACTGAATCGTTTCTGGTAAATACGCAGAATCCATCAGTTGCAAAGAAATTGATGCTAAACTTAAAGGAATCAACAGCGGTATTCGTGGTGTTGGGGAAACGGTAGGTTTTGGCGTTGGTCGTTCCTAAGTTGTAAGGAGTAGAAGAACCGTCACCATAGCTAAAGATATAGGTAGTAAGGTTAGTAGAAATATCTTGGAAAGTAACATTCAATGGCTCACAACCTCGATTGTTATTGATGATGAAATCAGGCTGTGGACCCACTACCCTTACGTAGTTAATCTTTTCAATGGTATCCAAACATCCAAATTGATTCTCGATAATCAAACGAACGGATTTTCTTCCATTGGATGTGTAAAGTTTTAAAACTGAATCAGCGGTAGTAGTTTGAGTGGTAATAATTGGAATACCACCAATGGTATCAGTGAAAGTCCAAGTGTAACGCACCATGTTAGGAATGTTGGCACGGAAGGTAACAACACGAGGAGAACAGTTAATCAAGGTATCTACCGTTGAAAAATTCCCGGTAAGAACAAATGGGGTAACAAGTTTTTGTACGGTATCAATACAACCATTGTCATTGGTTACTTGTAAAACAACACGGAATGCAGCATTCGTATTTGGCACAAATTGAGGTGCGCTTGCGGTGTTTGTAGGGGTAAAAGTGGCTGCATTGGCAGGTATGGTTGACCAACTATAAGTCGTTGCCGGACCAATTCCTAAAGTGGAAGTATTAACAAGGGTTTGCGGAACACCCAAACAAACCGGAGAGGAGGGTAATGTAAAGTTGGCATTGGTGCCTACCATCAACTGGCTAATGTTGGCTGTTCTTGAACATCCGGAACCTGAAATAGTTACGGAAACATCATAAAAACCAGGTTGTGAAAAGGCTACCGTTGGGTTGGCCGTTGTACCTCCTGTGATGGTTACTCCACCATTAGGGCTAGCACTCCAAGCATATGAAGTAGGGCTACCAACTAATCCAGCGACTGAGAAACTACCACTATAAACACCCGTTGCTTGATTGATACATCCAAAGGTTCCTGAGTGGTTAACTCTCGCTTTGAAACCATTAACGGTTAAATAATTTGTTCTAGTTATTGAGTCACGACAATTCAAGTCGTTGATTACAATTTGACGTAAGCTGTAAACACCCGGAGAATCGATTACAATGTTGGGGAATTGGCTTGATACTGTCTGTATGATTACACCACCTGCACCCAAAACTCTCCAGATGTAATTATAACCCTGTTGATGAGTAGTAGTGTTTATCGCATTTGAAACATTGAGTGGGGTGCCTGCGCAGAATGGAGCGGGAGGTGTTGGGTTGATACCCAGGGCAAACTGCCTAATCTGAACAAAGGCGACTTGAGAATCTGTAGAGCTACAACCGTTGGAATTGGTTATTCTTAAGCGTACGTTGTAGTCACCGAAAGCAGTGTAGGTAAAGTTGGGTGTTCTTGTTGATACAGGCGAGCCTGGTAATTGTCCGGTACCGGCTGCATTGAAGAAAGTCCAAGTATAGGTATTGGTTCCAGTAGTTGGAGTATCTGAATTCAATGCATTGAACTGAACTTGGAATGGGAAAGTACAACTTTGGCGAGCAACGCTGGAATTAATTTCAGCCCTAGGCCCTCTTACTCTGATAATGGCATTACGGGTTGTATCCACATTACAAGTTCCCTGATAGGATAAAGTAACATTGTATAGCCCCGGTGTTGGGAAGCGAACTACTACTCGGTTATTGCCAGTAGAGTCAACCGTAGAACCAGGAATACTCCAAACAAATCCTCCCGGTAGCGTAGCAAAACCAGTGGTGGTGTTGGTAATTCTAATTGGCTGGTCCACACACAACAAGGCGGTATCACCAGAAAAAGTAATGCCTGAAGTGGGGAGTGCAAATCGAACAGTTGGACGGTTAATAATGGTTACAAACGCGGCATTATTGAAAACAATTCTTTCACAACCACGACTGTAAACACTATACCTAACCCTGAAAACTCCCGGTGTATTGTAAGTCACAGTAACCGGACCAGAAGTAGTTGATTTGATAATAGAGTCGTTTTGCCCAGGCAAATACCAAATCACAGAATCTACAGTAACTCCTGTTGGGAGTGTCAATGACGGAGTGAAGGTGATTGGAATACCGGGAGGCAAACATCCACCAGGCTGGCTTGCGGTAACGTTACCAGTGATATTGGGGGGTACTGCAACACTTCCTAAACGAACAAAGTTTGCGAGGTTAAGTGTTGAAGTACAACCGGTTGCACTGTTTGATACTTCTAATCTTACATTATGGTTTCCAAGGGTAGTGTAAGTAAAGCTTGGATTAGGCAAATTAGAAGTACCCAGAACCGTGTTAGTAGGAGAAAAGAATGTCCAAGTGTAGGTGTTGGTTCCTGTAGTTGGAACAGTAGAGTTGTTGTCGAAATTAACTGTGTAAGGCACTGAACAGGCATCACGGTTAATAGCGCCCATCACCAAGTTGGCTCTTGGCCCTAAAACCCTGATTACGTTATTCTGAAACAGTTCCGCATTACATCTGGCATTGTAAACAAGGCGAACATTGTAATCACCCGGCATCAACGGGGTGATTGTTCGAAGTGAATCAGTGGTAGTACCTCCTGTCAGTCCTGGAATAGTCCAAGCCCAAGTGCCAGGATAAGTGGAAACGTTGGGTGAAGTGGTATTGACAAGCGTGATGGGAGTACCAGAACAGATGGTAAGGGTATCTTGTTGAGCGTTTGTGATTGGATTAAGGACTTTGAATGTCACTGTAGGACGGCGCTCCAAGTTCATGTAACCAATCTTGTTACCAATCTCGGTTGCACAGCCGTTTTTGAAAATCCTCATTCTCACATTAAAAATTCCTGTATTGTTGTAGGTAACAACAGGAGAAGTGACGGTAGTAGTTACGACAACCGGTGTGGTAGAACCTGGAAAATCCCAACGGATAGAATCGAAGGTATTTCCATAAAGATTTAAGTTCGGGGTGAACGTAGTAGTAAGTCCCGGTGCTAAACATGCATTGGTATCAGGAGAACTGAAATTACCATCGAACTTCGCTCCAACTTGTACAGTTCTTGTAGTAGTAAAAGTGTTAGAACAGCCATTGTTATCCGTTACCTGAATGTTGATGGGAATAGGTCCATTTTGGTTAAAACGAATATTGTTGGCTGTTGCACCAGGCGTTGTATTGCCGTTTATCGTCCAAAAGATAGTTCCTGTAATGGTTGGGTTCAGACTGAACGACTTAACAAGCACTGTATCACAAGTGGTAAAATTGTCATCCGGAGAAACCACCATGTTGATGGCAGGCTGAGGAAATACATTCACTGTATTTTGTACTGTACAGGTGTCGTTATTCTGAGTAATGATCCTCATTCGAACGATTTTCTGCCCTTGCGTGCTGAATACCTTATTGACAAACAAGGGATTAGAAGGGTTAGAAGTAAACACACCAGTATTGTCAAGATCCCAAAAGACTTGAGCTGTAGGAGGCACGTTTTGTCCAATGAAGTTGAAAAAAGCCGTTGGCTCGCATCTATTGACCGCTACAACCGTAAAATTTAGGTTGGGCGGACATTGTGCTGATGCCTTTGGACTAAATCCCATCACACCCAGCCAAAGCATAAGGAATGCAGACAGCTGGTACATCCAGTGGGTTACAGGTTTTGTTGCGTAGATGTATTTCACCAATATCAAATTTGAAGCGCTCAAAACTAAAGATTTATGTGGTTAAGAGAATAAGAAGTTTCTAATCTTACCTTAAATCTTCTCTTACTTTAACGTTAACGTAGAAATTTCTTTTTGCGTCTATTTGATTTTCAAAGAGTTGTCTTTCTACTTAACTGCTTTTTTTTCCTGTCGTATATTGGAGAATCACTCCTCCTAAGATTTTACTTAGTCTTCTTTTTTCATCTTCTAGTATGCGCTGAGCTGCTAAAATTTCCATTATAGCCTGTTCGTCATCAAGTTGTTTAAGCTCCTCTTGATTTTCTCTGATTAATCGCTCAACTTTTCTTAGGGTTAGCCATTGAATCGTTTTATCTAACGTGGTAGGCACTAATTCTTCCGGTTGAAGTATGGCTATTTCATGCTTTTTCAACCAGTTAGGACTAAGACTATGCAACTGGCTCAGCATATCAATGATGAAATTCTTAAGGTCTTGACTTTCTGCTTGTAGGAGTTCTTCTATTCGCACCACCGGAGATTGGTCAATTTGGCGGTAGAAGTGCTCCATTAATTGGAGCACTTGAGGATTTTTCCAATCTACTTCTCTGAAATTCGCCAGTACGTATTGCTCTACGCTAGTAACCTCATTATAGGGCATATGTGGATAATTGAGCAGCAATCTGATAAGGTCCAACTCACTGGTTTCTTCAGGGTCTTTATGGATTTCTTGTTGTTCCTGCCTTGGAGCGCTCGCCGGCGTTTGCACGGTTTCCGCTGGCTCTTCCCTTCCAAGTCCTCGAGCAGTAATTTTCCTTCGCTCTTTGTTGAGTTCATCTAAGACTAACCCTTCCTCAGCATGAAACATCCTCGCAACTTCTTGTCCGTAAAATGCTCGCATAAGCGGGTCAGGAGCCAGGGAGACCAACCTGATGAGCTCCCGCATCAAGTTCATTTTGCCGAGCGGATCCAACGTATTTAATGCAGGATGAACAGCCAGGAAGTACCGGATGATATCCAAACGGTTTTCCTTAAGATAAACGGTAATGTCTATTTCCGGCTTTCTGCTAAAAGAATCCGGATCTTCTCCTGTTGGAAGCAAAACCGCTGAAACCTCAAATCCTTCAGTTAAGAGGATTTCAAAGGCTCGCAGAGTTGCTTTTATGCCGGCATTATCCCCATCATAAACTATCAATATTCGCCGGGTGAGGCGATGTAAGATCCGCGCTTGCTCTTCCGTTAATGAAGTTCCAGATGAAGCCACGGCATGCTCGCAACCCGCTTGGTGAAGACTGATTACGTCTAAATATCCTTCAGCGAGCAAGGCTTCATCGGTCTGCCTGATGGCTTTCCTCGCCTGAAACAACCCAAACAGAATTTCACTTTTGTGGTAAAGTTCAGACTCCTTACTGTTGAGGTATTTCGGTTCGTTTTTATCGGAAGAAAGGGTGCGCGCTCCAAAGCCAACCACTTTTCCGGAAAGGTTATAGAAAGGAAAAACAACCCGTCCATGAAAATAATCGATGGCAGGACGTTCATCGCTCTTCATCGCAAGCCCTAGCTGAACAAGATGATCTATTGAATGACCCGCTTCTTTAGCGGCTTCTATCAGGGCTTTCCGACCTTTGGGCGCATAACCTAAGCCAAATTTCTCCAGCATGGCTGGTAAAACACCTCGCTCACGGAAATAACTGAGACCGATAGCCTGACCTTCTTCTCCATGATGCAGATTATCTTGAAAAAAACGCTGCGCAAACGAATTGACAACCATCAAACTGTCTCGCAACGACTGGTGCTCCAGCTCCTCTGTGGTAACTTCCGTTTTCGTTTCTTCTAATTCAATCCGATACTTAGCCGCAAGCGTCTTCAAGGCTTCCGGGTAGCTCAGCTTGTCGTGCTTCATGAGAAAACCCACAGAGTCGCCGCCTTCACCACAACCGAAACACTTAAAAATACCTCTAGCAGGGGTAACAATGAATGAGGGCGTTTTCTCATTGTGAAAGGGACAAAGCCCGGTGTAAGAAGCCCCTTTCTTTTTCAACCGGACATAATCGCCCACCACTTCTTCAATGCGTACGGTTTGTAGGAGCCGGTCAATGGAAGCGCGGGTAATCATTCAGTTGCTGAAATTCGGAGTGTAATAATAACTAGGAGCATTGACAGGAAAAAGGCTAGCGATGTCAATATCCCTAATTAGTCCTTTCATGATTACCAATATGTATATCCTTCATAAAAACAAGTTTCTCTTATGTTTGCACTCCCCTTCTTCATTTTCATTCAACCTGCCCTCCTCATATGCGTCTGCAATCCATAGAAATAAAAGGTTTCAAGAGCTTCGGCGATAAAGTAACCGTTCATTTCACTGACGGGGTTACTGGAATTGTTGGACCTAACGGCTGCGGAAAGTCTAATATCGTGGACGCCATCCGTTGGGTGTTGGGCGAGCAAAAAACCAGGATGCTCCGCTCCGATAAAATGGAGAATGTCATATTTAATGGCACAAGAAATCGGAAGCCCGGTAACCTCGCAGAAGTTTCACTCACATTCGATAATCATAGCAGACGTATCGCTACTGACTTTAGCGAAGTCACCATCACCCGTAAGCTGTACCGCAGTGGAGAAAGTGAATACCTCATCAACCAAGTTCCTTGTCGATTAAAAGACATTACTTCCCTTTTTCTGGATACCGGAATCGGAGCCGACTCCTACGCCATCATGGAGTTGAAAATGATTGATGAAATCCTTAACGACCGGGAGGGCTCCAGAAGAACCTTGTTTGAAGAGGCTTCCGGTATCGCTAAGTATAAGGTGAGGAAGAAGGAAACGCTTGCAAAACTGGAAGATACCGACCAAGATCTTGCTCGAGTAGAAGATATCTTATTTGAAATCGACAAAAGCAGTAAAACGCTTCAGTCGCAAGCAAAGAAAACAGAGAAGTATTACCAGCTGCGCGAAGAATACCGACATAACAGTTTAGACCTTGCAGCCCTTAGTCTTAAGAGTTGGCAGTCCAAGTTAGACAACCTTCAACAAGAAGAACAACAAGCTCAAGACGAGAAAACCCAGCTCGATGCGCGCCACCACCAAATGGAAGCCGAGGGCGAACAATTCAAGCTCAAAAGCCTGGAAGCAGAAAAGCTCTGGCAAAGCCGCCAAAAAGCTACGCAGGAGCACTTGATGACTATTCGCAACTATGAGAGTGAGAAAAAACTGCTCAATGAGCAATTAAAATCGCTGGGAGAAAAACAAGCCGGGTTAAGTAAATCACTAGCCGACGACAAACATCACGCTATTGCCCTCAGTAAACAATTAGAAGGCTTAGGAGCCAGAATAGACAGCGAAAAGGCTTTTAAATCGGAAGCAGACACCAAATGGGAAACTTTAAAAGAGAAAAATGATGCCGCTCGATCGGCCGCTAAGGAAGCGCAAGCTCAACTAGAACAAGCCCAGCGTTCACTGAAAGAACTCACCCAAAAAGTTCATCAGTTGGAGAAAACACTGGCGGTACAACGCATCCAATATGATTCCATTATCGAAGAAATCAATCGGCAGGAAACGGAAACCGGCAGTCGCCAAAGTGAGCTTACCCACTTTGACGAACAAATTGCGGCACTGGAAGCCGAAACTACCCGTTTAGAAAATGACTTGGGGGTATTAAGATTTGAAGAACTCGCTAGAGAACAGCAAATCGAAAGTCTTCAACAAAAAGTAGAAGAAACCCGGGATCAACTGGCAGAAACATCTCGCATTTATGACGCCAAACGCAATGAGTATGAACTTCTCCGCGCCATGGTGGAAAGCCTGGAAGGACATACTGAAGCAGTGCGTTTCCTAAAGAAACAACAGAATTGGGCCCGCAATCCTCAATTCCTCTCCGACATCCTCTCTGCACGTGAGCCGTGGAAAGCAGCCATTGAAGCTTATCTCGAACCCGTTCTTAATTACTTGGTAGTTCAAACCTTTACTGAAGCAAGAGCGGGGGTTTATCTACTCCAAAATCAACAAAAGGGGCGTGCGCATTTCTTTGTTTCTCAGGAAAGCCAACCGTCTCAGGAGTTTCCTGAAGTAGAAGGTTACGTTCGAGCCATTGAGGTAATTGAAACCGATAAGCCTTTCCAAGGGCTTATCCATCAGCTTTTAGGACATGTTTACCTAGCTGAAACAGCTCACGAACAGTTTAATCCCGAATCGGAACCCTTATTCGCTCAAGTGCCAGGCGCAGTAATTCTTCATCCTAAAGCCCATTTTTCAGGCACCAGAAGCAGCTTGTCAGGCGGTTCAATCAATGCGTTTGAAGGAAAACGATTGGGCAGAAAACGCAACATGGATCAGCTTGTTCGAGAAATTGACGAGCTAGGTTCTAAAGTTGGCTTGCTTAAAGCCAATGGCGAAAACCTTAACCAACAGCTAGAGGCTGCTAAAAAAAGTCTGCAAAAGCAGTCCATTGAGCAACTTCACCAGGAAATTCAGCGAAAACACAGCCAATTGGCTGTGTTTAGAAGTCAAAAAGATCAGTTTGCACAGTTTATTGCTGGTGCTAAAGACCGGATTGGAAGCTTGCAAGCCAAACTTGAAGAATGTAAGCTGTATTTATCGAAGGAAGAACCCTTGTATCTTCAATTGCAGCAGGAGCTTCAGTATGCTCAAGGTGGAATGGAGCAGTTCCAAAAGCAAAGCAGTGCCTTGTTGGAGGAACAACAGAAAGTTTCTTCAGAAACCAATGCCGCACAAGTTAGGGCGCTGCAATTAACCAATCAGTATGAAAACACCCTCAAAGACTTCAACTACAAGCAACAGCAGCTCGAAACAATCAACAAACGAATAGAAGTTAATAGCCGTGCTCAAGAAGAAACCGATGCCGCCCTCAAAAAACTAGTCATGTCTCCTGAATTGAACGACGATCAGCTCATGAGTCTATACGAAGAAAAAGAAGGCTTAGAAGCAGGTGTTCGGGAAGCGGAAGAAGCATGGCTTGGTCACCGCAATGCGATTGACCTGCTGGAACAGGATATGCGCCTCAACCGCAAACAGCGAGAACAAGTAGACGAGCTGTTTCTTCAAATCAGAGAACGAAACAACCAAGTGATGATGCAACGCAACAGCTTGCTGGAGCGCTTGAGTGTGGAGTTCGAATTGCCGGTAACGTCAATTTTAGAGCGGCCTTGCAGAGAAGATGTGGAGGAAGATCGCCTCAAACAGCAAGTAAGCGCCATGAAAGAAAAGCTCGACAACTTTGGACCAATCAATCCCATGGCGGTTGAAGCTTATAAAGAAATAAACGAGCGTCATCAATTCATCAGTGCACAACGAGAAGATTTGCTGCAAGCCAAACAATCGTTACTAGATACCATCAAGGAAATAGACGATACTGCTAAAGAACGGTTCATGACCTGCTTTCTCACGGTTCGGGAAAACTTTATTCGTGTATTCCGATCGTTGTTTACTGAAGAAGATAATTGTGATTTAATCCTTTTGGAACCCGACAATCCATTGGAATCCACCATTCAGATTACGGCAAAACCTAAAGGAAAACGCCCGTTGACCATCAACCAGCTTTCAGGTGGTGAGAAAACCCTTACTGCTATCGCCTTACTGTTCGGCATTTACCTATACAAACCTGCTCCGTTCTGCATTTTTGACGAAGTAGATGCGCCGCTAGATGATACCAACATCGACAAATTCAACCGCATCATTCGGAAGTTTTCTGAAGAATCGCAGTTTATTCTTGTAACCCATAACAAGAGAACCATGGAAACCACCGACGTAATTTATGGAGTAACCATGGTAGAGCAAGGTATTTCCCGTGTAGTTCCGGTAGATTTGCGCCAACTCGTATAACCTATGATACTTTCAGACCAGAGGATTCTTGAAGAAATTGAAGCCGGACGCATCGTTATTGAGCCCTTTGATCGCAGCTGCCTCGGCACCAACAGCTACGACGTTCATCTGGGCAAATACCTCGCGGTTTACACCGATCCGGTGATTGACGCGAAAAAGGACAATCCCATTACGGAAATTATAATACCGGAAGAAGGCTATGTGCTTCAACCAGGGGTGTTGTATTTAGGAGTAACAGAAGAATATACCGAAACACACGCACACGTCCCTTTTCTGGAAGGAAAATCCTCTATCGGGCGCCTAGGTATTGATATTCACGCAACTGCCGGAAAAGGGGATGTAGGGTTCTGCAACACATGGACACTGGAAATCTCCTGTGTAATGCCGGTAAGGGTATATGCAGGAATGCCCGTTGGCCAGCTTATTTACTTCGCGGTAGATGGAGCTATTACTCGCTATTACAACAAAAAACCAAACGCGAAGTACAACGATCGTACAATCAAGCCAGTTGCATCGCAGATGTGGAAAAACTTCTAAGAAAGTGCATTCATTAGAACGTTCTTTTTAAAAGTGAGGTCAATAGATTAGGAGTACTTTCATTTTTGTTACTCTTTGTTATTTGAGATTTTCGGACAAAGAACTATTTAACAATTTTATAACAACAAAACTTTTAATTCCAACAGAAAATCTGTGTTCAAATAAATTTCAGCATAAAGCCACAGTTTAAATCTTAATTTTCTTAAATGATTGAAAATTAAGCTTGTTACCAACCGAGTACGTACCACCTAATTTAGAAGCATGAGAAAAAAACTACATGCTCATATAATAGTTCTCGGATTGCTATGCTTGATGCAAGGCTTTTCAGGGTCTGTGAAAGCACAGATTCAAGGAACTTTCACCATAGGGGTGGACCATCCTAATCTTGCGGCAGCCTTTGCAGCACTAGGAACTCAGACTGCTGTAGGTAGTGGAGTTACTATCAATGTACCAGCAGGATATACAGAAACCTTAAGTTCCAGATTGATATTAGCTGCTACCGGAACAGCGAGTAGCCCAATCATCATTCAAAAATCAGGCACCGGAGCTAACCCTGTAATTACTGCTTGGACAGGTGGAAGTGCCACCATCAACAGCGCTACACCCGATGGGATTTTAAGTCTGGTAGGAAGCGATTACGTCACGATTGACGGAATCAACTTCACTGAAAACAGTTCCAATTCGGGAGGTGCGCTTATGGAATATGGCATTGGCTTATTTAAGAATAGCGGAACTGATGGAGCTAACAACAACACCATCACCAACTGCGTCATCACCATGAGCAGGGCCAATGTGACAACTGCCACTTCTACCAACCTATCCTTTCATGGCTCACACGGTATCTGGCTAACCAACGCTACTCCAACTACGGCAACCACCTCAATTACCGTTTCAAGTGTTGAAGGCGCAAGTTCTAACAATCGTATTTACAACGATACAATAGTTAATGTTAACACTGCTATTGCACTTTGCGGATTTGGAGCTACTGGTCCAACTGGTATTGGTGCTGATTTGAACAATGACATTGGAGGGAATATTGCCGCAAATGGAAACAGAATTTTAGGATTCGGAGGAGGAACAGGTGCTACTGCTGCTTGTGCTGCTGTGTTCATGATTCACCAATGGGGCTTTAATGTATCCAACAATACCATCAACAACACCACCGGTAGTGGCGCTGTAGCGCATCCCAATACCCAAAGAGGTATTTTCATGATAACCTCTTCGCCAGGAGCAAGTGGAAACATCAATAACAACAACCTCGCGATTACGGTTACAGGAACTACTGCCAACCAATGGTGTATCGACTTCGAAGGCGCACAATCCGGAGCTGTTGCAGGTCAAGTGATTAACATCAACAATAACACCTTAAGCTGCAACGGAACAGGAGTTACCTCTACAGGCGGGGTTTATGGTATTTTTTCTAATACCGCTGCAACTACCCTGAATATACAGAACAATAACATCACTAGCTTCTCCTATGGGGGAACCAATACCACCCTTAACCCCGTAAGCTCTGCCATCATTTGTAATACAGCAAGCTCACCGGGCGCTACCAACATTTCCGGCAACCGCATTCAGAGCTTATCTGCTTCGAATACAGGAACCATTTGTGGCATTGCAAATACTACGTTAAATCCCAATCTTACTATTTCCAACAATCAGATTACAGGAATCACCACCACCTCCACCGGAGTCATCAATGGAATTACCAATACTACTACTTGTACCAATCTTACCATTCGAGACAATCGAATCAGTAACATCACCCGTACAGGAACTGGAACAGGAACCGCATTAACCAATGGTATTAACATCGGTACGTGTACTGAATGTATCATTGAACGTGATACCGTTGAAAACATCGCCATCAATAATCTCAATTACACAGGTAATGTGGTATGTATCGCAGGCATCAACTCTGCGGTTAATACACAGTTTAGAAACAACTTGGTGAGAAACATCAATGTCCCTTCTTCCAATACCGTTTGGGGAATCCGAGAATTTGGAACTACCGGTACGAAAAGAATTACCAATAATCAAATTTTCAACTTTTCTACCACCTCCGGGGGAGCTGGTACTCATACTTTTCATGGTATTGCATTAAATGCTGGAACTACCGATACCGTTAGCGGAAATACCATTTACAACCTGGTGGCTACCGGAACCACCACTTGTACGGTAAATGGCATTTCTACTAATGCGGGTACAACCAATCATTTTTTCCAAAACAAGATTTCCAGAATTGGATCTATTGGACATAGCACCCCCACCATTAATGGCCTTGTGGCAAGCGCCGGAACTACCAACAACATCAATAACAACCTGATTGATAGCGTTTTTGCAACCGCTTCCAATAGCACCAACACTTTAGCTGGTATCAACATTTCAGGCGGCACCAACGCCAATGTTCACTACAATACGGTCTTACTCAATGGAACTTCTACAGGTACAAATTACGGAAGCTCCGCATTAAGCGTTGGAACATCGGTAAACTTGACCATGAACAACAACGTTTTAATCAACCTTTCTCCTGCTAACGGAACAGGCTTAAGAGTTGCTTACCGAAGAAGTTCTACCGCTATTGGAACACACAATACTACATCAGGCAGCAATGTTTTATTCGCAGGCACTCCTGCTTCTAATAGCTTAATTTACAGCGATGGAACCAATTCAGATCAAACATTGGCTGCTTTCAGCGCCAGATTTGCACCCGCTGAAGCTACCACGGCCTCTGAAAATCCGACTTTTCAAAGTCTGAACCTTTTCAACTCCAACTTCCTACGTCCTTCTACCTCCTCTCCTACTCTTCTTGAAGGCAGAGCATTGGTAATTACAGCTTTAAATACCGATGCAGAGGGTAATCCAAGAAGTGGATCTACCCCTGATATTGGAGCCTACGAATTCAGTGGCACCGCAGCTACTATGAATGCTCCAACTAATCTCACATTCTCCGGCATCACCAACACCAATATTACAGTAGAATGGACCGACAATAGCTCCTTGGAGCAATACTTCCAGCTATATAGAGGACTAACTGCAAGCGGGCCTTGGACTTTGGTATCCAATATTCCATCCACCAGCAGCACCACTACCGGAACTGCTTACAGTTTTGCAGCAGGTGGATTGTCAGGAAACACCCCCTACTTCTTCCAAATTATGGCGGTCAATGGACTTAGCTCATCCCCGTTAACCGGAAGCACCTCCACTGCAGCCTGTGCCGGCGGTTTGGCTGGAACTTTCAACATCCCCGGCGATTTCAGTAGTTTAAATGCCGCTATTGCACAAGCAACTGCTGTCGGTCTCGCAGGTCCTACTGTCTTTAATCTGATGCCGTCCTATGTTTCTACAGGTGAAACTTTCCCCATCACAATTTCAGATGCCATCGGCTGTGCCAATGCCACGAATACCTTAATCATTCGTCCGGATGCAAGTGTTTCTGCTCCTTTAACTATCGAATCTTCTGGAACTCAAACCTTCTTGCTCAATGGTGCCAAATACCTGACGATTGACGGTCGTCCTGGAGGAACCGGAACCGCCAGAATGTTGGTACTCAATAACACCAACACCTCAGGTACTAACATCATGTTGCAAAACGATGCCAGTTTCAATACCATTACTTATTGTGACATTCAAGGTAGAAACTCACTTACAACAGCAGCTGGAGGCTTAATCACTTTTGGATCTGCGCATCCAACCTTCTTGCAAGGAAATGACAACAACACCATTTCTAATAATTTGATCCACAGCAATGGAGTAAATGCAGCCGGTTTAATGGTTGCTACGGGTACTACTACCACTAACGCTGCCATCAACGACCAGAATCAAATTGTTGGTAACCAATTCTATGACTATGGCTTATCGAATACTGCCAGTTTTGCAGTAAAGGTTGACGTAGGGAATAATGCTTGGACCATCACGGATAATGAGGTTTATCAGACGCAACCCTTGAACTTAGGCACCAGTGCCTTAACCTACCGCGGCTTCTGGATAACTCCAAATACCGGATCACTTACCAATGTGAGCGGCTATACCATTAGCAGAAATAAAATCGGAGGCTCTGGAACCGGACTTTCAGGTACTTGGGTAATGTCGAGTACCGGAGCGATGACTTTCCAAGCTTTTGATATCTCAATAGGACTTGGAAATGCTTCGAATATTAGTGAGAATCAAATTGGCAACCTCAACTTTTCTACTGCTTCTACGAGCGCCACGGCCTTTCAAGGAATTGGAATAGCCAATGGTCAAGTGAATGTTCTCAACAACCTCATTGGTAGTAAAACTTCGAATAGCAGCCCATACAACATCACCTTTACCACCACTGGTTCCTTAGGTGGTTTTGTAGGCATTCGTCTCGGAACCGGCAATGCCAATATTCAAGGTAATACGATTGCAGGAATAGAAGTAGTCGGCAATAACACTACAGTTGCACCATCCTTTATCGGCATTCAAAATGCATCAGGTACCACAACCAGTAGCATTCTCAATGACACGATTGGTAGCCTGACCCTTTCAAACAGTATTTTCATATCATCCACTTCTGCTACCTCTTCCTCAGCTAGCCTTGTAAGAGGTATTGCAAGTTCTACCGGAGCTTTATTGGTAAACAACAACGTCGTCGCTAACATCACCGATAACTATGCTGCTTCCGGTTCTCAGTCTCACGTACTTCAAGGCATTGCACTAACAGGCGGAAATTCCACCCAAGTTAATGGCAATCAAATCTTCAATCTTACAACTTCCGCAAGAACTACAGGAACTACCACCAATTCACATCTTGCGGGGATTGTAATAAGTACCACTGCTACCAATGCAACTGTAAACAGCAACTCGATTTACAACCTCAACAATGTAAATACTTCCCTAGCCTCTGCTGCAATTTTGAATGGCATCTACTTTACCGGATCTACTGGTTCTCATGTACTGGAAAAAAACAACATTCACAGCTTAAGCATCTCAGCAACTTCTACTACAAGTCCAATTATCAACGGATTTGACCTTGCAAGTGGAAACAATCAAATTAGAAACAACATGATTCGGTTGGGGCTTGATGGTACAGGGAATAGCATAACCGCTGGTATTTCTATTAGAGGCATAAACAAAGGAACCGGAAATGGATTCGTACAGCACAACTCTGTTTATCTCACCGGTAGCAATGTTTTGAGCTCTAGTTTGAACACCTCAGCCTTCAATCGTACCACTGCTGCTACCAACGACACACTACGAAACAACATCTTGGTGAATAATCGTTCGAATTCAAGCGGATCTGCCAAGCATTACTCTGTTTCATTGAATAATGCCAACACCCTGGTCATTACAAGCAATTTGCATTTCGGTACTGGTACCGGCTATGTTTTTGCTAACAATGGCACTTCAGACTTCAACGCATATGCTCCAGGTTGGATAGCAGGCGACTTAAATTCTTACTTTGGCGATCCAGGATTCCTCAATCCTGATGGAGACGCCGCAACTGGAGACCTGCATATTGTATCAGGAACTCCAACATTGGCTGAAGGCACAGGCGAATTAGCCACCTCAATTGCAGACGACATCGACAATCAAAGCCGTACAGGACTAACCCCTGTAGATTTAGGTGCTGATGCTGGCAACTTTACCTCTGCCGCTTGTAACGGAGTTCCAGCTTCTGTACTGGCAGTTAGATCTAACAATGCTACCCTTTGCGGTTCTGGCTCTAACACCGTAGTGCTTGGCGGTGGGTTCTCATCACTTCCAGGATATACCTATCAATGGCAGATGGCCTCATCAGCTACAGGCACCTTCACTGATATTTCAGGAGCTAATAGTTTAGCTTACAACACCGGTACAATTACAGCCACTACCTTCTACCGTTGTATCATTAGCTGCCCTACAGCCTCGGCAACTGTAACCTCTTCGGTGATTGATGTCGTAATCAGCCCTATTCCTACGGTTACCATCACTAGCCCACCAAACAATAGCATGGTTTGCTCTGGAGCTATGGTAAGACTGGTAGCCTCTGGAAATGCAGACTCTACCTACACTTGGACAGCGAACAACCAGCCAAACCATGGAACCGTGTATGTTTTGGCACAAGGCAACATCGGAGAAACCGTCACTTCCTACCCTACTGCGACTTCTTTCTATGCGGTTACAGCTCGAAACAAGTCCGGATGTACCGCAACAGCATTTGATACCTTGATGGTAACAACCGCTGCAACTGTACCTTCCACAATAAATATTACAAGCAATAGCCTTAACTGTACACCTGGCGCTTCTACCACCCTCACTGTTAATCACAATGGGGTGGCAGGCCTTGGCACATGGACTTACAATTGGACAAGTGAGGACGGACTTACAACCCTACAAAACACCCCTAATTCAGGTCTAGGTACCGACAGCTATATATTCAACACCCCATCGACTCCGGGGGAATATCGCTACAAAGTGAACCTCACCAACTCACATTGCCCACTTTCATTTGCAGAAGCTACTATTCCCGTTAACGTCGGATATTTTGCAGATATCGTAACTACAGAAACCAATTGCGGCAGTAATGGTACTGCTAATATTTGGCCAAAGGGTAACCATTCTTCCTACAGCACCTGGTACAGCAACACCTTCTCAGCATTGCTTGGAGGAGGTGCGGATGCCACCTTTAGCACTGGATCATTTACCATGCTAAGCGGCGGTTTGCTTAATCTTACTACCAATGCAGCCAGTTTAAATGGCATGTTCATCGTAAATAATCCGGCTGCTATCAATACCCAGGCGTTAAGAGTAAACTTTGATTTAACCACCACTCCACGAACCTTCAACTTTGGCTTTCTTGGTTCTGATGGTCTTGCATGGAGTTATGCCCCTGATATTCCAAACTCTATTGTAACTCCAGGTGGAACCGGAACTAATGCAGAAAATGGTACTGGAACAGGTGTCAAGTTGGCTTTTGATGCTGCAACTAACTCAGCTACGAATATCCAAGGAGTTTATCTCATGTATAATTGCAATGCCTCAGATCAAGGACCACAAACGCCCGGCGTTCTCGCTTTTTCTCGCGGTTCTTTCTGGCAAGGACTAAGCAATGCACCAGTATCGATCAACATCTCTGACTCTGGCTATGTCACTGTTTATATCAATAACATCC
>JAIXUI010000017.1 GCA_027484125.1 Bacteroidota bacterium | reverse complement strand
TTCGAGAAGATGGCCCGAGAGCTGGTTATTGAGCCCGCTTGGGGCATGTGGATGTCGAGTTTGGTACTCTTTCCGGTAGGTGTTTTCCTGATGATTAAAGCCAACGACGACTCGAAGCTATTCGATGCTCGCTCTTGGGCTAAGTCGTTTAAAAAACTGCTCCCGGGCAAAAAATGAAGATTCTTCAACTGGCCAACCGGATTCCGTGGCCCTTAAAAGACGGAGGAGCCATCGGCATTTACAACCTGGCGTGTAGTTATGCGGAAGCGGGACATGAGTTAACGCTTTTCTGTTTGAATACCGTGAAGCACCACATCGATACGAGCACGCTTCCTTCGCCATTTCATACCGCATTCCGTTTAGTAGAAGCCCCGGTTGACAACCGAGTGAGGCTTTTACCAGCATTGGCAAATTTATTCAGCAACGATTCTTACAACATCAGCCGATTTTGGTCAGAATCGGTAGCGCAGCAACTCCAAGCACTGACCGAAGCAGTTGAACCCGACTTGGTACATTTTGACGGGCCTTTTATGCTTCCATACCTGAAAGTGATTCGGAAAGCGGCCCCAAACGCACGCTGCATCATGCGAGCGCACAACGTAGAGCATTTGATTTGGGAGCGAATGGCTGCAAGTTGCAATTCCGCTCTCAAGGCTTGGTATTTCCGCCTGCTGGCACGCCGGCTGAAAGCGTATGAAATCGAGGGCATCAACCTATTGGATGGCTTTCTGCCCATCTCCGACATTGATTTACAATCATTCCGCAAGTTTGGAGTAACCACTCCGGCTCTCGTCAGCCCGGCAGGGTTGCAATTTGGCGAAGTTTTACCACCAATTCCAACTCCACAAGCAGGCTCATTCAGTTTCATTGGATCGCTCGATTGGCAACCGAATACCGAAGCCCTCGACTGGTTGCTGGCTGAAGTTTGGCCGCAGGTGGTAACCCACTTTCCTCATTTCCAACTTCATATTGCGGGCAGAAATATGCCCAAAAGATATTTTGACCTAGCCTCTACAAACATTCACGTTCACGGTGAGGTAGCCGATAGCCAAGCTTTTTTACGTAATCACGGCCCACTGCTGGTTCCACTTTTATCAGGAAGCGGCGTGAGAATAAAAATTCTGGAAGCCTTGGCAGCAGGTCAGGCCATTATTAGCACAAAAACAGGGGCAGAAGGACTCTCGCTTCAACCCAACACGCATCTACTACTTGCAGATACCGCTGAATCCTTTGCTCGTGCCATTCTTGACTTGGGACAACACCCGGAACGATGCTTTCAACTCGGTAAAAATGGCCAGCAACTGGTGTTTAATACTTACAGTCAACATGCCCAAACCGAACAAATCATTCAATGGGTTAAAGGAATTGAAGCAAAAAATGCTCAGTAACACGCTACTGACAGCTTCTTGATTCCACTTTATCTTAATTTCAACATCTTTGCATCGATGTTGCTCTTCTGGGTTGGTTTTCTGCTTCTCGCGCATACTTATGTGATTTTCCCCAATCACATGAGGAATTTGGCCAAGAAGTTACCCCGGTGGCCCCTCCCTCCTTCTTCGAAAGATTTTCCAACTGTCAGCATCCTTTTAGCGGCTTATAACGAGGAGAAAGTCATGGAAGAGAAGATTAAATCTACCTTGGAGACTTCCTATCCGGCCGAGAAAATCACCTTTTTTATCGGTACTGATTGCTGCTCCGATGCTACAGATTCCATCGTTGAAAGATGGGCTAGTCAGGATAGAAGAGTTAAACATTTTCCATTCCACGAAAGACAAGGCAAACCAAGCATAGTGAATGCTTTGGCAGCGCAAGCAGAAGGAGAAATTCTCGTACTTACGGATGCAGACACTTACTTTCAGACCGATACTTTACGAAATTTAATCGCTCCCTTAGTCGCCAATGCATCCATTGGGGGCGTACAAAGTGCTTTTCATACCAAAACTGAAGGCGGTGCTGTTGGCATTCAGGAAACCCAATACAACGACCGAGAGATGATGCTTAAAGCTGGTGAGAGTAGCCGAGGTGCAGTAATTGGCGCTTATGGTTCCGGTTATGCCATCAGAAAAACGCTTTTCAGTCCGATTCCATCGGGATTCGTAGTGGACGATTTCTTTCTGTTTATGGAAATCCTAAGAAAAGGATTTCAATGCGTTTTAGCACAGGAGGCCCTTACCGAATTGAAGGTGAGCGGTGATAGCGAGGTTCAATATCGCCGTAAAGTGAGAATAAGCAGGGGCAACTGGATGAATCTGCTGCACTTTAGAACCATGTTGAGTCCGGGGTTTGGATTCGTGGCTTATGCCTTTTGGTCGCATAAAGCGCTTCGCTGGCTTGGGCCTTGGCTGTTACTGGCCATGCTTTTAGGAGCTGCTTCTGAAGCGACTACCTCACCTTTTATGAAAGTTGCTTTCTTAGGCCAAATCGTGTTCTATGCTCTTGCGCTTATTGATCAACTCTTGGGTCTTCGTCTAACTTGGCTTCGCTTTATTCGCCATTTTGTAATGATGAACTTGGCGCTCCTACACGGATTTTTAAAATTTATTCGTGGAGAAAAACAAGCTTGGTGGAACAACTGAGAGGTTGCAGGTATAAGACATAAAGATTCTGCCATAAGCACTTATTTACAATTATAAAATTTCCAGATGCGGGGACAACAAGGAGTTGTTACTGAATGAACCTAGCTTTTGTCATGAGCTTTAGAACATGTTGGTGTTATGCTTTTAGGATTAAAGTGTGAGCGCTCACCTAATTCATACGCATGAATTAACTCATCATGGTACGAATCGTTATAATCGAATCTTGCCAATTTTATAAGAAATACTTCTTAAAAACGGGAATTTTTCGAAGCACCCAGACGGAAAAAGCACTTAAAACGAAGGTTAACAGCCCGATAAATGGGGCATTTAATAAAGGATTACCCAAATCTTTAATACGAATGTAATTGTGAAATAACATTTGTAAAAAGAATTCATGAACGAGATAAATCCCAAAAGAAAGTGGTGCCATAAAAAGAAAAAATCGGGCTAACTTTCCATTTGCAGGTATTTGACTTATAAATAAACGAACGGTTAGAAAAACACCCATGGATGATAATGCCACTCCAATGCTTTTGTTACCGATAAAATACTCCTCCCATTGATGTGGCGGTTGATTATAATACCACGTTGGCCAAATCACTAATCCAAATCCTACTGATAACAAGAGTATAATTACTGGTATCATCCTATTAGTCAAATTAACTTGCGCTAATTCGTTACCTAAAAGAAAATAAAACAACCAAACGCTTAACTCGGGAACCTGAAAGGCAGAATTTATACCTAAACCCCAATAGATAAAGTGCTGAATAAAAGAGAAATAAAAAGCTGCACCAAGAAGATAATAACGAATTGACTTATTCCCCTCATTAACCAACGGGCGTAAGAGAGGAATTATCAGATATAAACCTGCAATGGCATAAAGAAACCACAAATGATAATGCAACTTTCCGGAATACCAATCTATACCAAATGACTTAATACCAGCCCATAAACCGGCCATTGAAAAAGGTTCTGAGGGAGGATTGAAGTAAAGCGTATAGAATGCCCCCCAAAAAGTGAGAGCTGTTAATAGCCGCAAAAGATTTTGGGTCAATATTTTCGAAAAAGGTTTACCGGAGGCGGGTCCACTGAGAAACAAAAAACCGGAAATCATAAAGAATACAGGCACACACCAACGAACAAGTCCTGTCCATACCGTTAGCCAAGCCCAATCCGAAGTGTTGGTAGGAAGATCATGCCAGTCTGCACCGGTAACATGGAGCATGATCATGGCCCAAACGGCAAAAACACGACCGGTATCAGGCCATACAAGGCGATTTAAATTATCCATAGGATATAACTGAAATAAGCGACGAGAGTAAATCTAAACTATATTTTGGCCATATTTCAACTTTGTTAAAATTATGATATTACCTCTTCCTGTAAGCTTAGGCAAGAATGACCATTATTCTACTATTTTGACAAACCAGATTTTATCTCTAGTTGTAAATTTTTAATAAAGATATGTGCCAAAATAAAAGTCCTATCAAAGGAAGAGGCTTTCACTTTCGAAATAACAGTTGTTCCGCAGATTTGAGCCAATTAATAAGAAAATCTCCGGAGCCCTTGCGTCTATGGCATATATTTATAACTGCGCTTATCCATATTTTTAAAATAATTAGAATTATAAAATAAATACACTTTAACAGTAAAGCTATGATTCAAATCGACTTACAACCCCTGTAATGATTGTGTTTTTATTCAATATTTTGGGAAACAAAATACTTTAGAAATCTAATTAAATTTTATCTTTTGAATATTAATTGTGCAAATCAAGTATAGATTTGTTATCTATAAAAGGCACAAAAAAGGCGCACTTTCCTTTGAAAATGCGCCTTCAACATTGAAGTAAATAATGCTTATTCTGTTTTCAAGTATTTCTTTAACCAACTATGAACTTCTTCGTAAAAGTGTTTGCTGTTTCCAGACTTAAGAATCCAGTGATTTTCTTCCGGAAAAACCAACAATCGAGAAGGTATTTGATTTCGTTGCAAGATGTGCCAGTTTTCCATGGAATTGGCAACGGGCACACGGTAATCGAGTTCACCTACCGTTACCAACATAGGCGTTGTGAAGCGGTCGGCGTAGGTAAAAGGATTCTGTTCTTTCCACAACTTGCCGGCTTTCCAGGGCAATCCACCAAACATAAACTCACGATGTACAATGGCGTCGCTGGTTCCCCATTGCGTCACCATGTTTACGGCACCAGCATGGCTGATTAAGCAACGATACCTGCGGGTGCTGGCCTGCATCCAATTGGCAAGATGACCACCATAACTGGCGCCACCAGCGGCTTGTTTGCCGGCATCGAGGAAGGCAAACTTGCGCAGGGCTTCGTCAGCCGCAGCGTTAATATCGTCTGCTGGGCCTTTTAGTGGGTCGAATTGAATGGCTTGACCGAAGGCCTCTCCATAACCAGTTGAACCGATGTAATCAGTAAGAAGCAAAGCGTATTGGTCGGAAGCCAACAGGCCATAATTCCAACGGTAACTCCAGTTTTCTTTGAAGGAAGAAGCCGGTCCACCATGCATGACCACAAATAGCGGGTATTTAT
>JAIXUI010000130.1 GCA_027484125.1 Bacteroidota bacterium | reverse complement strand
GATGAGGATAATGGTTTTTTGAGCGGAGCGGATGATGCGTGAAGCGAGTTCGTAAGCGTCGAATACTTGGCCGTTGAAGAACACGCCTTGGGTGGGGAGCTGGTGGGTGCTGATGAAGAGTTCAATTTGATTGACTTGATCCGCGATTGTTTGAACTTGGTCTTCCACCCGATTCATCCGGTTGTTGAGTGCAAAGCCTTTAAGCAGGTAGTCTTTCAATACTCGATTTGCCCAAATTCGGAATTGAGTCCCTTTTTTTGAATTGACCCTATATCCGACAGATAAAATAGCATCCAGGTTGAAATGCTTAACAGGTTTAACTTGGCTTTTTCCTTTTATAGCTCCATGTTGAGTGGTATGTGCAAAAAATGCACATACCACCTTCTCTTCTAATTCTGCTTCTTGAAAAATTTTACTCAGATGTTTTGAAATAACGGTCCTGTCTCTGCCGAAGAGATGCGCTATTTGCTCTTGGGTAAGCCATAGCGTTTCAGCGACTGTGTCCAACCTTACCTCAATGTGTTCAGATAATCCATCGGGTTGGTAAAGGATGATTTCATTTTTCATGATCAATAAATGTTCTGATAGAACCAATTTAGGTTTTATCAGAGGAAGTATTAATCGTGTTTTTTATCCCGAAAATGAAGTTTTTAGCACCAATTTTAATATTGACATAGAAAATTGGCTGATTTGAAGCCGGATAAATTCTTGCTAAAAAATAGGTGCTGCTGCTTTTTGCATAATTAGCTATTGCAGCCATTCATTCAATATTTGAGTTATTCTGCTGAGTGCCAGCATGAGTAATCCTTACCACTTTTACCCTTGCGCTTTGAAACAAGTGATGATGGCTTAATGCGTTTGGAGATTGAGGTAAAAATGCTCCGTTTCACGGAGTAGATGCCTTATACGCTCACAATTCTGACGTAGGCATATACCAAAGGCGCTGAGAAGAGCAAACTATCGAAGCGGTCGAGGATGCCGCCATGGCCGGGAAGAATGGTGCCGGAATCTTTCACTTCGTTGCTTCGCTTGAGCAATGATTCCAGCAAATCGCCATAAATGCCACTTACTGAAACAATCAAGGCTACAAACATCCAGTCGATACGGCTAAGGCTGCTAAACTGTGGGCTAATGCCGAACCATGCTACGCTCATGGCCAAAATAGCTCCTCCCATGCTTCCTTCTATGGTTTTGTTGGGACTGATGCGTTCAAAGAGCTTTCGTTTTCCCATGCTTCGACCTACTAAATAGGCTCCGGTATCGGAAGTCCAGAGAAAGACGAAAATTCCTAAGACTATCTCGTAATTGGCCACATCGTCGGGAAGGAAGTAGAGGTTGTTAAGCAGAGAGAAGGGCATGGTCACGTAAATGAAGCCCATGAAGGTGATGGCAATCTTCTCAAATGGTTTGGTTTGGCCGTGGTTTCTATAAAGTTCAATCAGGAAGAAATAGGCGACCACCGGAATGATCATTTCTAGCCATTTAAACTCTAGCACCCTTGAAGCGGTGAGACCGCAGAGCAAGTATATAGCAGAAGCGCTGATGAGGGCGGGAACGTAATCGTATTTTTTTTGCTTGGGGGAGGCCATTCGGTAAAACTCCACAAGACCCATCAAGGAAATGATAAAGAAAAGGCCGGAAAAGGTCCAGAATCCGCCTAAAATGGCACCGATGATAGCAGAAACCAGAAAAGCACCAGTGAGGGCACGCTGCCAAAAGTTGTTCATGCTCAGAGTCCTAAGATGATGGGGTAGTTGAGAGGGATGTGTCCGGCGGAAACCGGCTTGATAAGTGGCAATCCTGCTTCCAAAGCCATATTTTGAATGATGCTATTCGCGTCTTGACCGAAAGGGGTGGGATTGTCTTTCATGTCGGTCATGGCGCCGAGGAGGATTCCTTTGCTTCGGTAAAACAGGGAAGATCGAAGGAGTCCTTGCGCCATGCGGTCTATGTGATAGAGGTATTCGTCGAGGTCTTCCAGAAATACCCATTTGCCTTGGGCCGAGGGCAAGTCATTGGAGCCAAGCAGGCTAAAGAGTACGCTCATGTTTCCGCCGATGACTTTAGTACCTGGGGGGAAAAGGTGTCCATTACGGACTAATGCGGTGTGGCTATGAGCTTCCTCAAGGCTTGCAGATGTGATTACATTCAGGAAAGCGTTGGTGGCTTCCGGTTTGTCAGCAGCTTGCCAGGCCATATCACTATGTAAAGTTGGAAGCCCTAAACGATTGAGGGCCGCATGAAGGGCGGTGACGTCGGAGTAACCGCATACCCAGCGCGGTTGTTCCAACAAGGGCTTGAGGTTCAGGTGACGAAGTATCCGGACTGTTCCATAGCCGCCTCGCGCACACCATATGGCATCTACCGAGGAATCGTTGATGAGGCCTTGCAGGCCGGCAGCGCGTTCCAAATCGTTGCCGGCAAATTGATGATGGCGTAAGCCAATGTTAGATGCAAGTTTGACTTGGAATCCACTGGCTTGCAACAAATGGATGGCAGGTTGTAATTCTTCTGTTGAAACGGCACGAGCAGTGGCAGCAATGCCTACAGTGCCGCCAGGTTTCAGTCCACGAGGTAGCATTGCCATCAGGAGCCCATCGTTTTGATTTTATTTAACAAAGTGGACCAAGCCTGCTGTTCCGAGCTATTTGCCGGTAGGCCTTTAACCTGTGTATCGGCGTGCTCCTCTAACTTTTTCAACACATTCGATTTGATGGCTTCTTTCAAACGGGTTGAACGCGGGTAGCGTGTCAATACTTTTTCAGCAAAATCTACGACTCGGCTGCTGGCTTGCAGGCCAAGTCGTTTGCCCCAGTTGGCGTAGTTTCCGAGTACAGCCATTCGGG
Source organism: Bacteroidota bacterium (assembly GCA_027484125.1). Classification (GTDB taxonomy): domain Bacteria; phylum Bacteroidota; class Bacteroidia; order UBA7662; family JAIXUI01; genus JAIXUI01. The sequence continues at coordinate 34,281 of JAIXUI010000130.1, read as the reverse complement.
CCATGTTTCCGGATTTCCAAAAGGCTTGTTCAAATCGAATAGAATCGAGAAAACTTCCGTTTTTGGCCAACTCTCTTGAAGCAATGCTCATGAGCGGTTTATCACTGATGTCGGTACGAGCTCGGTTAACCATCCAAAGGGAATCTCTTCCTGCCATTTGTTCATAGATTTCACGAGCTACAAGGTAAGAGCTGTCGGTTGCCATGGCTTTTTTCATCAATTCGGTGATGCCAGGGGTGTTCCAAAGTGCCAGGCTCTCCCAAGCTGCGGCTCTTACGGTGGAGTTGGCGTCTTTTTGAGCCAAGAGAGTTAACTGTTCGGTTACAGTTGGGTTAACAATGGATTGTTTGAGCTGACGAATAGCGAGCAGTCTAATGGCCCAGAATGGGTCATTGAGGGCGTTAAGCACAATGGACTGTCGCTGGGTGTCATCGCCCATTTTCATGATTTGTCTAAGCGCTCTCTCTCTTTCGTTATACCCGTTTTTATAATGATTGAAACGTGCCATCCATTCGTTGAGGCTTGCTTTCTCTTCTATCTCCATTAACAACTCCTTGTTTGGGTCTAATACCACGAAGTTGGGTGAGGATGGCAGTTGGTAACGTAATTGGTGTTGGCGTCCGGTGATTCGGATGGGGTATCGAAGGAGGTTGTTGCCTACTTGGATTTCTAAGGTAGGATAAAGATCGAAGAGGTGTAGTTGCTTTTGGCGGATGTTTACGGTGAGTGTTTTTGTGGAATCGTTCCAGTTCCAATCGGTGGAGAGAGAAGGGGTTCCTTCGCGGTGCCACCATTGATTGAAGAAGAGCTTCAGGTCTCTGCCGCTAATTTCTTCACACACCAATCTAAAGTGGTCGATTTCTACCGCTTGGTGGGCGTAGCGTTTGAGGAAGCTGGTGAGGCTGGAAAAGAAAATGTCGTCGCCGAGCAGTTTACGTAAGGTATGTAGCACTCTAGCGCCTTTGGCGTAGGTGTTTCCATCGAACATCTGGTCGGGGTCGGTATAAAAGTGTCTGACGATGGGCACTTCTCCTCGTTGTGCGGTAGCCGTTAGGGAGAGGTTTTGGCGGCTCATGGCATATTCTTTTGAGGCCTGCCCTTCGTGGTGTTCGTTCCAAAGGATTTCTGAGTAGGTGGCAAAGGACTCATTGACGGTAAGGTCAGACCAGCTTTCACAAGTAATTAAGTCGCCAAACCAATGGTGGAACATTTCATGGGCTACAATACCGTCGTTGTCATCATCGGCGAGTTGGCGGCCATTTTTCTGGACAAATTCTCCGAAGATTACCGCACCGGTATTTTCCATAGCTCCGGAAACGTAGTCGCGAACGGCTACTTGGCCGTATTTGTCCCAAGGATAATCTACGCCGAGGCGCTTGGAGAAAAACTCCAACATCTCCGGGGTGTTGTTGAAGATTTGCTTTGCCCAGGGTGCATAGTCAGGTTCTACGTAATAAAAGAGGTCTTTGTCACGCCATTTGCCTTTTTCTACATAAAACTCTCCAACCGCTAACATGCTAAGATAAGGCGCATGAGGCTTTTCCATCACCCAAACATCGGTGCGTGTACCATCTGGATTTTCATAGCTGAAGTCGAGTTCGCCGTTGCACAAGGTTTTGTACTTCTTGTCAACGGTTAGCCTAACCGATTGGGTCATTTTCTGGTTAGGCTTGTCGATGGTGGGGAACCAGTTGGAGTTGGATTCGGGTTCGCCTTGCGTCCACAATTGGGTAGGCTTGCCGGGGTCGTCGCCGGTTGGATTGATGAAGTACAAGCCCTTTGAGTCATTAATGGCTCTACCACCTGCTGTTTTTCTTTCTTCCGGCTTAGCAACATAAGCTACCAAAATTTTGAAACTTTGGCCGGGGCTCATGTTGTAGGGCAAGGCAATATGCAGCTGCATGCCATTATACCTATACTGAAGCGGGGCGAAGAAGTCACTGCCTACATGCTCTACCCGTTCAATGTCCATTCCTTTCGCATCGAGCGTCAGGCTGTCTTGAGCGTATGCACCAACTTTGAGGGTGATGATGGCGGTTCCATTCATGCGGCTTTTAGCCCAATCCGGACGCAAATCTAACTCGGTATGCACCAGTTTGAAGTCGAGTGGGTGAGCCCCTTGGTATGCAAGTATGGAGTCACGTTCTGAAAAAGCTTCTTTGCGAACCGTTGCTGGTGGTGTTAGCGACTTGGTTTCGTCTTTTTTACCTGCACATGACACAAGTAGGCCTGCAGCAAAAACGTATATGGGTAGCGCTCTAAGCATGTTTATCGAAGATTGAACGCCCAAAATACAACGCATCTGTTAGATTGAGGCTATAGTGTTAAAGCATCGGATTTCGACTAATGCTGCCGTTCTTTGCAGCCGCTTGCTCCAAGCACATTTCCTTTATGGCCCGACGACGTTCAGAAACTGAAGATCTCCCCAAGGTTAAACTCAACCGCGAACACTTAATCAAAGCGTCCCGGTTTTTGAGCTACCTCAAACCGCATCGCACCCGCTTCACCATTGGCATGTTCTGCCTGGCAGGAAGCTCCGGTTTGTCGTTGATGTTTCCTAAGTTGATGGGTGAATTGATTGATGCGGGGACTAAAGCGGCAAAGGGCTTGCCCGATACTGGAATTGATCAAATTGCAGTGCTTCTTATGGGTGTTTTACTCGTTCAAGCGGCCTTTTCATTTTTCCGCATTTTACTGTTTGTGCAGGTTAGCGAGCGAGCATTAGCTGATTTAAGAACGGATGTTTACAAAAAGCTTATCGCTTTTCCAATGGACTTTTTTGTTCGGAATCGGGTGGGGGAAATTCATTCTCGTCTTTCGGCTGACATCACTCAAATCCAAGATACCATGACCACTACTTTGGCTGAGGCGATTCGTCAGGTCATTGTTTTGATTGGAGGTATTGCGCTGCTGGCCAATACTTCCGGCAAGCTCACACTCTTTATGCTGGCTGTTTTGCCGGTACTGATTGTAGTGGCGGTAGTTTTTGGAAAGCGTATTCGCACCTTGTCCCGTAAAACACAAGATAAATTGGCTGAAACCAATGTGGTGGTAGAAGAAACCTTACAAGCAATTGGCAGTGTAAAATCGTACACCAATGAGCGCTGGGAAGTAGCCCGGTATAGCAAGGGTATTTACGAAACCGTGGCCTTGGCGCTAAAAGGAGCCGGATTGCGGGGGGCTTTTGCTTCGTTTATCATTTTGTGTTTGTTTGGAGCCATTGTAGCGGTGATTTGGTACGGCTCGCGCTTGGTGGCAGAAGGGCAGATGAGTGTTGGTGATCTTACGTCGTTCATTTTATACTCCACCTTCGTAGGAGCTGCCATGGGTAGTTTTGCGGAATTCTATGCGCAAATCCAAAAAGCAGTGGGCGCAACAGAGCGTGTGTTTGAAATTTTGGATGAGAAGGCAGAGCCCGTGCCCGTTAACGAATCAGAAAGTTCAGAACCATGGGAGATAAAGGAGACTAGCTTGGAGTTTAAAAACGTCAAGTTTGCCTATCCTTCGCGCCCGGATGCGCCGGCCATTAAAGAAGTCAGCTTCAGGTTGGAAGCCGGGAAAAAACTGGCTTTGGTAGGGCCAAGCGGTGCCGGAAAATCGACACTGGCAGGATTGCTCCTTCGATTCTATGCCCCGGAGAGCGGCCAGATTTTGGCTGGTGGTGAAGACATTCAGTCTCTAGACCTCCACGAATGGCGCAAACAAACCGCTTTGGTGCCACAAGATATTACCTTATTTGGAGGAAGTATTTTCGACAACATCGCTTATGGTAAACCGGGTTCTACTCAAGAAGAAGTGGAAGAAGCCGCTCGAAAAGCCAATGCACACGAATTCATCCAAGCTTTACCAGATAGCTACCAAACTTTGGTTGGAGAGCGTGGAATTAAACTCAGCGGGGGACAACGTCAAAGAGTTGCCATAGCTCGCGCTATTTTGCGTAATCCACGTTTGCTGATATTAGACGAAGCCACTTCCTCGTTAGACTCCGAATCTGAACGCCAGGTTCAAGATGCGTTGAATGTATTGATGGAAGGAAGAACCTCTATCATCATCGCTCACCGGCTTTCCACGGTCCGCGACGCAGACCAAATTGTGGTGTTAGATCAAGGGATAGTTGCCGAAAGCGGAACCCATGCGGAATTGATGGAAATTGAAGGAGGACTCTACCGTAATTTGAAATTACTTCAGGTTGAAGATAAATAGGATTTGCCAACGAAATATTTATAAAAAGAGATTTTTGTCAGAAAATAACAAAATATTGAAACAGTTGACGTTGTCGTATTAACACTTTCTGTAACTTGCCGTATAAACCATTCATATGGCAGAGAAAAATACTTTTTTAACCAATCAATTAAAGTTCCGAGAAATAGTAAAAAACCGGAATTTGTTGATGATGGTCATGATGTTAATAGGGATGTCTTCCCTACAAGCACAAGACCAAATTGCTTCTAATCAGACGATTAAAAGACCGATTTTATCGCTTCATACAGGCTTACATGGTGTAGGTTTGGGTCTTTCCAAGTCAATCAGTCAGCACTGGAGTGTGGCGTTAGATTATACCTACATGGAAGCCGGGGCAGAGTTTTCGGCTGACCTGATGGGCTTTAGATTTGTCAACAGTCCTTATCTCAAGGCACAAACGGTATCAGCTTCCGGAAGATTTAGTATAAAACCCAACGGCAGATTTAACATTTCAGCTGGCTTAACCTGGATGGATTGGAACATGGAATATGGTGTTGCCAATGCCAATGCTTTAAAATTAGGGAATGTTGAATTTTCAGTGGAAGAGCTCGGGCGTGCCAAATTGAATTCGTCAAATAGTTGGTCAGTTGTGCCTTATCTCGGTATTCATCTTGGAAGGGCAAATCCAAAAACCAGGGTTTCCATGGCAATGGATTTAGGCTTTTTTTATACCAACGGTTTGCATATTACGGCTACTGGCACAGGATTTAGTAGTGCCATTAACTTGGAAGAGCAAAAGCTTCAAGAGAATTTTTCGACTTATAGGGTACTTCCCCAAATCAATTTTCAAATTCGTTGTAAACTGTAAGAAATGAGAAGACTTCTACAGACGCTTTTTGTGCTTAGCATGGGTGTGGTATTGAATGCCTGCACCGATCCTTTGAAGGATATCAATGTGAATTACATTGTACCTACTTCAAAAGCTATTGCCACACTCAATTTTGTTAACGCCAATAAGGCATCCAACAATCTTTATCCTCAAGGCCTTACCATTACTTACGTAGGAAGCGACAATTACTGGGAACCTGCGTTACCCACCGGGAGAACACCTTCTTGGATACAGGATGTGAGCGGTTCTAGCGCACCGCAGCCTGATCCGGCTTCTCCGTTAAAAGCCGTTGCTTTGGGCTTCAATCGAAGCATTACCCCAACCCCGGCTAAGCCTATTCGCTTTACGGTGATTGCTAAAGCTCCTGGTTTCGTGACCACTAGCTTGGCTGTAGAAATACCCGACACGGGATTCTTTCGTTTTGATGTTCCTATGGTTGAGTTGGCAAGTCCTCCTCAAGGTATTGGGGTAGTTACGGGTTCAACTAATCAGGGTTCCGGTGGTACCATTCTTCCGGTTACCCTTCAAACTTCTTCTACAACTGATAAGCCTGAAAAAGCACGACTCAACATTCCATCAGGAACGGTGATGTATGATGCAGCCAATAACGTGGTTAGTGGAGCTGTGAATGTAAACGTCACTCAGTTTGATGCAAGAAATGAAAATTCGCTCGCAGCTTTTCCTGGTGGTTTGCAGCCCCATACTGCCCTGAATACCAATGGGCAACCCATAGGGCCTATTTATTTCGTTACCGCAGGTTTACTTAATATAAAAATGACTTCCAGTTCCAAAACGGTTAAGTCATTTTCTCAACCTGTTGACGTAACCATGGAGGTTAATGACGCTTTGGTTAACCCTGCTACCGGGCAACCAGTACAGGCGGGCGATCAAGTGCCTTTATGGTCTTTGGATGATGATACCGGTGTGTGGACTTTGGAAGATACCCTAGCGTTTATTCGGAATACTACCACAGGTAAGCTAGAAGCACGCTTTGGAATTACCCACCTCTCTTCTTATAACCTCGACTGGTATGGTGAACGTTGCAATCAGCCTTTCGTTTTGAATGTCTCAGGTGATCTTGATGTGCTCAAGGCTTATCCAATCATCAATCTTAAAATGTATGATGACAGAACAGGAAATTTGGTCAAAACGGTGGGTGTCAATGGTAATTCATTCGCATTAAGTCCTAAAGTGACTTTTTACAATGGCCCCGCTTCTGGTCGTTATCATTTTGTTGCTGAATACATGAATTTCTTCAATTGGCAATATGAAAAAGACCCAGGAAAATCAACCTCTTTCCAATGTGGAGAAACTTCTACTTATAACTTGCAACCTCCTCCAATAGAGCCTGGTGAGGTGGACATTCGAGTGCAACTCATGGGTACTTGTACTGAAAATCCAAGAATCAGGGTTTATCCAACTACCGAAATTTGGTACCTTAAAGAAGGCGAGAAAGAATGGCAATCTGCCGGATGGATGCGTGACGGTGTATTTAAAGGAAGTGCAGAACGTGGTGCTACCTACATTGTTATGGCATTCCATGATGGAAAAATGCACGAGTTCAGAATAACAATACCTAACATCAATACCCTCGACTACGTGAATACTTTCTTGATGTCTTTCAAGTATTGTAGCGGATTGAGATAACTTCATCACAACTAAAAAAGCCGCATAACCTTAAGTTATGCGGCTTTTTTAGTTTTCTGTTTGGCCATGAATGGTTATTAGCTTTCCACTGAATGTCTTGGTGAATGCCAAATAATGCGAATGACTTTCACCCAATTTAAAACGTTGTTTTAATTTTTCAGCAGTCTCCGGAAAGTCTCGGCATCCAACTCCCGCTCCTCGTATGTCTTTTGATTTCAAGTAGCTTTTTAATAATTCAGGCTTGAATTCCATCACAGATAAAATTTTAAATTGCCTTCCTGGAAAGTTATCGACAAAGGCATTTCCCAGTAAATAAGGGTTGTTTTTACTCAATCTGGAAAGCTGATAATGAGCCGCAACTTCACTGGTCAGCCCAGCTTTTATAAGAGCGCCATGTGGGTCGAATAACCACTGCTCAGTGATAGGTTCCGCTAGAGGAACCTGTTTTTCATCACCAGCATTGTTACTCCAGTAATATGTTTCCCCTTTTTGGAAGATAACGGCAGTTTTTGGCAGGTAAGTAGAGTTAACATCCGCAAAGGATCCTTCAAAATGAACCAATACTTCTTTCACTTCGCGCTCTTTGCCCAATACGTAAACCTGTTTTCTTCCCGGAAAATTGTGCTCAATCCAGGTTATATCTATCATAGGGCTAAACTTGATGAGAAGCTGACGGTTCCGTGAAAGGATTTCCGGAATCCATATGGATAAATCAGGGCTCCAATCTTTCACTGACAAACTGCGTTGCCCCGAAACTCTTCGATCCGGGTCGATGTAAATCAAAGCATTTTCAGGCCAGCCATCGATGTTGGCCATGGTGGCTTCCTGTTGATGAACTTCACACGCGATGCCAAGCTGCTTAAAGTTCCATTCCAGCATTTTCGCTCTAGCTTCATCCCGCTCAAACACCACAACCTTGCTAGAGAGGAGATGACGACTCATCGCCCAGGCATCTACGCCCAACCCTGCAGTAAGATCCACATAGGCTGCGGGTTGGAAGGTTTGTGCTTTCCAAATGGCTAAGGTTTCCGATGTAGCTTGTTCTAATGCTTGGCGGGTAAAAACACAGCCACACGCTTTCCATGTAGGTAGCTTTTCTTCCGCTTTCGCTGCTAGGCTGAGTTGAAGCAGAACATCAGCCAATGGGAAACCCGTCTTACCATGAAACTTGATAGCCAACTTTTCCGGTGATTCATGTTGGTTGGCTTTGAGAAATTCCCGGACTTCCGGAAGGTTAAAAAGCGATAGATTCATGGTTTGAAACAAAGCCCGGTAATTCGCGTTACCGAATTCAATACTTTTGCGAAGATGAAGAAAGGAATTGTTTTCCTACTAGGTTTGATTCTGATACTTCCTGCTTGCAAAAGTGGGAAGAAAGCCGATTGTCCTGCCTATAAGGATTTGCATTCTAAACCAGGAAAACCAGGAAAACCACGTTCTAATCTCTTTCCAAAAAAGATGCGCTAAATTTAAACCATGAAAAAGTTACTCGTTTTATTCGCCTTAGGGTCGTTGTTAATGGCATCTTGCGCCAGCAATCGCAATCCTTGTCCTGCCTTCAGCCAAGCTAAAGTGAACCAACAGCAGCACAACGGATGACTTGGACGCCGCTGATTACGGTGGAGCAGTTGGATATACTCTCTCAGGATTCTCAACGTAAGCCAGTGATGTTTCTTAAACACAGCACCCGCTGTTCTATCAGCAGTGCTGCTTTGGCTCGTCTAGAACGACAGGCAGAAGCTTTGGAAGCAGTATGTCAACCGGTTTACCTCGATTTATTGGCTTATCGCCCTATTTCCAACGCACTTGCGGAGCGTTATCAAATTCAACACGAAAGTCCACAGGTGCTGCTTATTTCCGGCGGAAAAGTTATCTGGCACGGCTCCCACATGGAAATTCAACCTTCCGAAATTTTGGATGCCTGCCGGGATGCTGCATCCATCTAGCTCTCTGATACCTACACACAAAAAAGGGGAAGCGATTAGATCGTTTCCCCTTTTTTGTGTGTGATGCTAACTGCCTATTCGCTTTTTCAACCAGCCCAGCAATGAGAAGGTTACCAAGGCCGCGGTGGCAGCGGCAATACAGTTCACTAGGAAGAAGTAAACTTTGTTATCATAGCCATCCCAAAGGCTGGCGAGCACGCCACTTAGCTTGTTGCCTATAGAAGTAGATAAAAACCAACCGCCCATCATCAAGGCGGTTAGTCGGGGAGGACTAACTTTGGAAACCAGCGATAGCCCCATCGGACTGAGGAAAAGCTCCCCAATGGTGATGACTCCGTAGGTGGCAATGAGCCAACCGGCGGAGGATTTGTCGTTCCCGTTGAGGGCTACGGCAGCCATCATCAGGGTGGTGGAGGCTGCTGTAATCATCAAACCCCAACCGATTTTAGCCGGGGTAGAGGGCTCTTTCTTGCGTCGTCTTAACCAAGCGAAGAAGCCAACCACCACGGGAGTGAGTATCACTACGAAAAATGGATTGATGCTTTGGAATAACTCTGTGGACACCAAGCTCAGGCTTTTGTCTTCCTGAGGCCAGCGCTCTTGTGGTAAATTGTTGAGGTAGGGGTGATGGGTAAGCACTTTAATCACTTTTCCTTGCTCATCTTTTCTTGCACGGAAATCGGGGTCGTAATCAGGGAACGAGTCTTTTTCCAAGGTGATAGTTTGTACCATTCCCAAGGTCTTTGCTGCTGGAACCATGGTCTCCGGAATTTCCCTGTTGGTGTAACTGTCGGCCCAGGTGGTGAGGGCGGTTCCGTTTTGCTTAAATACGGCCCAGAAAATAATTACCACCCCGAAGATGGTCATCAATGCTGAAAGTGGTGCTTTGTCTTCTTTGGGTGCGGAGAAAATCAGGGATACATAATAAATCGCTATGGGCAATGCACCGAAGATGAATGCGTCGGTAGAGTCTGAACCGAAAACGTTTCCGGGAATGGCTATCCAACCTAAAACTCCGGCAACCAAGGCAGGAAGCAAAACCACGCTGAAAATCTTCGCCAGTGGCATGTCTTCCGCTTTTGCAGGCTTCATCACATCGGCCGAACGATAGTGTTTGTCGCCAAGCCAAAACACAATTAATCCTAGAAACATGCCTACACCCGCGGCAAAAAAGGCATAGCCCCATCCGAAGTTGTTTCGGAGATAAGCGGCGAAGAAGTTGCAAATGAAAGCTCCGATATTAATCCCCATGTAGAAGATGTTGTAGCCGGAGTCTTTATTGGGTTTGTAAGCGTCTTCGTTATATAAATTGCCTAAAAGGGTTGAAATATTGGGCTTGAAGAAGCCATTACCGAAAATAATCAAGGTCATGGCCACATAAAACGCCCAGGTTTGAGGAATTGCTAAGGCCATATAGCCCAATCCCATCATGGCGCCGCCAAGGTTAATGGCTTTTCGATAACCCAATACTCGGTCGGCAAGCAGCCCACCGAGAAAAGGTGTGAGAAATACAAGTGCGATGAAGGTTCCGAAGATGTCGGCAGCTTCCTTTTTATCCAAGCCTAAACCGCCTTTTTCGGTGTCTGTCATGTATAAAAAGAAGATTCCTATCATCAGATAGTAGCCGAAACGTTCCCACATTTCGGTGAAAAAAAGGTAGGGTAAGCCCTGGGGATGTTTACGCATAAGACAATTATACGCATAAAGGCATTTCCGCCGTTAATCCGTCCTATTGGTTACTTTTGCGCCGGTGAATCTCCGAACTGCTACACGAATCTATCTGACCATCTTTGGCTTTCTCACCTTGGTCATGCTCTCCGGCTGTAAAAAAGGCAGTTGGATGCATCGTCAATACCATAACATCACGGCCAAGTACAACGGATATTTCAATGCCAGAACCAAATTCGAGGAGGCTGTTCAGGAGTTAGAACTTCAAAATAAGGACGATTTCTCGAAAATTCTCCCGGTTTTTAACCACGGTGATAAACAAGCTGCCAAAGGAAAATCGCAAATCTTCGATGAGGTTATTAAAAAATGTTCTGCAGTCATTACCAACCACGAGGTGAGTAAGTGGGTGGACGATTCCTTTTTCCTCATTGGAAAAGCCTACTTCTTTAAAGGAGAGTATTTTGAAGCCATCGAAACTTTTCAATATGTCTTCAGTAAGTATAAAAATGAAGAGGTCGCGAAGGAGTCGCTTGTTTGGCTGATAAAAGCCTACCTGGAAACCGATCAACTTGCCAATGCCCGCGCGGCCATTGATCGTGGTCTTTCCGACAAGCGCTTTCCTCCCAACTTAAAAGCGGCATTGCATGCCGCTGCTGCTGCCTACTTCATCAAAGACAAGCGCTTTGAGCAAGCCATCGAGTCTTTAGATAAGGCAGTAAAAACCGAATCCAGAAGAAGTTCCAGAAGGCGGATGTACTTTGTGCTGGGACAGCTCAATCAGCGTTATGGCAGTGGTAGAAAAGCCATCACCCAATACGATCAAGTACTAGGGATGAATCCGTCGTACGAAATGCAATTCGATGCTAAGCTTAACATCGCCCGATGCGCAGAAGCAGGAAATGCCAATACGGCTAGCATCCGCCAGGAATTGGTGAGAATGGCCAGGGACGATAAAAACCGAAGTAACCTCGATATCCTCTACTACGAAATAGGTCAGCTGGATGTGAAAATGAAGCAGATTCCATCTGCTGAAGAGAATTTCAAGAAAGCAGCTTTAAATGCAAGTCAGAATCCGGCCAACAAAGGCCTCGCTTTTTTGGCTTTGAGCAAAATCTATTTCAGCACCCGCCGCTATAAAGATGCCGATACTTATTATGATTCCACTTTAGCGTTTCTCTCTAAAGAACATCCTGATTACGAAGAAACTGGCAATAGGAAGAAGTTTCTGGCTGATTTGGTCAAGCAAATCGATATCATCGCCTTAGAAGATAGTCTTCAACGACTGGCCAGAATGCCTGACAAACAACTCAACAGACTTATCGACCGTGTTATTTCCGACGAACGTGTAGCCAAAGACCGGGAGCGCTTCCAGAAAGAGCAGCCGCAGGCCAATAATACCCCACAGCCTCAGGATATGGGCAGACCCGGAGGACCCGGGCTTCCGCCAGGTCCGGGCGGTGGAGGAATTTCACTCCCCGGCCAATCGGGAAGAGCTTTGTTTTACTTCTACAACCAAGCCAACCTCAGCCTCGGATTTACAGAGTTTTTAACACGCTGGGGTAATCGTGAATTAACCGATAACTGGAGAAGAAGCAAACGAGAACAAGCCCTCGCCGGACCTTCCAACAATGAGCCTCCGGTAGATACTTCCTCTATTCCAGACACGGATGAAAGTGGTAAAAAGCTCAGCAAAGAGGAGCGAGAAATTCGGATACAAAAGCAACGGATGCTGGCTAAAATTCCTAAGTCAGAAAGTCAGAAAACAGCTTCTGATGAACGTATCGCGGAAGCTATGTACCAACTTGGGCTACTTTATAAAGAAAAACTGAAGGAAGAAGACGAAACCATCAATCTGTGGGAAGGCTTGATACAGCGTTTTCCAAAAACCAAGAAGAAGCCGGAAACCGCTTATGGGTTGTGGCAAGTGTTTTCAAAAAATGGAAATGCCACAAAGGCCGCCTTCTACAAGAAAATGATTGAAGAAAACTTCAAGGATTCGCCTTACGACCAGATGATTAAAAATCCGGAAAAGCCTATTGCATTAACCGGACCGGTAGGAAAAGCGGAGAAAGATTTATATGAAAACGCCTACAGGGCTTACACCAGAAAGAACTATCAGGAAGCATTTGCGCTCGCAGAGAAAGCCCGCAAGGATTTCAGCGGCGGTAAGTTGATGCCCAAATTTGACTTGATTCGTGCGGTTAGCCTTGGTAAAGTAAAAGACAGTTCAGCCATGCGTCAGGCGCTAGAAATGATTATTGCGCAGTATCCCAAGGATCCGGTAAAAGCGTCTGCTGAAGAAATGTTGAAGGTATTGAGAGGAGAAGGCTTCAAGCCGGCAGGTGCCGGAAAGGATTCCTCTCAAGCGGTGAATAAGGAAGTCTTTGTGAAACCTCCGCCTTCCGGCAATTCGCTTTTAGACTCACTTCGGGATGCCGCTTACGCCATGTTCAAATCTGAGCCGCCCAAATCGTATTTCTTCGTCCTCTGGATTCAGGACACCGAAGCACGAAAAGCAAGCCCAGATGTTAAAATCGTAGATTTCAATTCCCGGATTTTCAGCCTGCAAACTTTTGATGTTGAGCCAACGCTTTACGACGCGGCCACCCAGATGGTGATTGTTAAGCAATTCACCCAAAAGGATAAAGCCATGGATTACTATGCTGCCTTCATCGCAGATAAATCGGTCACGGCGGCTTATGCACCAGGAAGTTGGCAGGCAGTGCTAATCAGTCCGGAAAACCTCATAACACTTAGGAAGAAAATGGGCAAACCTGCTTATCTTCAATACTTTAAGGATCAGTTTCAATTCAAAAAGAATTGATGAGTAACCCAACTAACACCAACAATCGTACTTATTTACGCTGGATGTGGGGCATTTTTGCCTTCTTCTGGCTGTGTTTCCTCGGACTACTAGGCCTTATCGGCGCTGGTGTTTTTGGCGAATTGCCCACTTTCGAGGAATTAGAAAATCCCAAAAACGCCCTCGCAACAGAGATTTATGCCTCAGATGGGGCACTTCTGGGCAAGTATTACATCCAAAATCGTTCTTATACCCGATTTGAGGAGTTGAGTCCTTTCCTGATTCAAGCCCTCATTGCTACCGAGGACATCCGATTCCGTAGCCATGCCGGTATCGATTTTCAGGGCACAGTCGCGATTGGTTTCTATACCTTGTTTGGCAAAAAGCGTGGCTCTTCCACCATTACCCAGCAGCTAGCGAAAAACCTTTACCCAAGAACTCACCGCCCAAACATCTTTAAACTCGGGATTTACAAGCTTAGAGAATGGATTACCGCGGTGAAAATCGAGAAACGATATACCAAGGACGAAATCATTGCCTTGTATTTCAACACCGTTGAGTTTGGAAACAATGCTTACGGGATAAAATCAGCAGCCCGAACGTATTTCAATAAATCCACCAAAGATTTGACCTTGCCGGAAGCAGCTTTGCTGGTTGGTATTCTAAAAGGAACCACCGTTTACTCTCCGGTAAGAAATCCGGAAAAAGCTTTGGCTCGAAGAAATACCGTTATCGATCAGATGGTGAAGTATCAGGTGATTCCTGAAGCAGAAGCAGAAAAGTTTAAATCTCAACCACTCAAGCTCGACTTGCATCCACAAACGCACGATGCCGGTTTAGCCACTTACTTCCGTGAATACCTCCGTCAATACATGCTCGATTGGTGCGAGAATAACCCTAAGCCCGATGGCTCTAAGTACAACATTTACAAAGACGGCCTTCGCATTTATACCACCCTCGATTCCCGACTTCAAGAACATGCCGAAGCTGCCATGGTGCAACACATGACTGCGCTCCAAGCCAGCTTTGACCAGCATTGGAAAGGCAGAGCGCCTTGGGGGAAAGATGAGTCGCTCCTGATTCGAGGCATGAAGCAAACCGACCGCTACATGGACATGAAGGAGCAAGGGCTTTCAGAGGCTGAAATCAAAGAGGTGTTTAAGCAGCCGGTAGCCATGCGGCTCTTCGATTGGAAAACACCCGGCTATTTCCGAGACACCGTGCTCAGCCCGATGGACTCACTGCGGTATGCCAAACGCTTGTTGCACACCGGATTTATGGCCATGGATGCTAAAAATGGTAATGTTAAAGCTTGGGTTGGCGGTATCAACATCGACCACTCACAATACGACCACGTGAACATTACCGCGAAACGTCAGGTGGGTTCCACTTTCAAGCCAATTGTGTATGCGCAAGCCATCGATAACGGCTTCAATCCTTGTACTCCTATTCCTAACCAGCCAGTCACCTTCGAGGATTTCAATAATTGGACTCCCAAAAACTACGATGGCGTTAATGGTGGTAGCATGACCATGTTTGAAGGGTTGGCCAAGTCTATCAACAACATTGTGGCTTACCTCATGAAACAAGTTGGTCCGGAATCGGTGATGGAACTCTCCCGACGAATGGGCATTCAGAGTGTCATGGAGCCTTATCCTTCCTTGTGCTTAGGCACCTTCGATATCTCCCTTTTTGAGATGGTAGGGGCATATTCGGCCTTCGTCAACAAAGGACTTGCTGCCAAACCTGTCTTCATTAGTAGGATAGAAGATAAGAGCGGCAACATCATAGCACAGTTCAATAGCGAAACCTCAGAAGCTTTCAGCGAAGAGACCGCTTATGTGATGAGCCAATTGCTGAAAGGTTCTGTGAAAATTGGAACAGCTGGTAGGATTCGCTATCGCTATGGCTTGCACAATGAAATAGGCGGAAAAACTGGAACCACCCAGAACAACAGCGACGGCTGGTTCATGGGCATCACCCCGGAAATGGTGCTCGGTTGTTGGACTGGCGCCGACGACAGGGCGGTTCACTTCCGCACCACCCATTTAGGAGGAGGAGCCAATTCCGCACTCCCGCTGGTAGGCATATTCCTTCAGAAAGCTTATGCAGACAAACGAGTTGACTGGAAGCCAGGTAAGTTTCAGCCTCCAGCTTCGCTCAGTACCGACATCTCCTGCGCTCCTTACGCCGTTTTACCTCCAGATTCTATCCCTGTCGAATAATGATTAGACTATTGACGCTCGCTTCGGTTGCCGCATGGGCCATTCTACTCTCCTCAACCACTTACGCTCAAGACAGTCTGCGTAATACTGGATCGAAAACAGAGGTTTTTCAATATGTGGAACAAATGCCCTCCTTCCCCGGTGGAAATGAGAAGTTGATTGACTACTTAGTCAAGAACATTCATTATCCGGAAGCAGCAGTTGAAACAAAGATTCAAGGACGAGTCATCGTTTCTTTTATCGTCAATGAACTTGGCAAAGTTACCGATGCTAAAGTGTTGAAGTCGGTGTCGCCGGAATTGGATGCAGAAGCGGTTCGGGTGGTAAGCGCTATGCCCGCCTGGATTACTGGTAAGCAAAATGGGCGTTCCGTAAAAGTGCGCATGAATCTTCCCGTTTCATTCCGCCTCGATTAAGGCTGTTGCCTACCTTTGCAACATGTCGTTAACCCCTATTGCTGCTCTCGGAGAATTCGGTCTCATCCATCACCTGACTCGCAACATTCAGCCATCCAACCCCAACCTGGCTTTTGGAATTGGCGATGATGCTGCAGTGATCCGCATGAATAACGGCAAGCTTCAGCTCGTTTCTACAGACCTCCTCCTCGAAGGCGTCCACTTCGACCTGACCTATACGCCACTCAAACATTTGGGATACAAAGCCGTAGCTGTTAATGTTTCCGACATCTGTGCCATGAATGGACAGGCTCAGTACATCACCCTGAGCATGGGGCTTTCCAGCAAGTTTACTGTTGAAGCTGTAGAAGAGCTTTTTTCCGGAGTGCTCGCAGCATGTAAGTATTACGGCGTAGAACTCGTTGGAGGCGATACCAGCAGCTCCCTCCAAGGGCTCATTCTCAACGTTGCTGTCTGGGGAGAAGTAGAAGAAAATCGGGTTTGCTACCGCCACACTGCAAAAAACCATGATTTACTCTGTGTTTCCGGTGATTTAGGAGCTGCGTATCTCGGCCTCAATTTACTTGAAAGAGAGAAAAGGATATTCAAAGAAAATCCGGACTTCAAGCCGGATTTTGAAGGCAGAGATTACCTGCTCCAGCGCCAACTTAAGCCCGACGCTAGGATGGATGTTGTGGCGCTTTTGGCAGAAGCAGGAGTGGTCCCAACAGCCATGATTGACGTTTCGGATGGACTCGCCTCTGAGTGTTTGCATTTGGCCACTCGCTCTGGTTTGGGTGTGCGATTGTACGAAGAAAAACTACCTATCAGCGAGCAAGCCTGGAAACAAGCCGGTGAGTTTAAACTAGAACCTGCTATCTGTGCACTCAATGGGGGAGAAGACTATGAATTGCTCTTTACCATCAATCAGAAAGACTACGAAGCTATAGCTCAAATTGCAGAAATCAGTGTAATTGGTCATATGACTGACGCCTCCGAAGGCTACCGTCTGATGACCAAAGGTGAGCAACTTATTGATTTAGAAGCACAAGGTTGGCAAGCATTCAAGGCGCAATCCTAAATGATTAGTTTGATTGGTTGGAATTGTAAGTACATCCCACCAGCAACTTCTTGGAATCTTGCTTTCAACGAATTCAAGGCTCGTAAACCGAAATTCATTTAATCTTTTGCGAATTAGCTCCACATTGAAGGCGATAAGCCACAAATTCCTTCAGAATTATTTCAAAATCAGGACGATATAGCTGCACTCATGCCCTCAAGGATGTTTCTTCTACTCAAAATCAAAACATGTAAACAAGTTGGGCTAGCTAACCCGATACACCATCTGTTCGCTGAACTTTTGAAATCTTTTTCCTTTTTTACTTCTTCATCCCTGCTTTGGGCGTTTTTGGGACTAAGTCTGCTTTTATCGAAACCGGCTCTTGCCCAAACCAGGGTGCTGTTTACTTTAAGCTTCGACCGCGAGGGTCGTTGGCCTAAGCCTGAAGACCGCATAGGCATTCGTGGAAGTATTCCGCCGCTATCCTGGAATTATAGTTTGGAAATGTCGGATCCCGAAGGCGATGGTTTGTATGAACTGGCTGTAGTATTCGACAACGACTTGGCCGCCGGCGAGTTGAAATACACCTATGTCATCAACGATGAAGAGTGGGAAACCATTGACCAACGTATTATTTATCCGGAAATAACCGTTGGATTGCCCAAGTCTGATTATTGGAATTTGCTTAAACCCATACGTCCCATACTCATACCGGAAATCTCCAGCGATGGATTAATGAAGGATTTACGCTTGTCTAGAAATGCTTTACTTTCATTGCATCCTGCCGCTAAGCGCTACCAATCCGTTGCTCAAATTGAACGCAAAATCGAAGTCTTAGAGCGTCAGTTTTATACGGGCAAGGATTTGGCTAAAGCTTATCTCGGGTTTGCCGGGCTTTTTCAAACTTTAGGTTCCGGGCTCACTTCATTAAAGCCGGAATCTCAGGAGTTGTTAACCAAGCGCGTCCTTTTTGACCAACCCGATAAGCTCCCGTTTTGCTTTCGAATTGTGGAAGATTTTCTGGTTATAACCCACAATGCCACAGGCAACTCCCTCCTCGATCCTGGAACGGTGGTGCACGAAATCGACGGAAGACCAACAAGAAAAATTTTGGACAGCATTTCCGCTTTGCTTCCATTAGAAGGCACGGATGAAAGAAATAAAAAGCCCTTGCTGGCGGTGGCACCAGGTCAGGAATATCCCTGGTTTGATGTGTTATTTCCGCTGTTGTACCCCAATCCTGATCAAATCCATCTGTTGAATGTGTTGCCGGCAGGACAGAAGACTAATTACGAAGTGTTGGTTCGGGGCGTAAATCGGCAAGAAAGAGACAGGAGATTGGTCCGCTACGGCGTCTGGATGCTTCAACCTGATTCTGCCTTCGAAGTGAAATGGCTCGACAAGGACAGCTTAGCTGTGGTTCAAGTGAAGAAGTTTGAACGTGAATGGATTCCGGAAGACTGGGAAAAATATTTGAGCACTTTCATTCGGCAGGCGGAAACCAAAAAGCATCATGGATTAGTCATCGATTTGCGCGGCGCTACCGGCAACGACCGTTGGTTTGCAGAAGCGCTGTTTCGCTATTTCACCGTCTTGAAAGAAGCACAGCCGACCGATCAATTCCGGGCAAAATACCGCATGATTTCCTCTGATTTTAGCCCCTATTTAACCACCGACGATAGTGCCGATTTGAATCTTTCGGATAGAATTGCTGCGGTAGAAGACACGGCTTTTCTTCTTCGAGAAGAACTAGAAGAAGTGAGTAGCCGCCGCGTGCCAGTGTATAAAGGCAGAATATGGTTATTAACCGACGGCGCTACAGGCGACGGTGTTTATCAGTTTGTTAGAAGAATGAAGTCGCAGGGGAGAGGAATTATGATTGCAGCCCACGGTCTTGGCCCCACTACCGGACGTGCGCAGGCACCGATAGGCCGACTGCGCTTGCCCGGCTCAGGAATAGTAGTAGAAATTCCGCTGGTAGATAGAAAGGAACCAAGGTTTAGAACACCGGCCCTCGACCCAGAAATACGGACAATAGAAACCTTAGAAGATGTACTTCAAAATAAGTCAGTGGCTTGGGAAGCCCTGAAAAAAGAAGCGATGCGCAAGTAGCTGAAAAACTAGCCCTTGCTGGAGCTTTTGACCACCATAAAGCGCTCTTTGATGGTGAGGAAGAAGCTCTCGAAATAGCGGTAAGACAGCCAAGAAATCAGTAAAGTGCCTGCCACACCGCCGATGTACAAGAACCAGTTTAAGGTGGTGTGGTCTTGGTCGATTTTGTAATGCTGGGCTACGTTGATAAGTACTGCCAGCACCAGCGTATGGTACATGTAAATGCCGTAGCTGATGTTGCCCAGCACAGTAAATCCGGACCAACGAAACTTAATCCAGCAATTTGGATTGGTGGAGACGTTGAGAATAAGTGTCACAGCCACCAATGCTTCGAAGATGGTGTGGCCGAAAAAGTTAAGTTCAGTAATGAAAAAGCTGATAAAGAGAATCACACAAGCCCAAATCCAAGCTTTGTTGTAAAGCAGCTTTAGGACTTGTTCGTTTTTATTGAATAAGTAGTAAGCAACCAGCGCACCTACCGCCATTTGTTCGATTTTGAACAAAGCCCAGTGCAAGTGAAACTTAGTAGCAAGCAAGTGGATGGTGGTTCCTTCGGCAGTGTTGGCGGCAACCAGTAACCCAATTGCATACAAACTCATCTTCACCACGATGAAAATAATCAACATACGCTCGAAGTTTTTATGGAAAGTTCGAACCAGCCAAGGCCAAATCAGGTAGAACTGCTCTTCAATGCCCACGCTCCAAGTTTGGTTTCCACCTACCAGCTCAACCGTGTTGTAACGCACTAAGTTGGGAAGCATGAACATGCAAAGGCCTAACCACACCCAAAAGTGATTGTGGAGCAAACCTTGGCCATATTGGCCGACATCGAAGAAATGTGGAATAACGAAAAACGTTAAAAGAATAACCAGGTAATAAACAGGCCAAATACGAAGGATTCGACGCAAGTAAAACTTACCCAGACTTACTGTATTGGTCTTTTTTACCTCGGCAAGCAGCAAATAGGTGATGAGAAAGCCGCTTAGTACAAAGAAAAGCGAAACCGCTTTATGGCCAAGCGCATCGAAGAAGACGCTCCATGCGCTGTCTCCACCGAATACGCTAGGGTAGTTGTAGCCATCGCGGCGTGCCCATAGCTTGTATTGTTCAATGTGGTGAAAGATGACTGCAGTAGCAGCAAAGAATCTTAGCCCATTGAGGCCGCCAAAGTAAATTTTATCTTCTGAGTTTGCCGACATAATAGATGGCTGATTTCCCGAAGATAATTACCTGCATTCAATCTGATAGAATGACGGCACAATAAAGCGTTGGATTTTACTTTCAAACCCTCGAATGTTTAATTTAGCTTCCAGATACATGAGAAAATTCACTTTTGCCTGCCTCCTCCTCGCCGGATTTTTAGGCTCCTCCGCCCTTGCCGGCCCCGCTTCTAAAGGGTCCAAAAACTTGCGCTTACTCTCCGAATGGATGAGTGGACAGTTTAATTCCAAAGACCACCATAAACGAGATTCTCTGATTGCTCCGCTGGAAATGCGCCAAGAAGTGATTTGGGAAAACTTGGTGACAGATGGCATTTGGATGTATGCAGAGTGGAAGGATTCCAGAACTCAGGCGGTTGTTGGACAGAAATTTTACAAACTTTCTGACTTGGATGACAAGCAAATGGAGCTCACCATCTATACCATTTCTAACATCAAAGACTACGAAGGTGAATTGTCAAAGGAAAAGCCATTTGCGAACCTTCGTCCTGATGAACTTACCATGGTGGAAGAATGCGCGGTAATCTTTACCCGCAAAACCGAACAGAAATACCAAGGCAACACCAGTGGAACCGATTGTAAATCCGGGTCAAGAAGAGCTTCTTACATCCTTCAGGATTTTCAGGTTTTTGAAAATAAAGTGGTATGGCTGGAAAATGGATTCGACAGCGATAACAAGGTTATTTGGGGGCCATTAAACGGGGGTTATCAGTTCAAACGCGAACTGAATAGAAAAAAATGAGGTGAGGTACTTTAGAAAAGACCCTTTTGGCAAGCCTTATTGGCTAAGAAGCATCGTTTGCACTTGGGCGGGGTTTATCACATGGCCAGGTCTCAATTGGACCAACAAACTGAAGGTTCAAGGGGTAGAACACCTCGATGCTTTGCCTGATACCGGGGTGCTTTTCGTATCTAATCACCAAACGTATTACACCGACGTAATTGCGATGTACCACGTCTTTGGCTCTCATAAATGGGGCTTTAAAGGACGGTTAATCAACCCTCTGTACTTGCTTTCGCTTCGCACCAACACTTGTTTTGTGGCAGCCGAAGAAACCATGAAACACAGTGGCCTTCTGCCTAAACTTATGGCGTTGGCCGGAGCTGTAACAGTTAAGCGCACCTGGCGAAAAAACGGTACTGATGTAGAACGTGAGGTCGATTTTCAGGAGGTTAACAACATCAAACTTGCTTTGCAGGACGGTTGGGTCATCACTTTCCCGCAGGGAACCACCAAGCCGTGGGCGCCAGGCAGAAAAGGAACTGCCTTACTCATCAAAGAAGAAAAGCCCATTGTAGTTCCGGTGGTCATCAACGGATTCCGAAGAGCTTTCGACAAAAAAGGACTGCGCTTTAAAAAACGCAAAACTCAACTTTCCATCACCATCAAAGCGCCACTTGTCCTCAATTACGACGATAGCCCGGAAGATATTCTGGAGCAAGTCATGGATGGCATTGAACAAAGTGACCGCTTTAAATTCAAGCATTACCAAACAAAATGAAATCAGACATCGAGATTGCCCACAGCATTCAGCTAAAGCCTATTCATGAAATTGCAGCAAGTCTGGGCTTGAAGCCGGAGGAGCTGATGCCTTTTGGCTACGACAAAGCCAAAGTCAGCGAGGAAATAGCTTCCAGACCTGCTAAGGGCAAACTCATACTGGTTACCGCCATCACCCCCAACAAAGCGGGTGTAGGTAAAACCACCACCTCGGTGGGGTTAAGTCTGGGCTTGCAGCAGTTAGGCAAAAATGCCATTGTGGCCTTGCGAGAGCCTTCACTCGGTCCTTGTTTCGGGATGAAAGGCGGCGCTGCCGGAGGTGGATACAGCCAGGTGCTTCCTATGGAAGATATTAACCTGCATTTTACCGGCGATTTTCACGCCATCACTTCTGCCAACAACACCTTGGCTGCCTTGGTAGATAATTACCAGTACCTGAATCAGGGTAAGCCTACTGCCTTAAAACAAGTGCTTTGGAGACGGGTGCTCGATGTCAACGACCGTTCATTGCGTTATGTGCTCACCGGTCTTCAAGGCTCGAACAATGGCATTCCAACCGAAACAGGCTTCGACATAACTCCGGCGTCTGAGATTATGGCCATCCTTTGCTTGAGTAACGGGCTCGAGGATTTGAAAACGCGACTCGGAAATATTTTAGTAGGCTATTCTTATGAACAAAAGCCTGTATATGTGAGAGATTTGGGGTTTGATGGAGCCCTGACTGCATTATTGCTTCACGCTATCAAACCGAATCTTGTTCAAACTACCGAGCATACACCCGCATTCGTACATGGAGGTCCGTTTGCCAACATTGCTCATGGTTGTAATTCTGTGATGGCTACCAAAACAGCCCTCGCTTTGGGCGATTACGTAGTGACTGAAGCTGGTTTTGGAGCCGATTTAGGCGCAGAGAAATTCTTCGATATCAAATGCCGTCAAGCAGGACTTGAGCCTGCCGTAAGTGTACTCGTAGCCACCACCCAAGCCCTCAAACTACACGGGGGTTGTGATGAAAAATTAATTCAGCAGCCCAATTCGCAGGCTTTAACCAACGGCTTGCGCAACCTCGACCGTCACCTTCATATTCTAAGAGGTTTCGGGCAGAAGGTAGTGATAGCCTTCAATCGTTTTCACTTCGATACGGAAGAAGAAATTGCGCTGGTTCGCGCTTGGTGCGAAGAAAGAAAAGCGCCATTTGCCCTATGCGAAGGATTTACCAAAGGGGGAGCGGGCGCAACCGAGTTGGCTGCTGTAGTGCTTCAAACCATTGAAGAGGGTGAAGCACTACCGCTCAAATTTACCTATGAACTAGAGGACGATATCGCTACCAAGCTACTCAAAGTAGTTCAAGGGGTGTACGGCGGAAAAGCCATTGACTTTACCGCAAAAGCCAAACAACAACTCAAGAAGTTGGAAAAAGAAGGCTTTGGTCATCTTCCTATCTGTATCGCTAAAACCCAGTACTCCTTCAGCGATGACGCCTCTAAAGTGGGCGTTGCCAGCGATTTTACCATCACTTTCAGCCAGCTTTTGGTGAATGCCGGTGCAGGGTTTATCGTAGCGGTTGCAGGCGACATCATGCGAATGCCAGGCCTGCCTAAACAACCGGCTGCATTAGGCATTGATGTGGTAGATGGAAAGATTGTAGGTTTGTCTTGATTTCGAGTTTCAATTATTTTACTTCGGCAGTAAGCAACCCTTCCCACAACAACCTTCTGGCCTCTAAAGCTTCCATAACGGCTTCATTGGCTTCTTGCCATTTGATGGGGTCGTTGCCGCAGAGTTTTTCAGTCATCTGGTATGCCAGGTGGCTATGATGGTCGCCGTCCACTTCAATATGGCGCTCCAAGTAATAGCGTAGTGTGCCTACTTCGTTCGGGAATTGAGATTTTAGGTGATCTACAAACGACAAGAACATATCTGGAATCAAGTCTTCTCGGCCAAACGTAAATACAGCTGCCAATACATGGGGCTTGCCTCCTTCTATAAACCGAAAGGTGGTGTTTAGAAATTGCTTGGCTGAATCGGGTGTCTCATCGTGAGCGATAGCGGCATCAAGGCCTTGTTCTGAAGTTCTATGAAGGAAGCGCTCAATCAATCCGGTATCAGCGCCGGCACGCTTCATCGCTCGCATGTACAACTCGAAATGACTGATATAGTCCCCTTCAGGGTCGATATCGCTTTCTTCACCAGTCACAATTTCATTAATCAAAAAACGAATAGAAGCCTCTCCAACGGGTTGCCAAGGCACTTCTATACAGGTTAACTTACGCTGAAGTGACTTGAGCAGCGACATGAAATCCCAAACCGCATAAGCATGCATTTCCATGAAACGCTGCAAATCTTCCAGGCTTTTCATCGATTGGAAAGCCGGATGCTGAATGATTTCCGCTCTTAGCGGCGCTATGCGTTCTCTTAATTTGATTAATCCGTTAGAAGACATTGTCCTCAAAACACCCATTTTGTTCTTATTGTTTGGAACGAAGAAACGAAGGGGTTTGGTAATCTGAAAACTAGCTAATAATGGTTCAAATCAAGAATAAAAAAATTAATAGCGGTTAAAACATGAAAAAGTATTGTTTACAGATTTAGCCCTGCATAGTGTTTTCATTTTCAATTGGTAATAAATGCCTTCTTAAGAAGAGAGGCTTCTTGAGTGCTATAATTTGTGTGAAAATGCGATAAAAATTTACCCTATAAAAAAAGAGGAGCCTTTGGGGCTCCTCTTAAAATTTGGGAATATCTAATTATTGAATTAACAATTTACAGGTGTTTGAGCGATTGGCGCTGTCGGTCCATTGTACCAAATACAATCCTTTTGCAAGTCCGGCAACATTAAGGTTGATGTTTGTTTCGCCTTGAACGACTTGCTGAATCATCAATTTTCCTGTTAAATCACGAAGGATGAGGTTACCGGTAAAAGGCTGTTCAAAGCGTATCTGCGCCCATCCTTGGGTGCTTGGATTAGGGAAGATTTGTGCTGTTACCGCGGGGATATCGTTGGTAGAGGTGGTGGCTCTGTATTGGAAAACCAAGCTATCAGCGGGCATTTGGGTGCCAAATACCGACATGGTTTTCGCCATATAGCGAAGCCTGCTTTGGTTATCAAGGCTGTAGCTGAAGGTGTTGAGGTTGTCTTGATTCCAGCTGTTTACTAGCCAGGTAAACGTTTCATAACGGGTTGGCAATCCTTGAGGACCCGCTAAAACAACATTTTCTTTCACATCATTGACAAAGCTATTGTTCATGAAATATTGCGAGCTTAACTCGGTGAGTTGATTGCTGGTAAAAGTGAAGAAGTTTCGTTTAAACGATTCCCAAGCCGGAGTTGCGATGGTGTCATTCCAGTCCTCCTCTGTAATTGAGGCTAATTGTGTTCCTGCTAAGGTTTGAGTCAATCGATTAACATTGGTCCAACTGGTCAGGTTGTTTTCCTGTACAAGGATGTTAGAAGGGCCAGACCAAGTGATAACACGGGGTTCCCAACGGAAATCATCAGGAATCATAGGGTCAAATTCTTCTCCTAACACCGCCGCATCTAAACCTGGGTATCCCGCCTTCCAGTCTATGTTTTGAGCACGTAGAATATCTACATACACTGCGCCTACTTGAGTGGCATAGGCGGCTTGCGTGAGTTGGTTGGCATTGTTGAATACGAAGTTTCTGAATCGAATGGCTTGTGTCCAGCTGTTGGTATTCGAATCAAAATAATAAGCATCAATGGAAGTAGGGTTGGCTCCCGCGCCATTGTAAACCAATGAGTCGCCAGAAATATTCGCTCCGCTGCCGGCTACAAAGTCGGTAACCTTGTTCAAGACAACCCTGCCTTGGGCAGTATAGCTGCGCTCTCTTCTTGTTAAAAGGGTTAAAATGCCGTTTTGTAACTCATATATATCTGAACGGCTGGGCAAACCTGCTGCATTGTATTGCACTTCAAGGCGCTTAAAAATAGTCCAAAATCCAGTGTCTATGGACTCAATGTCAATTCGAGTGGGTCTTTGCTGAGCATCATATTGATAAATGATTCTGGTGTCAGGCATAGGTGTAACGCCACTTCTGTTAAACACCACAATGGTATCAGGTTTGAAGGTGGTCTGAACCCGTTCAATTCGGGGTGCAGTTTCAGTCAAATTCTTTTTAATCTTTGAAGTGAAAAGGCTCGTTTGGCCAAAGGCTAGTTGGGAAAACAAGACTAGCGCGGTAATGGGTAAAATTCTCATAAGTTGAAATTTGTGGCACGTTTTACAAGGATTGTTCCGAAAAGTGTTAACAGATGGTTTGGGTGAAGTTAAAATTCATCTTCGCCTTCTTCGGTATGAAAAGGCAGATAAAGGAAGTGCGCTTCAAGGCCATCCATCAAAAACACACAGGCATATTGTTCAGGATCTTTGTAGGTTTTTTTAAATTCAGGCCATTTGTCCAGCGTCAGAATATTTCGCTTTACAAATTCTTCCATCACGCTGATATTGATTGACCAGCGTGTTCCCAAGCTTTCATGCGATAAAATCTGCTTCCCTAAGGAGATGTCCCTGGTTTGGTAAGCAATGAATACGGGGTATTTGGAAAGTCCTGAATCTAGAATTTCCCTCGATAACCCTTGCAGATAGTCGAGGTAGTAGCGTAAATCTTGCTCAATTTGAGCGAAATAACTTGCTGCATCCATGCGACAAAGATAGGCTGCTAACTTTGCCTTGTGCGTAAGGTTTTAATTATCGACGATGTTCATGTGGCGTTGCTGGATCAACTTCGGTTGGCTGGTTTTGAGGTGAGTTATCTGCCCGATATCGCGCCTTCAGCGGTTGCCGATGCTTTATCGGATGCAGCTGTTTTGGTAGTTAGAAGCAAAATCAAAGTCACTGCTGAGCTGCTACAAAAGGCCGACAAACTGGAGTTAATTGCCCGTGCCGGCAGTGGGATGGATAACATTGTCTCTTTGCCTAATCGTCCTATTGCATTGGTCAATGCGCCTGAAGGCAATGCCCAGGCTGTTGCCGAACATACACTCATGCTCCTCCTCGCTATGCTCAATCAATTTCGTAGTGCAGATGCTTCCGTCAGGCAATTTTTATGGCAGCGCGAAGAACACCGCGGCACTGAACTGTCTGAACTTACGGTTGGAATAATCGGACATGGCCATGTTGGAGGTGCCTTAGCCCAACTCTTACAACCGTTTGGCTGTAGAATTCTCGCATACGATAAATATAAAACTGACTTTGCTTTCGGGAAAACGGAGGTTTGTTCTTATGAGCATTTAATGGAGGCTGCTGATGTGGTCACTTTTCATGTTCCGTTAACGAAGGAAACCCAACAATGGATGAGCAATTCTTGGTTTCAGTCGCTTCAAAAACCGATTTGGCTTATCAATGCGGCACGTGGTGAGTTGGTGGATGCTGAAGCGCTGCTGAAGGCCATTGAGCAAGGCAGGATTTTAGGTGCTGCACTCGATGTGTTGCCTAACGAAAAGCTGAATCAACTTGCTTTTCATGAGCAAGCGTGTTATCAACGATTATTTGCTAGTCAGAAGGTCATTTTTACACCACATATTGCTGGCTGGACCACCGCTTCTTACAGAAAGATTTCAGAGGTGTTGGCGCAGAAAATCCTTTTTCATTTTCATGCTAAGTAACAATAGGGTTGTGGTTATTCATTTTTTCATGTAATTAAGTGCTTATGGAGCGAGTCATGTCAGAGTTTAGGTATCTGTTTCGCTACAGTTTCGCGCTTACCCCGGTACTTGCGGTAGTTATAGGCAATAGTTGGGGAGGTGCCTGGACTTTGCTCAACTTGGCCTATACATTGGGTTTTCTAGGGATTTTGGAATTGGTGGTTCCTGATAATCAAGAAGCTCCACTGCCCTTGAAGCAAGAATCCGGAAGTGGATTGTTAATGTCCGCATGGCTAGGGCATTTTATTGCCTGGTTTAGTCTCATTTATGGAATATTGAGTGGCGCAATTGCCGATTCTTGGCTTTTTTCAGCAGCGTTATCTACTGGTTTATGTTCCGGTTCCTTAGGGATTGTCCTCGCGCATGAGCTCATACATAGGGTTTCCTCTCGATGGCGCTTGCTTGGTCAAATCATTCTTTGGTCGGTGGGCAATAGCTATTTCTACATCGACCATCTGAAGATTCATCATAAATATGTGGCCACCTCATTAGATAGTGCTTCCGCAAAAAGAGGGGAGAGCATCTACCGTTTTATTGGTCGTTCTATTGCAGGACAAATTTCCGCTTCATACAAGCTTGAAGCACTGCGACTTCGAACCGCTGGTCATTTATCCTGGGGCTGGTCTAATTATGTGGTACGCATGCAAGTGAGTTGGGGCGTTTTCCTTCTACTGATTGCAGCTTGGATTCCGGCTCTCGCATTGGCGCTGTTTGTTCAAGGTGTTTTCGCTTGTTTATTGCTCGAATACACCAATTATATCGAACATTATGGCCTCTCCAGGCAGGAAAACGAGAAGGTAACGGCAGCACATTCCTGGCAAAGCGATAAAGTCATCAGCCGTTTTTTTCTTTTTGATTTGAGTCGCCATGCCGATCACCATTACCGCGCTTCGAGACCTTTTCATCAATTGAGAAGCCATGCCGATAGTCCCAAGCAACCATTGGGCTACGCCAGTGCCTTTTTCCCGGCCTTAATTCCGCCAATTTGGTTTAAAATAATGGACAAGGCGCTGAAAAGATGGAATTCAGGCTTGGCCTGAAAAAGGAAAAACTTACTTTTGGGAAAACAATACTCAGCATGCAATTTCCAGAAAATCTGAAATACACCAAGGAACACGAATGGGTGCGCGTAGAAGGCGATTTCGCATTCATCGGAATTACCGACTTCGCTCAAGGTGAATTAGGCGATATCGTATTCGTGGAAATTAATACCGTTGGCCAAGCCATGGGCCAAGACGAAGTTTTTGGTACCGTAGAAGCCGTGAAAACAGTGTCAGATTTATATCTGCCTGTTTCTGGCGAAATCGTGGAAGTAAACGCCGGTTTAGAAGGTAATCCTGAAGCAGTAAATACCGACCCTTATGGGGATGGTTGGATGGTGAAAGTGAAGATGTCTAACCCAGGTGAGGTGGACGGCTTAATGGACGCAGCTGCTTACGCAGCCATGATCGGTGCTTAATCAGAAACTGACCTCCACTCACTTTCCTCATCGTTTCTTCCGCTGGTACTACCTGTGGACACTAGCGATTTTCGTTATCATCGGGCTGCCTGGTTATGCCATTCCTAGCATTCGTGGTCTCAACTTAATCAACTTCGATAAATTTGTTCATGCCTGCATTTTTGGATTTCAAGCTTTTCTAGCTTTTCAAGCAATTAAAAAGTCTGGAAATCTGTTAACAGGATTCGTCAAAGCTCATCCTGTCTTCTCCGTTGTGCTATCAGGAGTCTTGCTTGCTGGTTTGTCTGAGTTGTTTCAAAGTTGGTTTTTTATCCAACGTTCCGCTGATATCGGTGATTTTATCGCGAACTCTTTCGGTCTCTTTCTGGTTACTGCTTTTTTCTTTAAAAAAATCAAATAGAAATTCTCAATCTTTTTGTAAAACTGTTTCGACTAATTTTGATATTTTGGCAAAATATTGGTCGAAATGCCATTTGAATTATGATGAAGTGCATGATCGTAGATGATGAGCCGCTGTCAAGGAAAATCCTTCAGCGCTTCATTGAACAAACCGAACATCTCCAGTTGGTGAAGGAGTGCACAAGTGCGCTTGAAGCCAATAAATTTTTACTCGACCAGGAAGTAGATCTTATTTTTCTGGATGTGGAGATGCCCGGTATGACTGGTCTTGAGCTAATAGATATACTCCAGAAAAAACCTCAAATCATTCTCGTATCCGGTAAAAAGGAATACGCCGTCGATGCTTTTGATAACGATGTGGTGGATTATCTCTACAAACCTTTTTCTTATCCTAGATTCTTGAAAGCTGTACAAAAGGCTTACATCATGAACAAGGAGGACAATAAAGTAAAAGAGAAAAGTGAACAGGATTATATCTTCCTAAAAGTGGATTCCAATTGGGTGAAACTCAAGCTCGAAGACATTCTTTATGTGCAAGCGCTAGCAGACTATGTCTCTATTTATGCTAGAATAAGCGGTGAAGTGAAACGGTATGTGATTCATTCTACCATGAAAGGAGTCGAAAGCAAGCTCAACGGAGAACAATTCCTCCGTGTTCATCGCTCTTTTATCATCAATGTAAAGAATATATCCTCCTTCTCCAGCGATACCGTAACCATCGCAGATCACAAAATTCCGGTTGGTATCACTTACAAAAGCAAAATCCAACCTTACTTCGACAAGATGCACTAGTCTTCTTTGTCCTCGTCCTCTTCTTCTATCTCAGACACTTCGGCCTCCAATTCCATTGGGGGCCTTGTTATTCCTACCCCCATCAATTTCATTAAGCTTGTTCCTACCCAAGCTTGTATGGCCGCCGCTGGTAGTGCGAATGCAAGCATAGAAACTACCATGACGATGGCGGTGTAGGAGAAAAACCCAACACCAATTACTGCTGAAACGGCTTGGCTCAACTGCTGATCAGGCTGTTTCATCAACAAGCAAATCCCAAGTGCTGCAGCTTCCAATGCCAGATAACGTAGAAAGGCATACCGACCTATCGGATATAATCCTGCCAAAATAGCAGCACCTAGAAAATAACCGGTATGGTGATAGTTGAGCTGAACGTGAACCAACACAAAAAGAAAAAAGGCGAGAGCAGCCCAGTGGCCGCGTTGAGTTAGTTTCATTGGAACTGAATGGTGGTAGAATATACTTTTGGATTGAACTCGTCCGGATATCGAACCTCGTGGTAACGTACAGCGTGATAGTCGTCAACTTGATCAGCATAGTGGCGGCTGTTGATGCGGCCGCTTTGGCCACCACTCACCAACATCCAGGCTTTGGGCCCTTTGGGGGAAAGTGCAATGATGGTTCGCATGGAAGCACCATGTGAGGCCGGCATTCTCGATGAAACGTTTACCGTGCGGTTGTTGCCGTTGGCAGGTACTTCCGGCAAGGAAAATGGAGCTAGCTTAGCAATGTGATTCACCACAAATCGATGGTAGCGGCCATACTTCCAAGTATTGAGTTGGTCGCCAAGTTTTTGTGCCAATTCAGCTTTTGCACTGTCCCATGTTAATCGTATCAAGCTGTCCGTTGAAATTCGCCCTTTAGCAACGGGTAAGCTTTTTTGTTTTTCTAGTAGATGAAAAAGGTGTACATCCTGTGGGTAATAGGTCGTTTTGGGATGTAGTAATTGCCCAACAACACGTGGTAAATTCAGTTTAAACGCATAAAACAGGGTGGCAGCAACGCTGTTGGTGTCGCAGCGTCCATCCCAATCTTTTAACTTTTCCTGAAGGTCTGTTGGCAAAGCGCGCAATAGGGGCGCTTTCAAAATATTCCATTCGCTGTCCACAATGTCGCCTTGTAGGTGCATCATGTCTTTGGGTGACAATTGCGGTTTACTTTCTAACAATTGGTGAATCCTTCGTCCTCGCGCCGGTGATTCATATCTGAGTGAAATCAAGTCGGCTAACGGACCTTTCACTTGATGCTGGTTGGCGGAGGCCAGATAGCCAACGGAAGGATTGGTTTGTTGAATAATCGACTGTAATGGAATAAAGGGGATTTTATCGGAGCTATTCTTCGCTTGAATAATTCCTCGAACTGGTTTGGATGGAAGCGAAGCCAAGCCGCAGGTCATCATGCCGATATTGCCTGAAGCATCCGCCAATACAAAATTTTGAGCTGGTTGATGAAAGTGTTGCAAGGCCGATTTCATTTCACCAAGGTTGGTTGCTTTCATAAGATTCGCAAAGGCTACTTCCTCGTGAGAATTGCGCATCCCTACCCAATCTACTGCCAACCATTTTCCATCGAAGGTGTCGAGGATGCCGAATGCAGATTCTTTGAAATGGCAGTATTGAGGCTTTTCCCCTCTTACTTCAATGGTATCGTATCTGGATTGATATTCAACGGTTTTGCCATCGAGTACATACTGGTTGGCTCCTCGTGTTTCTAACGCATAAAACTGAACTAAATCCCAAGTGGCGTTGGTAATCCCCCAAGCAACAGAATCATTGAAGCCGGAAATGATAAATGGTGCGCCGGGAATGCTGAGGCCATGTACTTTTCCGCTATTGCTTTTGCGGTGCACTTCATACCAAACCGGTGGTAAAGTAATGCCCAGATGGGTGTCGTTGCATAAAATCGGGAATCCTGAGGTGCTCTTCGAGCCCGCTACTACCCAGTTGTTGGAACCTAACGAAGAGGCAGCGTCTTGCTCTGTTTTCGCATGAGGGAATAATCCGGTGGCGCGTGCTTGGGTATGGGGGCTATGGGTATTTAGTAGCGATTGCCAGGTTTCTGGTCTTGGTGCTAATCCCTGATACATAGGGAATGCGTCTTTGGTGATGCCCGGATAATAAAACTGGTATAAGCTGTCGCCGATGAGGCTTTGTAGCTCACTGTGCTTCAGCCTGTTTTCTGCATAATTCAGCATGAAATCCATATAGCGAATCAGTAAATAGCAGTCGCCGGGATGCATCTGGCCGGGAGCCATATCTAAAAGATGAAACTCTGCCGGTAACTCCTGGTAAGGCATCGTGCTTAAGTAGTGGTTATAGCCTTCGGCGTACGCTTCTAAACGCGCTGCTTGCTCCGGATACAATTGTTTTACTTCTTCAAACCACTGTTTAGCTTTTCTTTCGAACCCAAATTTGCGCCAAAACAAATCCAAGCTTAGTGCTTTTGGGCCGGCAACTTCGGATAATCGCCCACTCACCGTACGACGTATCATCTCAACCTGAAACATCCGGTCGCGGGCATGTACGTAGCCCATACCAAAGTCGAGCGCGGTATCAGACTTAGCGAAAATAAACGGCACTCCGAGGGTGTCGTAACCAATGCTTAAGCTTCCCCAAACTCCGGCCTTGAACTTTTTCGCGTTATCAAATCCTTTTCCGGCTTGCAAAGGCGAAGTGGTGTAGAGCATGAGCTTTCCCATTCGTGGTTTATCCCCAATACGCATGAGCAAAACCGCCCAAAGTAAAATCGCAAGCAGGCTGAAGAGCAGCTTTTTTACCATCATTCTACAAGATAAAACAAGGTTCTCACAAAGTATCGCTTTATGCTCATTGGCTTTCTTTAACTTCACCGCGCAATTCACATCAGTTTAACTTTTAAGCATCATGCCAGACCAAAACAATTCTGTCATCAAGCCTTCCGGCAACCCGTTTGACTCCATGATGTCCCGATTTGATATGGCCGCTCGCCTACTCAATCTGGACGACCAGTTGTACAATGTCTTGAAAACCCCTGTAAAACAGGTGATTGTAGCCCTTCCGGTTACCATGGACAATGGTCAAATTCAAGTTTTTGAAGGATATCGCGTAATTCATAACAACCAACTTGGCCCTGCTAAAGGTGGAATTCGCTATAGCATGGACGTTCACTTGGATGAAGTAAAAGCCCTGGCTGCCTGGATGACATGGAAGTGCGCCGTTTCCAACATCCCTTTTGGTGGTGGAAAAGGTGGAATTAAATGCGATCCAAGAAGTATGTCGAAAGGCGAATTGGAGCGCTTAACCCGCCAGTACGTTCGCGCTTTGAGCGAAGTGTTCGGTCCTGAAAAGGATATTCCTGCTCCCGATATGGGTACAGGCCCTCAAGAAATGGCTTGGTTCATGGATCAGTACAGCAAACTCGTAGGCTATTCTTCTCCTGCAGTTGTTACCGGCAAACCGCTCGTTTTGGGTGGTTCTAAAGGCCGTGTGGAAGCCACAGGCCGTGGCGTAATGGTTTCAGCCCGCTCTGCCATGTTGAAAATGGGTTTGAATCCGTTTAAATGCACCTGCGCCGTGCAAGGTTTCGGAAACGTGGGCTCTATCTCCGCTAAGTTGCTCGAGCAACAAGGTCTTAAAGTGCTGGCCATCTCCGATGTGACCGGTGGCTACTACAACGAAAACGGCATCAACATCAGCGAGGCCATCGCTTACCGCGACAGCAACGGTGGAACACTCGCAGGTTTCCCCAACACCACTTCCATCACCAACGAAGAACTCCTTACTTTGGATGTGGATGTTTTAGTGCCTGCTGCCATGGAAGACCAAATTACGGCTTCTAATGCAGCTCAAATCAAAGCGAAACTCATCGTGGAAGGTGCAAATGGCCCTACTTCAGCAGATGCCGACGATATTCTCCACAACAAAGGCATTGTGGTGGTTCCTGACATCCTCGCAAACGCGGGTGGTGTAACCGTTTCTTACTTCGAGTGGGTGCAAAACCGCCTCGGCTACTACTGGACCGAGGAGCGTGTTAATCGCCGTGCTGACCGAAACATGAAAGAAGCGTTTGAGAATGTGTACAACACCGCTCAGCAACACAATGTATCGCTCCGCATTGCCGCATACATCGTGGCTATCGATAAAGTAGCGAATACTACCCGCCTACGCGGTGGCTTCTAAGCTAAACTGTTAATCACAAAAAGGCCCATGATGAAAATCATGGGCTTTTTTATGTGCGTCAGGCATGTGTATCAGCTCTAGGGTGGAAGTCCCGAGCGGGAGTTGCAGTACTTACCGTTAGCCAAGAGCAAGGGTGTCCGTTGTGAAGCGGAATCTGAAGG
>JAIXUI010000087.1 GCA_027484125.1 Bacteroidota bacterium | reverse complement strand
GGTCAATATGCCGGAATATCCACTCCACACGCTTACGATTCAACAGCAGGCGTCGCCCAACACCGAGTCATGCAATAGTCCCAGTCAAGAATGCTTGCTCTGGGACTTTTGGGTTAGTGGGACTGAGGCTACTCGGAGGGATGTTAGCGGGCGTTTTTATTTTTTTTCATTAATGTCAATGTCCAAATATTTAGTCCTATTAAATGAATTATTATAGTAATGAACCAATAAAATAACCAAAGTAAACTTGAACCTTTATTTCCATAGTTTTCAAGGAGCCACAAATAAAAAGCCGAATAAAATAATTGAAACAGGAAATTCAAAATCAAAATTTTTGGTCTTGTTTTAGACAATTTGAATATTGGGAAAATCCAAAGAACGATTAATGTCAAACCAAAAATATATAATTCTTCTGCTGTAAGCATTGTCAATTTTCCTTTTTAATCTTTTAATTTCTCTATCATATATTCCAAGGTGTATTCTCAATAGTTCATATTCTAAACTATAAAGGTTTGGAAATTAAAATACTTTTAATTCTCTTTTGTCAGTTAGCGTCAAACTACACATTTCATTTTGGCAATTTATTTTTATGGTGTCAAGGTCGTGGTTAAAGTATCCTATCACCACTGAAGTGTCATTATTAATTTCGATACTATACCTTTCAATCAAATGGTCTATTTTAATAGTTCCATTTTGGCAGTAAGTGATTTGCTTGTCCACTGAAATTAAATGGTTATTGTCATTGTAATAATCCCAAGTTCCAACTTTTTTATTATCTTTATAGTGTCCTTTAGCAACGGGCATTTAGTCTGCTTTTTCAAAATATCTACAGCCTTCTTTGCCACCAAGTCCGCTGTAACCACTCACAATTACTTTTTTTCGTGCTAGTTCCCAATAACCTTGTTTAAGTCTGTTCGTGTCAATGCAATTAATTACTTTTCCGTTAATAGTGTCGCAAGTTTGTCCGAGAGCAGTCAAACTTAAAGTCAATAAAAATATGGTTAGAATTCCGGTCATTTTCGTAAATGCCCGCTAACATCCCTGTTTACGCAACTCCCCCAAACTTGCGTATAGATCCGCCTTGGTTGAACCTAATGGGGTAGTGGTGGAAGCCTTGGTTACAGCTTGCATCGGTTTGGTGTGTTGGAGGCACTTTAGTGGTTTCATGGTGCTGATTGGTACGCAGTGCTAAAATAGACAATCTTACAATTTGAGGTGGTCTATGGGGTTTTTATTTATTCAAATCCATGGGGAGTGATGGGTGGCGTATCAAGGGTCAATATGCCGGAATATCCTCCTAAAGAACAGACGCCCCCCGCATAACGCTCACGATTCAAAAGCAGGCGTCGCCCAACACCGAGTAATGCAAAAATCCCAGTCTAGAATGCTTGTTCTGGGACTTTTGTTAGTGGGACTGAGGCTACTCGGAGGGATGTTGGCACCAGTTTTTTTAGTCATTCTTTCTGTTTTCGTGTCTTTTACAGTCAAAAAGCAAACAACCGCAATGCTCATCCAAAACGCTTTTACTAAGGTCTTGAATTGGTTTCGTCATTCCGTTATTTAAAGTTTCTTGTCTAACCTTTATTTCTGCTGTTAATTCAGTTAGTCGTTCTTTTTTCTCTTCATCTGTGTAATCACTCCAATCTTCGTGATTGTTTTCTATTTCATTGCACCATTTTTTTCTTTCAACAATGCTGTCATTTATCTTTTCACTCCATAAATTATTGTCAGCCTTAAAGAGCGAATAAGATAAGTCTGTCCAATCAATTAGGTCAATTCCATTTATGCCTTGTTTAACTACACATTCCGTAGCTCGCTGAAAATTGTCAAGCAGAAAATATAAAAGCCCAATTTCATAACCACTTATGGTTTCGTGAAATTCGGTCTCAATATTTGATAATTTGTCTGCAATTATTTTAACTTGTTCAATATTATTTAATTTCCATTCAGTCAACGCAAGATTGTAAAGGCTTCTGTTTTCTGTATCTGAGTCTGTTGCTGATTGAGTGAAAAATTCTTTTGCTTTTTCAAATTCGTCTATTTGAAAATGGCAGTAGCCAATATTATGCAAAATGTCTCTACGTTTTTCAAGATGATAGGCTTTGGATAAAAATGGAATTGCTTCTTCAAACTTCCTTTGGTCTAAAAGCATATAGCCATATTGGTAGTATGGATAGAAAGATTTTGGATTTAACTCTATGCATTCTTTTTGAATTTGAAAAGCACGTTCGATAGTATTGTCTTGTTTCCAACGCAATTCTATTTCTGACCATTCAAAGTAAAGAAACCAAGCAAAATTATGTGTTGATTTAACTGTCTTTTCAAGGTTATATGCTTTTTCAAAATAGTCAAAGTCTTCTTTGTCGGTCTTTAAGTTATAATTCTCGAAATACCCAATAGCTAATGAATTTATCAAGTCAAGATTTGTCGGGTCTTTCTCCAACTCTTGAAGTAATTCTTTAATTTCTATGTCTGTTGTTGCTGTCATTTAAAATTGGGCATAACGGCAGTCTGTGAGATAACTCAAAATGAAAGCCTTAAGAATGTAATATTCAAAATTTTCTCTGTGAGGTATCCGAATATTTCAAAGAGCAAATGTTGTTTTTTCACTGCCTGACGTTTTCGGGCTTGGCGAAGGTGGCGATTTTCACCACAAATGTTGATGCGGAGAACCAAACTTTGATTAACCACCAATGTGTCTGCGGAGCACTGAACCGCCACTTTTGCCAAACCCGTATTGAACCGACGCCTTGCAGGCGAGGTTAACGGCGCTGGCATCGAGGCTTCGGGGTGGTGGGCGCTTGGGGGCATCTTTTGAACTGCTTTCGCTAATATACCGGTTGGAAATTCTAAAAGAAAGAGGTTCTTGGCTCTGGTCGGGTGCTACACCAGCTGTTACCTTAGATCAGCTTAATCCTCCGTTGCGTCATGCAAAAGTCCCATTCAAGCATGCTTGCTCTAGGGGTTTTGGGTAGTGGGACTGAGGCTGCTCGGAGGGATGTTGGGCGTTCGTTCTTCTCTTTCTCCGCTATTTCGGTGAGTTAAGAGCCATTTTGTTTCCTTCTGAGTCAAGGAATATTGCAAAGTAACCACTTGCGTCTGCGTGAGCTGTTTTAGGCACTAATATTTGTCCGCCATTTTTCTCTACTCTGTCGAGGACTACTTGCAGATTTTCTCCTGCGTTCAAGTACATTGTTACACCGTCTGCTGATGGTTTGTAACCGTCTGCTTGAATAATAACACCGTGTACCATTTGTCCTTCATAAGGCAAGATTCCCATTTGCATACCTTCAATGTCCATTTTTTCAATTTTGATGTCTAACAATGCTTGGTAAAAATTGATTGCTCGTGAAATATTCGTTGCCGGAATTTCGAACATTGAAATGTAACTTTTCATATCTTTTACTTTTGAATTTGTTAAAGTGTCTTTTGTAGTTGGTTCAGAATTTGCCTTGCCTGAATTGTTGCACGAAACAAAACACATTGCAGAAACCATCGAAGCTAAAATTATTCTTTTGACTGTCATTGATGTTTAAATTTAAGTTCGAGTACAAAACTATAAGTTACAAGGAAGTCAAAATAGTAGAAATGCGACACTACAAAATTTAATTGTAGAAGAGCGCAGATAGAGCCATATGCTCATTTCCTATATACTCCTTTGGCGTAACTCCAACCAATTCTTTAAAATCTTTTATGAAATGGTTTTGGTCGAAATACTCACTTTCGTAAGCAATTTCTGTGAGGGTTTTTGATTTTTTGTTGAGCAACAAATTCAATGTTGCTTGAAGTCGAATAGCCTTGCTTAATTGCTTTGGACTGATACCTATTTGCTTTCTAAAATGCCTTTCTAACTGCCTTCTCTTTGAAATGTCATCTATCAAAATATCATTAATGGGAGTTGTTCCGTTTGTTTTGAGAAGAACATCAACCGTTGATTTTACGATATTGCTAATCGTATTTTTTCCAACAAGCATTTTCAGGAAAAAGGCTTCAATAATGTCAATTCTCTGCCTAGTATCAGCAGCTTGAGTCATTTGTTGCTCTAAAACCTGGGCTTCTACTTGTCCGAAAAGTTCTGAAATAGGTGTTTCCTTGTCTACCAAGTTCTCAAGAGGCATTGTCACAAAGTTTGCAAAACCTACAGGATAGAAACAGATTGCGAAAGTGTCTACATTTCCAATAGGCAAGATATCAAAGGATTTAGTTCTCTGTCCCATTACCATTGAATTTGGGTGAAGGATAAAGTCAGTTCCCGAAGTAAATCTTTTAATCTTGTCGCCAAAATTGAAAGTCATTTCGATACATCCGTCAGGCACAATTTTTTGCTTTTGATTTTTAGGGTCAAAGGGCACTTCCAAAGTCCAATAAAATTTGACTATGGATTCAAGGTCTTTATGTGGCTTATATGTCTGATAGTTCATTTACGTTGGGTGTTTCATTGAGTGACGCATAACATCCCTGTTTACGCAACTCCCTTCAAACTTGCGTATATTTCCACTGTAACTAGCGTATATTTTTCGGAGTTGCGTATATAACCGCCTTGGCTGAAGCTCCTGTGCTAGTCGAAGGGGCGTGTGCGACTCCTTTTAACGGATGGGGTTGTTTATGGCTTTTAACAGTTTCACCTTGTTGCTTGCTCCGTTGAGCTAAGATAAAAAATCTCTCCGTTCAAGTTGAACTCTGGGAATGTTTCTTGAGTAAATCTTTGGGACAAATAATGCGGCTTAAGGATTGATTACATGAATTTTAGAAATCCCATTGTGATTAGTGTTCTCAAGCCTACATACAGCAGGCGTCGCCCAACACCGAGTCATGTAAAAGTCCCAGTCAAGAAGGCTTGTTCTGGGACTTTTTGTTAGAGGGGGTGAGGTTGCTTGGTGGGATGTTATGCGATGTATTTCTATTTATACTCCTGTTCATAAGTGCTATAAATTGTTGAATCAATTTTATCTTTATTTTCCTCAATAATTTCTCGTCTTGCGTTTGAAACAGCGTAATCGTTCTTAATCCAATATATTTGGTTATTCGTGGCAAATGCCGCAGTGATGTCGTTAAGTTGCTTAATAGAGAAATTGTCAAAGCCTCTCAGCTTACGAATCACACTTTTTGCATTGTCAAACGAATACGCTTCAAATAAATTTTTAATGATTATTTCCTTTTCTGTTTCACTTGATATCTCAATATCAGGATAATATTGTTTGAAAAATTCAGTTAACCTTCTAAAATAGTGCAAGTCTGAGTTCTTTTTCGTTTTCCACTCTTTCAATAAATATTCATTGAATTTCTTATCGTTCAATTTCGAGTAATAATCTTTATCATCCGATATAAAATATAAGTCAAAATCATTTGGTGCTTCTTCTAGCAGACTTTCCCAATTTATTGCATCACCATATGACTTGTCTTTCCCTGGTGGATTGCCAACATCGTACCTCAATATTGAACGATTTAATATTTCATCCGATGTCTCAATGATTTCAGCTTTTGAGAATAGCTGAGTTAGAACTTCGTCAGCAAGCAAAGTTTCGGTTTCTGCATCATGTTGAAGCTTTTCCAATAACTTGCTTTTATTCATTTCAAAATTCTTAATTGCTTTTTTCATTAAATGATACTCATCATAAGAATGACATATCATTGGGAATTGATTTCCAAGTTTTGTTCCGCGTAGTTTGTCTAACGAGTCGGCAATTTTAACTTCTCTGTTTCTATTGAACTCATTTTGTGTCTGCTCTGGAATGTACAATTTAATATTGTCAGTATTAATAAGAGCAATGAGCTTTTTTAACTCTTCTAAGTCTTCATTAGAAAAGTGGTAAAACGTCAAAAAAACGTTTGTATCTATGTAAAGGTTTCGTCTCATTTAATATATCGCATAATCGGGTCAGGCGAGGGAGTTTCACCCTCACCTTCCCACGGAACCGTGCTTGAGACTCTCACCTCACACGGCTCTTCTAGTCGCATCACTAATGTACTATTCCATCATGGATTTGCC
>JAIXUI010000025.1 GCA_027484125.1 Bacteroidota bacterium | reverse complement strand
TTGAGTAAGGAAGAATTGGATTAGCGTATGGAAGATTCAGGCAAGCGTAAGGATGAATGGGATTTGAGTAAGGAAGAATTGGATTAGCGTAAGGAAGACTCGGGCGAGCGTAAGGTTGAATGGGATTTGAGTAAGGAAGAGTTGGACGAGCGTAAGGTTGAATGGGATAATACAGCCTGTTTTCTTGTTTCCGAAAGGGTAGTGAAGGGGTGGGTTGATTTCTTCAAACAACCAATACCCCCTTACGGGTATAGAGCATGTTTATTTTTGCTGAAATCGAAGTAGGAGTGACTGATGATTGGACCTGTTTGAGTGTGTACCACAAACGTAGAATGCCATCAAAGCCAGTAATAGAAGAAAGCCGGGTTAAAGCTTATTTGTTGCGCTTGACAGGTGCTTTTTGTAGCCCTTTAATGCGATTCATGATGCTTCTAGCGGTTTGCTGACCGCTTTCAACCGCACCATTCATATATCCTTGGTGTTCTACGCTGGTATATTCTCCCGCGAAATAGATTTGACCAACAGTTTTTCCGAGAGATGCTCTAAAGCGACTTATTTGCCCCGGCTTGAAGCAAGCGTAACTGCCCTGTTGAAATGGATGGCTGGTCCATAATGCTGTTTGCCAAAGGCCATTAAAGCGGTTGATGGCTTCCGGGAAGGCGTATTCAAACTCATTTAAGTAGTTGGTTAAATATGGAGTTTCGCTATCGGCAGGGATGCCTCTTAGGATTTTTGCCATCGATAAGCTGTTACTTCCGCCCATAAATGCGGTCAATGTGGCCAATCTTCCTTGTTGCATGGCGGTACTCCACCATAAATTGTGGAGTTGATCGTGAATGGCATTGCCGTTACTAGGGGTTCCGCCCATTGTCCAAAAAGCTTCCTGAAATCCTAAGATTAGTTTATTGTTTTGGCCATATCCAATTTCCTGATGGGCCGCACGTTGAGTTGCAGGAATTGGAAGTTTGCTGAGGTCTATTTTCTGAATTTGTGATAATGGTATCGCCAATACCACAAAATCAGCGGTTATTGGTTTCTTATGTTTAAACGTCAGTTGATAGCCGTTCCCTGAAGGAGAAATAGCCACAAGCGGAACTCCTAGCTGTATTTGTTGCTCCATCTTGAGGGCCAGTGCTTCAATTAGGCGGCTGTTTCCTCCTTGAATGGTATAGCGCTCGTCGCTGCTGCCGAAGATTTCGTCATTGTTTTCACCGGTTTCTCCCAATAGTTCGATTAAGTTCACGCAGGTTTGGTCATCGGCCTCCAATCCGAATTCAGAGGTGAAGGCCGAACTCAACAACTGCCTGAACCAAGGTTCTATTTCTTTGCCATTGAGGTATTCCGCCAAACTGATGTGGTCAAATTGGTGAAATGCTTTTTCACTTGACGACAATTGCTTGAAGTCGCTGAATACTATAGAGGAGAAAGAGCGAAGTGCATCTTTAATTTGGGTAGAAGAATATCGAATTTGGTTCACAACAGCCACGATATCTTCTATTGCTTCAGAGGACTTTGTTTCTTGTTTATCAAGAAGTGGAATGCTGAATTCTTCACAAAGCTTCAGAACCGCCTCATGGTCGGTGTTGATAAACTCTGCACCTAACTCTACCCAGTTGGCATCACTTGGCCACTTGTTCAGGGTTTGAACACGACCGCCGGCGCGGCGATCTGCTTCATAGACCGTAGCCTGTATCCCTGATTTCCTTAGTTCCCAAGCACAGCTAAGGCCTGCCAAACCAGCGCCTATGATGGCAATACGCGGCTGTTTTCCGGCTGCATGCAACAGTTCTGGTGTAAGTCCTGCTGAAATTCCGGCTGAAAGAATCAGCCCTGATTTCAGGAAGTCTCTACGACTTTCGTCGTAATGGATTGTATCATGCGCTTCGTCGCGAAGTAGGCTTAACAAACGACGCAACAGCGGGGATTTGGCTTGCCTATTCATGGATATTCGTTATTTCTTTGTTTGAAATCCTGCTTTTCCTTGGTCTAAAAACTGGATAAAGGAGGCTACGTTTTTATCGTAGGCGTGTGAAGGGCCTATTTGGTTGCCATTGCCATCCATGATTACGTAATAAGGCTGTGCGTTGGCATTGAATCGGGTGATTTGAAAATCTGCGTTTTGTTTGCCGATGGTTTTCTTTACCTGTCCGTCGAACTTAGACGTGTACCATTCTGACTCAGGCAGCTCTGTTTTGTCATCAACGTATTGCGCTAAAAGGATAAAGTCGTTTTGAAGGCGCTTGAGTACTTCCGGATCTGACCAAACATTGGCTTCCATTTCTCGGCAATTCACGCAACCATGTCCGGTAAAATCGATGAAGATGGGTTTGCCGGTTTTCTTGGAGTGTGCCAAAGCTTCTTTATAGTCATAAAAGCCTTTGAGTTGATGAGGAAATGGAGGAAGGAGGTCAGCAAACTTTACTTTTTGTCCCTCCAAATCGGAGCTAGGCGTTGTGGTTGTTCCAATCCCTTTAGTGAGGTCAAAGTCGAGGGTCGATTGGGGAGGTAAGTAGCCGGAAAGTGCTTTTAATGGGGCGCCAAAAAGTCCGGGAATAAGGTAAACCACGAAAGTGAAGGCCACCATGGCGAGCCCCAGTCGGGGAACGCTTAAATAAGGGAGGTCGCTGTCGTGAGAAAATTTGAGTTTACCCAATAAGTAAAGTCCCATGAGGGAGAATGAAACAATCCAGATGGCGAGATAAACTTCTCGATCTAGAATGCCCCAATGATAAACTTGGTCGGCAGTGCTGAGGAATTTGAATGCGAAGGCAATCTCCAAGAAGCCGAGGACCACTTTCACACTGTTGAGCCAGCCACCTGACTTGGGTAAGTTGGTAAGCCAACCCGGAAATGCTGC
>JAIXUI010000059.1 GCA_027484125.1 Bacteroidota bacterium | reverse complement strand
TTGCAAACTACCGTTCCGGCTTTGTTTGATCGGTTTTATAGCGAGATTACTGAAGAACGTTGGGTTGACCTTCTTTCCTTCAATCCAAGAAAATGGCTTCAAATACCTCTACCTGTGCTTGAATGCGGCCAACCGGTGGATGTAACCCTTCTCGATAGTCAGCAATCGTGGGTATATTCAACCGATAACAATCAATCCGCATCCACCAATTCACCATGGATGGGGCATTCCTTTCAAACAAAAATTTTAGGGACTTTTTACAAGTCCAACCCTACAAAATGAGTCAAACTATAATAAATCAGTCCATAGCTGGATTTGCACGCGGTTACGAAGCGGCAAGACGTGTTAATGCTCTTCCACCACAATCGGAGCAGTTTCCAGAGCTCTCACAGCAATTGTTAGCTCCTCTATCAGAGCAGCTTCAACAATGGCATCAAGGCATGATGAATCTGATTCAGGATAAAGGAATTGAATTAGCTCAACGAATTAAGCAATCAGATGCACTAGCTCTGTCGCTTGAAGATGCTGAGTTTGTGAAGGAATTAAGTTTCGAC
This sequence comes from Bacteroidota bacterium, assembly GCA_027484125.1. Classification (GTDB taxonomy): domain Bacteria; phylum Bacteroidota; class Bacteroidia; order UBA7662; family JAIXUI01; genus JAIXUI01. Next base: position 29,878 of record JAIXUI010000059.1, on the reverse strand, counting down.
TGGTTGATGGCCGCTTATCTAGCTGAAGAAGATAAGGATGAAGATTTTTTCGATTCTCCGGAGTTTGAACAAATTGAAGCTCGCTACGAAAACCGTGGTACCGAGCTCATGAATCTGATGGTTTACCTCGACGAGTGTCGGGAAAACGACATTCATCCTTCTTATCATGACTTTGTGCATGAGTTTTTAATTACTGATGACGAAGACGTTCATGAAGATATTTCACTTTACGAGGACTTTTTAGGGTTAGAAGAAGTGCTCGAAGCGCCTTTTGAGGCATTTCTACCTAAATTGGTTCAGCTATCAGAACAATCTGCATTGGGGTCTTTCCTCCCAGTTTTAGCCAGTTATTTCAAAAATCCACTTAAAGGCGACAAAACGCTTGTTTCAGCCATTCTTGCCGGTCTCAAAAATCCGGTTGAAGCGGGTATTTTGGGGGCATTGTTAGCAGCTAGTCCGGTTAAAATATGAATGTAAGGGCCTTATCTTGGCGTTTCGCCATCCGATTTGGAGTCATTTCAGCGTTGGTTTACATCGCTGCTTCTCAAATAATTTATGCTTTGGGGCATAATCCCGCAGGTAGGCATTCATGGCTTATTTACTGGCTTCCCATTGTGTTTATTGTATTGAGTGTACGTTCCTTTCGTGCAAGATTGGGCGGCTACATCAGTTTTCCGGATGCCTTTATCAATGGATTTGGAGTAGGCATAGTAGCCACTTTTTTCATTTCAATTTACATGTACGTACTTTTAACCAGTGACCCATCTTTGATTACCGATTATATTGATCAAAACTTGAAAATTTTGAACAAAAACAAAGAAGATGTCATCAGGGTTCAGGGTAAGGAAGTTTATGATAGATTGGTGGCTTCGAATAAAGCCCTCAACATTCGCAACATTTTTTCAGACGGAGTAATCAGGAAGTTGGCTGGCCAAGTGATAACAAGTTTATTTGTGGCAGCTTTCTTCCGGAAAAAACAAAATTAAAACCATGAGTTTCAGCGATAACCTTAAAGATGAACGTCTTAAATTTGGCCTTTACGCCGGCTTCTTTGGAATCATTTCCTCATTAATCATCTACTTAATTGATTTTAAGTTGAATTTGGAGTGGTACACTGGAGTTATTAATCTCATAGGAACCTTCTCTTTAGTTGCATTTGGCACCATCAAAAGAAGAAGACAAACGGGTGGGTACATGAGCTATGGATCTGCTATGGTGTCTTGTTTGAATATTTATTTGGTTGCTACCATCATTTCATTGCTGTTTTATAACCTGCTGACTGGCGTTATTGATCCTGATCTTCAGGAAATTATGAAAAAAGGCACGCTTGAAAAAATGGAAAAAACCTTCACTTCATTCAATATGCCACAGGATCAAATTGATCAGGCCATGGCAGATATTGAGGCTCAAGACTATAGCCCGTCTATACTAAATTTCTTCAAGCAATTGCTTTCGGCCCTAGCCATGGGTTTGGTGTTTTCTCTCATTATGGCCATCTTCCTTAGAAAGGAAAAACCGATTTTTGAATAAGGTGATTGATATTTCTGTAATTATCCCGCTCTTCAACGAGGACGAGTCCTTGCCTGAACTCCACGATTGGATCGTTCGAGTGATGGACGAACATCGGTATTCGTATGAAATCATATTGGTTGACGATGGCTCAAAAGACCGCTCTTGGGAGGTAATAAAGTCACTTAACGCAAAAAATCCCCACGTTAAGGGCATCAAATTCCGTAGAAACTACGGCAAGTCAGCAGCATTAAATGTGGGTTTTCATGAATGCTCCGGTGAAGTGGTCATTACCATGGATGCAGATTTGCAAGACAGCCCGGATGAAATTCCAGTGTTGTATAAAAGAATCAAAGAAGAAGGTTTAGACCTTGTTTCGGGTTGGAAGAAAAAACGATACGATCCAATTTCAAAGACCATTCCTTCCAAATTCTTTAACTGGGCCACTCGTAAAGTCTCCGGCATCAATAACCTTCATGATTTTAATTGCGGCCTAAAATCGTATCGAAAAGAGGTGGTGAAGTCTATCGAAGTATATGGTGAAATGCACCGTTATATTCCGGTCATCGCCAGATGGGCAGGATTCTCCAAGATTGAGGAGCAAGTTGTCCAACACCGTGCACGTAAATATGGAACTACCAAGTTTGGCTGGGAACGTTTTGTTAATGGATTTCTTGATTTGTTATCCATCTACTTCGTCGGCAAATTTGGAAAACGCCCCATGCACTTTTTTGGCCCCTTGGGCTCCCTGATGTTTTTAATCGGTTCTATCATCACCTTGTGGTTGATTGTTGAAAAGCTTGTGCTTTTATATGTGGGTGACGTCCCACGCGAAATTGTCGATCAACCTTTGTTTTACCTCAGTTTGGTGATGATTATCCTCGGCGTACAGTTTTTCTTAGCCGGATTTTTGGGAGAAATGATGGCCAGAAACGCACACGATCGTAATCATTATCAGATAGAAACTAAGCTTTGATGATCCGGATTGGGATTATTTTCGGTGGGAACTCCCGTGAGCGGGAGGTTTCCTTTGCAGGCGGTAGAACGGTTTACGATAACCTGAACAAGTCTATCTTCCAGCCTGTACCAATATTCGTGGATAGCTTTAACCGCTTTGTGGTACTCAATTGGAGCAATATCTACAAAGGGAGTATCCGAGACTTTTACCCTCATCCTGATTCTATTCCACGCTCTGCTTATGATTTTCAGATTTATGCAGAAGCCATTGAAAATGGCATTACCGAAGGAGGAATCAATAAAGACCTGGGGTACTTTGTTCCGGCACACGAACTTCCAGACATCATCGACATGGCTTTCTTGGTACTTCATGGAGAAAATGGCGAGGATGGAAGGATGCAAGGATTGCTAGAGTTTTTGGGATTGCCATACACCGGCTCAGGTATTTTTGCCTCTGCCTTAGGCATGAATAAGCGCTTGCAAAGGCGTTTTCAGGAATCATCAGGGTTTCCAGTGCCCAAATGGGTTTCTGTAAATCGTAGTCAGTGGCTGTTAGGGCAAGAAGATTTATTTGAATTCGCAAAAAGCCAGGTAGGTTTTCCATTGGTTGTGAAACCCGCCAACCAAGGTTCATCACTAGGGGTTACCATACTCAATCATGAAAATCGTGAAGCATTTCAAGAAGCCCTCGATTTAGCTTTCTTCAGAAAAAAATTAGCCCGTGAAACTTGGCAAAGCTGGGAGGAAGAAAGCCAAGTTCGATGGGTTAGAGCCATCAGCGATTTGCGATCTGGTCTGGGATTTCCATTGGTGCTGAGCTGGGAAGGAAATAAAATCACGGTTTATCACCCCGACCACTTGATGCAATTACTCCGTGAAGAATGGCAACAAGGAATTCTTACCCTCGATGCTATTCATACTGAATCGGAAGTTTTGATAGAAGCGTTCATTCAAGGTCGTGAGTTCTCTTGTATTGTAATTGAGGATTTGGATGGAAATCCAGTGGCACTTCCACCCACAGAAATCATCAAACGTCACGATTTGTTCGATTATCGAGCGAAGTACTTGCCTGGATTATCTAGAAAACAGACCCCCATGTTGGTCGATGATGAAGTGCTTCAGCAAATCCGAACTTCCTGCCAACAATTGTATCAACTCAGTGATTTCGGTGTTTACGCCAGAATAGATGGCTTTTTATCTAACGATGGTACGATTTATCTCAATGACCCGAACACTACCTCGGGTATGATGCCCTCGTCTTTCTTCTTCCATCAAGCTGCGGAAATAGGCTTAAATCCAAGTGAATTTATCAGCTACATCCTCTTTACCTCCATTAAAGCGAGATTGAGAGAAAGACCCGGTCAAACGCAGTTTCAAATGTTGTCTGACAAGCTCTTTCAAGCTTTGCAGGGTTTGAAGGAGGGTAATGCTGAGAAAAAAAGAATTGCGGTTATTCTAGGAGGCTATTCCAGCGAGCGGCATATTTCTGTAGAAAGCGGAAGAAACATCTACGAAAAACTTTCTGCTTCAACCGATTATGCTCCCTTTTGCGTATTTCTGAGTAAAAATGAAAAGGGCTTTGCGTTGCATAAAATTCCAGTCAATTTTCAGTTGAAGGATAATGCAGACGATATCAGGGACAAAATCAATCATTATCAACCGCATCCACTCATAGAGCAAATCAGGAAAGAATGTGCCGGAATAACCGGGATGTTCTCTCTTAATCCGCTCCTCGTTCCTGAACCAATTAACCTGCAAGGACTCAAAGAGCAAGTGGATGCCGTTTTTATTGCGTTACATGGAAGGCCGGGTGAAGATGGTCAATTGCAAACCATGCTGGAAGCAGCCGGCATTCCCTACAATGGTTCAAGGCCGGAATCGAGCGCCATTACCATCAATAAGTATGAAACCAACGAATGGCTCTCAAAAAATGGAGTAAAAACAGCGGGACATCATCTTATCTCAAAAGCTCAGTTTCATGCTGATACCGAAGCTTGTTTGCAAGCACTTACAAGCCGATTGTCCTTTCCTTTGATTGCTAAACCGGTTGACGATGGTTGTTCATCAGCAGTTAAAAAAATTCGAAATGCAGAAGAACTTCGCGCTTATTGCGAAGTAGCCTTTCGCGATTCTAGTACGTTTCCAGAACCTTGGGCTTCAATCTTGAAACTTGACCCAAGAGAAGAATTTCCGGCTAAGGAAGAGGTGCTTTGCGAAGTCTTCATTGAAAAAGGCGATGCCGTTCATTTTCTTGAGGTTACTGGTGGCATGTTAACCCGATACAACGAGCATGGCGAGTTGGTGTATGAAGTTTTCGAAGCGTCTGAATCGTTAGCAGAAGGCGAAGTATTGAGTCTCGAAGAAAAGTTTCTTGCCGGTGAGGGACAAAATATCACCCCTGCCCGCTATGCTCCCGATTTTGTAGAACGCAATCGAATTTCTGCCATAGTCAAACAGGAGCTCGAAAAAACGGCACGTTTGCTCCATGTAGAAGGCTATTGCCGAATTGATGCATTTGTAAAGGTGTTTCAAGATGGGAAAGTTGAAGTTTGGATTATTGAAATCAACTCGCTCCCAGGAATGACTCCTGCGACCTGTATTTTTCACCAAACCGCTATTCAAGGCTATAAGCCGGTTGATTTTATCAGCCGCATACTGGAATTCGGTCAGGCGCGTTTACGATTAGCAAAATGAGTTTCTTACAGTTTGTAAAAACCAAAGTATTTTGGAAGCACACCGCTTCTATGTTGGGAATCACCTTGGTGGTTGTAATTGCGGTGGGTTTTAGTTTGAAGTGGTACACCCATTTTGGAGAAGAAATAAAAGTTCCTGACTTAAGAGGGAAAACCTTATCGCAAGCGGAACAAATTATCAACAGTCAAATGCTTCGTTATCAAGTAGTTGATTCTGTTTATGTAGAAGGAAAAGATCCGGGAATTGTGGTGGAGCAAGATCCTCCTTTAGGAGCCTCCGTAAAAGAACAGCGAACCATCTATCTTACCATTACCAAAGGCAATGCACCTCAAGTAAAGCTCCCGAACCTCATAGACATGACGCTTCGTCAAGCAACTCAGGTCCTTCAAAACGCAGGATTTACTTTAGGAAAAGTGATTCCTAGAACAGACTTAGCAGTAAATGTAATCCTTGAAATGCAAGCCAATGGTCTTCCACTTTTTCCAGGAAAGGCTTTCTCCCGAGGTACTGCCATTGATTTAGTGGTGGGTATTATGAATGCCGACTCTCTGGTTACTGTTCCCGATTTAACCGGATTATCAGCAGAAGAAGCTCGAATTATGCTTTATGAATCTTCCCTCAATCTTGGATCTATCTTTTATGAGGGCGCGATAAGCGATACAACCTCGGCTTTAGTCGTCAGGCAACGACCTGTTATGAATCCTGATGAACTGGTGAATGCAGCCAGTTTGGTAGATATTTGGTTGGGTGATCCCAAACTGGTACAAGACAAAAACTTAATTCCCCCCCAAGAGTGATGCGTTTTGGGGTATTGTTCATACTGATGCTGGCTGGTTTTAGCAACATCAGGGCGCAGGAAGTTATTCAACCATTGAAACATCGGCGCACTCAAGCTGCTCCATGGCTGCAATCTCGTACTCAATCGGATACGTTAAGTTTACCTTTCTTAGATGATTTTTCCACTTCTGATATCACTCCTAATCAGAATTGGTGGATAGACCGAGATGTCTTCATCAATAACAGCTTTGTTAAACTTGGAGTAACGACTGGCATCGCCACTTTTGACGGGTTGGATGAAATAGGTGATGCCTACGACATCAGTACGCCATCAGGTAGGGGAGAAGCGGATAAACTGACTTCTAAACCCATCAATCTTGGGGGGAGAGCCCTTGCTGATAGCCTTTACTTTAGTTTTTATTTCTTACCCAAAGGATTAGGTGAGCAACCTGATTTCAACGATTCACTTGTACTACAGTTTAAAAATTCAGCAGGTACTTGGCAGCAAGTGTGGGGTAAAACAGGCTATAACGATAGTGTTTTCCGATTGGTGATGATTCCGGTAAACAACCCACAATGGTTGTACAAAGGATTCCAGTTTCGTTTCGTTGCTTTTGGAAGCTTAGCTGGCAACATGGATCATTGGCACATCGATTACGTGTATTTAGCTGCTGGCAGAAACAGAAACGATACTTTGTTTCAAGATATATCCTGGGCAACTCCCGCTGGCAATCCGCTTAAGCGATATACCACTATGCCTTGGGGGCAGTTTGCTCACCAACCCGCAAGCTGGATTGACACTGCCGTTTGGGTCACTTCCAGAAACCTCGGCACCACAGCCAATGCTACTTTTGGCTTCAATGCCAGGTTTACCCAGCCTGCCGGTCCTATCTTCCAAAATCAACCAGTGGTTGCCTATAACTATCCCAAAGACACCACATTTAGAATCCGATTTAATCCACTTACTTCAACACTTCCACTTCCTCCATCGAATGCGGATAGTGTAAGGCTAAACCTGCGTTACTACATCACCATCAACCCCGACATCAACAAGCGAAATGATACAGTAGTCAGGGATATTTGGTTTACCAACAGGTATGCCTATGATGATGGTGTGCCAGAGTATTCTTATGGGCTTAATGCCCAAAATGGTCAAATCGCCTATAAATTCTTGCTTTCAAAACCTGATAGTTTGAGAGGAATGGACATGTTATTTGTTCAAAATTCCTTTCCTGTTACCAGCGAATTGATAACCCTTAAGGTGTGGTCGTCTATTCCGGAACCAGGTACAGGCAAGGCAGAAAATTTGATTTATCAAAAAACCTTCCAGCGCGTTCGATACATGGATTCGTTGAATCAGTTTGTCACTTATGCTTTCGACTCTGCGATTGCTGTTACCGATTCTTTTTATGTAGGCTGGCAACAGGGGACCAATAAACTACTCAATCTTGGTATTGATAATTCTACCGATGCAACCGATAGGATGTTTGTAAATGTAGGGGGGGGATGGTCTCGTTCTGTGATTCAGTCAGCTTGGTGTATTCGACCAGTTGTGGGAAATGCCAATCTTTTTGTAGTAAAATCTCAAGCGTTGGATAGGGTAAATTACTCTGTTTTTCCAAATCCAGCCCAAGGCCCAATTCATATTCGGTCAGAAGCATTCTCCGGTCACGGAAGTCTAAGGTTAATGGATGTTTCTGGGCGTTTAGTAGCGCAGCTTCAAGTTGTTGACGGTCAGGCTGATTTAACAGGAGTTTCCCCTGGTTTGTATTTGGCTCAATTATTAGACCATTCAGGAAATAACTACCAACCTATTCGCTTAGTGCTTCAGCCTTAGAAAGGGCGATGCGAGGCAAAAACCATCCGAGGTAAGCCTTGCATGTCAGCTTTTAAATCTGCAAAGAACCCAGCTTCCTCTACCAGATTTCGAACCATCTCTGCATATTGGAAGTGAGTCTCAAATGCAAGCACGCCGTTTGGATTGAGTCTGCCTTTGGCCGCTTCAACAATAACTCGGTAAAAAATTAATGGGTCATCATTAGGCGTAAATAGTGCCAGATGAGGCTCAAAATCGGTTACTCTTTTATCCAGAGAATCGAACTCCTTCCACGGTATATAAGGTGGATTACTGACTATGACCTCAAAAGGTCCGGTAGGAAGCTCGTCTTCTAAAACATTATTCCATATCAACTTAACTTCCGGAGCATGTTCATTAAAATTAATTTGTGCCATCGCCATAGCTTTTTCAGATGCCTCTAATGCCCAAACTTCAGCTTGTTGAAATTGATGTTGAAGCCCAATAGCAATACAACCACTGCCAGTACCGATATCCAAAATTCGTTTTACGGTGCTTGGGCTCATTCTCTTTCCGATATGCATCACTAATTCTTCGGTTTCAGGTCTGGGAATCAAGGTGTCTTGACTCACTTTTAGCCAAAAATTCAAGAAGGGAGCTTTACCGGCTATGTATTGAATGGGTTGTCCAGCTTGTAGCAAGACGGTTATTTGGTTAAGCTTGGTAATGGCTTCCGAGGATAAACTAGCCCAAGGATTCTTTAGGGGTAACAACTCATCGAAAGCCGTTAAACTAAATTGCCAGTTGGCTTTCACTTCTTCTATCGACAAAATGCTCGAAAGGGCAGGAGTCCAGACGCTTCTTCGGTACTCATCTGCGGTAATTGAACCATTCACAGCACAAAGAAGCTATTTTTGCGCCTTTCCGTGAAATTGTGAATAAGGACGAACAATACATGCAACGCTGCATCGACCTCGCCATTCGTGGCGTAGGTAAAGTGGCGCCCAATCCGATGGTGGGTTGTGTGATTGTTCATGATGGGAAAATTATTGGCGAAGGTTGGCATCAAAAGTATGGTGAGGCTCATGCAGAAGTTAATGCCATCAAAAGCGTGAAAGAAGCTTGGCGTTTGCCATACGCTACGCTTTATGTAAACCTCGAACCGTGTGCCCATTATGGAAAAACGCCTCCTTGTTCAGATTTGATTCTGGAGAAAAAAATCCCAAGAGTGGTAATTGGTTGCATTGATTCGTTTGCAGCTGTTGCGGGAAAAGGTGCAGCCAAACTTCGCAATGCAGGCGTTGAAGTATTAACCGGTGTTTTGAAGAAAGAGTCTGAAATTTTGAATCGAAGATTCTTTCATTTCAATGATTTGAAAAAGCCTTACATCGTTTTAAAGTGGGCGCAAACCCTCGATGGATTTATCGCAAAGGAAAATGGAGACTCTAAATGGATTAGCGCTGCACAATCCCGCATTTTGGTACACCGATGGAGAACGGAAGAGTCTGCTATTTTAGTTGGCCCTGGAACCGCTATCGCAGATAATCCCGCTCTTACGGTCCGCGATTGGTTTGGAACTCAGCCAATTCGTTTTGTCCTTGATCCCAGAAGAGCACTTCCCGACAATTTGAATTTATTCCATATGCCGAATCCGGCTCATCGAATTACCTTGAATCCTCAACATGAGCACGATTGGCCAATTCACAATCCGGAAAATTGGGTCGCTGACTTCGAGTCGCAGTGTTATAAAAATGGCATTCAGTCGGTGTTGGTAGAAGGTGGAGCTGGTGTGCTCGAAAGCTTTCTTAGTACCGGAAGCTGGGATGAAGCTCGTGTATTTACTGCACCGGAAGTATTTAAAAGTGGCTTGAGAGCACCATTTGTTACTTCTTCTAATTTTAGAAAATTTGAAATAGGGCCCGATACCCTTCACCTTTACAGAAACTACCGCGGATGACAGCCTTAATTCTTTGTATTCTTTGCTCAGTGCTGCTGGTGGTCTTGTTTAAATTGTTCGACCGTTTTAAGGTGGACACTTTTCAAGCCATCGTCTTTAATTACCTTACTGCTGTTATCACCGGAACCATCGCAAATCCATTTAGCCCGGATATTGTCTTTAATGAAAAAGGAAACTGGATTTTCTGGGCCTTAGGCTTAGGAGTTATGTTCATTTCACTTTTTGTGATAATCGGTAAAAGTGTTCAAGAAGCCGGAATTACCCTTACTACTGTTGCGAATAAAATGTCGTTGGCCATCCCTGTTGCTGCGGGTGTTTGGCTTTACCAGGAGCCGCTGGGTTGGCTTAAACTGGTTGGAATTTTATTAGCCATGTTGGCCGTTACGCTTTCTTCTTGGACCAGTGAAAGCAAAAGTGAAGAGAAAAAGCATGTTAAATCTTGGCTTTTCCCCCTCATTATTTTCGTTGGTAGCGGTTTTTTAGATACCAGCATGAAGTTCGTAGAGGCAAAAGTGCTCTCCCCATCTTTAACCAGTGTTTTCTTAATCATTCTATTTCTTACAGCTGGAAGTATTGGTTCAGGTATCCTTGCTGGTGGTTTGGTTCTTGGAAAAATAAAGTTCCATTACCGCAACCTGATTGGCGGGATTGCACTTGGAATCCCTAACTATTTTTCAATTTTCTTTCTCTTGGAAGCCTTGAAAACCTCCGGTTTAGATAGCACGGTCATTTTTCCGGTTATGAACGTAGGCACGGTGCTTTTGTCTGCCATAGCAGCGATTCTTTTTTTCAAGGAAAAGCTGAGCCAGCTTAACTACATCGGGTTAGGTTTGTCCATTGCTGCCATTGTGATCATCGCACTCGCGTAACTCTTGTGCAAGCGCTGCATCTATACAGAACCATTGCCCAACAGGCAGAAGCGTATGTGAATGAGAAGTCGAGTAAGTTCTACGCCTTTTCCTACCCGGTTACGTCAGAAGAAGAGGTGGCTGCTCATCTGAAACAGCTTCGCCAAGTTTATCCTGATGCTAACCACCACTGTTCCGCTTACGTGCTGGGCGCACAGGGATTGCAACATCGCGCGTCTGATGATGGTGAACCTTCGGGTTCAGCCGGCAAACCCATTCTGCACGCCATTCAAAGCCTGGGGCTTACTGATACCATGGTGGTGGTTGTTCGGTATTTCGGTGGTAAACAACTCGGGGTTCGCGGATTAATTGATGTTTACAATCTGGCTGCTCTTCAAGTACTTGAAGCTTCTACCATCGTCGAGCGAGAGTTAGGTCAGCAAATTCAATTTCACTATCGCTATGAACAGGAGCCTTTTGTTCAGCGCTTGTGGAAGAAGTTCTCTCTTAAACCTGAATCTCACCAACCTGATATGACCGGTATTCTGGTACAGGTCAAGGTTCCGCTCGCGCAGGTTGACCATGTGGTAAGTGAGATAAAATCGATTTCAGATGAAGTGGAAATTGGTCCAATTCGGTAAAACAACCGATAAATGGTTGGTAGAAGGGATAGATATCTATCTGAACAGGCTGAAGCATTATGCCAATTTCGAGGTTGTCACCCTTCAGCCTTCCAAACAAACTCAACCGGAAAAAATTAAAGAAGAAGAAGGTGTTTCGCTATTAAAGCTAATCGGTCCAAGAGATTTGCTAGTTCTTTGGGATGAAAGGGGAAAACCGCTTAGTTCTTCTGGACTTGCAAAGCAACTTGAAAAGTTCGAAAACGAAACCGCCGGAACCATTTGGTGGGTTTCCGGCGGTGCTTATGGTTTTTCTGAATCGGTGTATCAAAAAGCGAAATTGCAAATCTCGATATCACCCATGACTTTCACCCATCAAATGGTAAGACTTTTAATCGCTGAACAGCTTTACCGCGCCTCAACGATTAGAAAAGGGGAGAAGTATCACCATTAGTGGATCACCAACTTGGTGGTTTGTCCATATTGACTTCTCAATAGATAAACCCCGGGTGAAATGCCTTGCAGGGGCAATCTTACCTTAGGATTCCCACCGGGAATGGTAAATTTTCGGATTTCTTGCCCGCTCAAATTGCATATCGTAAGCTGAACACTGGTGCTAAAGTTTTCTGAAAAGGCTACCTCAACTTCTTCTCTGGCTGGGTTTGGATAGACTTTCCAAGGCTGTGAGCGGTTTATATCTGCCACATCGACCAATGACCTGACGGAAATATTATCCAAATAGATGTTTCCTCCAAAATCATTAATACTGCGAAATCTCAAGCTGACTCCTGAAGTTCCGGCACCTGCGGGAACAAAGCTTATAGTAGTATCCTTAAAATGCGTAGTTAGACTCGGCGTATCTACGGTCATGGTTATCATTCCTAATGAACCCATTTGTAAAAGTGGTAGGTAATTGAGTCCACAGTCGGTAGAGTAGCTGATTTGCAGGCTGTCGCGAAGATTGGATTGGCGAAGTCGGTAAGCCCAAGCAAAGCTCAAGGCGAGATTTTGGCCTGGAGTGTATGCTATATTCCTCGATATGAGATCATCGATTTGCTTTCTGCGCGGAGAATAGTCGCGGCAGTTGATAATCGCTGAACGCTTGCCAAATGCTCCTACTGTACTTCTGTAAACCACAGTATCCCAAGTGATTGACGTATCTGGATTGGCAATATACCAGCGGTTGTTATCCGGTATAAATTGCTCGAAATCTTCAAAGAAACCGTTGGCAGAAGTGGTGGATAAGGTGTCTGATTTAAGGTTGGTAATTCTAAAGTATCTCAGGTTATTGATTTCATCGTATTCTTGGTTGAAGGCTTGATGAGTAGCGTTGACTTTTAGCTCATTAACCCCGGATTGAATAGGCAAACTGCCCAATTGAACTGCAATTTTAGCACCTGGAGCTAAGCTTGTAATCACCGGATGGGTGTAGGTTTGAGTGCCTGACTGATACGTCAAGGTAATTTGACGTAGGGTGCTGTCGCCGTTGTTGACCACTTCAACCAAAGGACTGAAAGCGCTCATGCATACATAGGGACTATCTACTTCCGGATTTAGCATTTTGGTAATGACCAATTCGTAAGCTCGTTTTTTAGGAGGAACAGGTGTATGATTTTGAGTGATTAGCCAATTGTAAGCAGCTTGTACATCTATGATTCCTTTTCCATAGACGTTGTCTTCCCCTGGAGCACCCAAATCGGAGGCAGATTGATATAACGCGTTGCATAAAGTTTCACCGGATAACTGAGGGAATGCTTCTTTAAGGAGCAATACAGCGCCTACAGTATGCGGGCAGGCCATAGAAGTACCAGAATAAAGAGCATAACCATTCTGTCCTACTGCTGAGCGCACATTTTCGCCAGGAGCAGAAACCTCGGGTTTGATGGCAAAGGCACCATTTCCGCCGCAAAGACTCGGCCCTCTACTGGAAAAATTAGCTATTGGATAACCACTGGTATTGCCATTTAAAGCGCCTACCGTGAAGGGAACTATAGGAGAGCTGGTGTTGATGGTCGCAGGTAGGCCGATCGTTCCATTGCCCGGGCCATTGTTGCCGGCGGAAAATACAACCGCAATGCCGGCTGTGGCGAGGTTGAGTAATCCGGGGCCGATAAAGCTATTGCACCAGACGGTGTCGCTAGCATTAGGAGATCTGCCCCAGGAATTGTTGATGGCATCCGGAACGTCGTCAACGGTAGAAGTGTCTTGGTCAGGATTTAAAGCCCATTGCAAAGACCCTAAGAGATCAGTATAAGGTCTCACTTTGCTTAAATCACTGACAATCGGGTCAGTTGCAATAAAATAAGCGCCGAACGCAACACCAATGGTATCCCTGGTTGCGGTGTCTAATCCCAAAACGGTTCCGGTAGTGTGGGTGCCATGGCTATTGCCTTTATCAGCGGGGAGCACGCGGTCGAATCCTCTCCAGCTTTGTTTAAGTGGCTTGTATTGGGCTAGAAACCGATTTTTAACTGATGGATGTCGTGGCCAAATACCAGTATCTACACTGAGAAATTTTCTTCCTCTGCCGGTATAGCCTAAATTCCACATAAAGGGTGCTTTGATGGCTAAAAGTCCCGGCTCGTTGCCATTGATGGTTTCTGGCTGAAGCTCCGATTTTACAACGGGCTCTTCTAACATGAATTGATCCGCATTTCGGTCAAGAATGCGGGTCATTGGATGTTTAGCGAGTAGCTCTGCAGCTTTTCTATTGGCTTTTAATTGATAGGCATGGACAAGCCAAAAATCTTGAACCAGAGAAACCTGACAACCAGGTTCCTTGTTGATTTCTTCCAAAATCTGCCTCCAAATAGTAGCTTGACTTTGCGAAAAAGCTTGTAGTTCTCGCATGGTGGTCTTCATTCTGTATTCAGCAGATGGGGGATTTTTTTCGAATTGCTCCCTCAAAGTTTCTATTGGATATTGAGCCTTTGGAACCAAAATCAACTCAACCAAGTCTTGATTGTTTTTACCGTGGTAGGCTTTTTCCAACACATTGTTCCAACCAATCGACTGGGCAAACAGCTGATGCCCCAGCAACGAAATGGATAAGAAAACAAAAGTGATTATTGCTTTCATTGCAGTTCTTTTACACAAAATAAGGAGATGAAAGCAATTTTGGCAGGAACATCAGGGGCTGTAGGGAAGCAAATTCTTTATGAATGGTTGAGTCAGGAGTCAACAGGTCTTATTCAGGCATTGGTTCGCACTCCTTTGCCTTTAATTAAAGACCGAAAACTTAAACAATTGTTGGTTAATTGGGACCAACCAGAAACCTGGCCTGAGTTTGAGGTTGCAGATTGTGCTTTTTGTGCGCTTGGAACCACCATTAAAAAAGCTAAATCCAAGGAAGCATTCAGGAAAGTGGATTTTGACTACGCTTTCACATTTGCTGAAAAAGCTAAAAAAGCCGGGGTCAAGACTTTTGTGCTGGTTTCTGCCGTCGGTGCAAACTCGAAGTCGTCAATTTTTTACAGTAAAGTGAAAGGTCAGCTTGAGTTAGCCATAGAGGCGATGGGGTTCGAAACCTTGATTATTGCACAGCCCGGCCTTTTAATTACCCCAAGAAAGGAACGAAGAGTAGGAGAGCAGATCGCTCAGTGGTTATCCCCATTGCTAGATTTGTTCATGGTAGGGCCATTGTCGCGTTACCATTCGGTTTCTGCTTCCTTATTGAGTAAATCATTGGTAAAGTGGGCTTTAAGTAGTCAGGAACCACATGGAGTGATAAGGCTTCATTTTAAAGATTTTAAGAAATTTAAAGCAGGTAAGAATCTGTGGATGAAGAAAGGACACATTTAGGCCAAACATTAAGACCCAATAGTGTAAAAAAATAAATTATATCATTAACAATAGTTTGCATTAATGAAAAACTATTGGTTAAATTTATACTACTAAACAGATAAAAATTGTTATGAAAAATTGGTTGCTGAAAATGACGCTCAAAGCTTGTTTCCATAGCTTTCTTGCAGTGATTCTAATTACTGGATTGTATAGATTGCTACACAGTTGGTAAACGGCCGAAGAAAGCTTGTGCGAAAGCGCCTAGAATAGCGGATTAGCGTTAAAAAACGGATAACTTTGCGCCCTAAAATTCTGGCGTATGGATTTATTTGACAAACTCTTGCAACGTCCTGGTCCACTTGGCCAACACGCAAAAGAGGCAGAGGGTTACTACATGTTTCCCAAATTGGAAGGCGAAATCGGTCCGAGAATGTTGTTCAAAGGAAAAGAACGATTGGTTTGGTCCTTGAATAATTACTTGGGATTGGCGAATCATCCTGAAGTACGCGCAGCAGATACCGAAGCAACCGCTCGTTTTGGAATGGCTTATCCCATGGGCGCCAGAATGATGTCTGGAAATTCCAATTACCACGAGCAATTGGAGAATGAGCTGGCTGAATTTGTAGGAAAACCAGCAGGATTACTGGTCAATTATGGTTATCAAGGAATTGTATCTGCCATAGATGCCTTAGTTGATCGTCATGATGTCATCGTTTACGATGCAGAATCTCATGCTTGTATTGTAGATGGTGTTAGGCTACATCAAGGAAAAAGGTTTATGTTTCTCCATAATGATATGGAAAGCTTGGAGAAACAACTTCAACGCGCAACTCGCCTTATCGAAGAAAATGAGCACCGAGGTGGAATTCTCGTGATCACAGAAGGGGTGTTTGGCATGTCAGGCGTTCAAGGCAAGTTAAGTGAAATTGTTAGCATGAAATCTCGCTACAATTTCAGATTACTTGTAGATGATGCGCACGGATTCGGAACCATGGGTGCTACTGGAGCAGGTACCGCCGAAGCGCAAAATTGTACAGAGGGAGTAGATGTTTACTTCAGCACATTTGCAAAATCTATGGCCAGTGTGGGCGCTTTCTTTGCCTCTTCCCCAGAAATTATCCGCTTTCTACAGTACAACATGCGGTCTCAAATTTTTGCCAAATCGTTACCTATGCCCATAACCATAGGTGCTCTCAAGCGTTTGGAATTGCTTAGAACTCGACCTGAGTTGAAAAATCAACTTTGGACCGTAGTAAACCGACTTCAAAATGGTTTGAGGGAAAGAGGATTTAATCTGGGTAAAACTGAATCTCCGGTTACCCCTGTATTCCTGAGTGGTTCACTTGGCGAGGCAACCAGTTTGGTGCTTGATCTGAGAGAAACCTATCATATCTTCTGCTCAGTGGTTGTTTACCCGGTTATTCCTAAAGGACAAATCATGCTTCGCCTCATTCCTACAGCAGCTCATACGCTCGAAGACGTTGACCAAACCCTTCAAGCCTTCTCTGAAGTCAAAAAGAAGCTTGAAAGTGGTGCTTATGAAGCAGAATCCATAGCATCTTTCAATTAAATTTGAAAAAATCTTAAATACAGTTGGTTGTAATTGTATTTTGACTTTAATTTGATTGAACCAAACAAACGAGCGATTTATGAACGAATTCAACTCCCTGAAAGAGATGGTCATGGCCATGGAGGCAGACTTCATTAAGTTCTACGACAAAGGTAACAGCGCTGCTGGTACACGCGTTCGTAAAGGTCTTCAAGACCTTAAGAACAAATGCCAAGAAATGCGCCTTGACATCCAAGAGCGCAAGAACAAAGAAGCTTAATTACTTTAGCTTAATTGGTCGATGGGGGCATTAGCCCCCTTTTTTATTGATGAACAGATTTGTTATAAGGGTTTACGGTATTTGTTTCAATCAAATTGGACAAGTATTGATAACTTCTGAATGTTGGAATCAAATGCCCATGCTTAAATTCCCAGGGGGTGGTTTAGAGTGGGGAGAAGGTATTGCAGATGCCCTCAAACGTGAGTTTAGAGAAGAACTAGGTGCTGAAATTGACCTTCTCAGACATTTTTATACCACTGATTTCTTTCAGATATCGGCGTTTAACTCACAGCAGCAAATCATTTCTGTCTACTACTTGGTTAAACTTGCTAACATCAAAGATTCTATGTTTTCTGATTGGGATGAAAGTTTTCCTTCAGAAGGCGAGGTGCGTTTTCATTGGATTTCACCCTCCGTTTTTGAGTCAGATGGCCCGCTTACTTTTCCTATAGACCGAAAAGTAGGCTTGATGATAAAAAGTGAATGTGTTTAAGGTAGGATTAGTTTGCCTTCTAACCATTCAATTTTTAAGTGCTGAAGTGCGATGACACTCATCGAATCAGTGATTTTACCCTCTTCCACCATGGTAAATGCCTCTTTTAAAGGTATTTTTTTTACCGCCAGCATTTCAGTGTCTTCTGGTTCTGCTTCTTCTTGAGTAAGGTTGGTTGCTACATATAAAATAGCTAATTCATCTGAAACAGAATTAGAAAGATGTGAACGAACTATTTCCCTTAATTCTCCAGCAACTAATCCGCATTCTTCTTTCAACTCTCTTCTGGCTGACTCTTGAGGTGCTATGCCGATTTTTCCTCCTCCTTCTACAATTTCCCATGAATATTGATTCAATGGGTAGCGGTACTGCCCAATCAACCAAGTCATTCCATTTTCATCTATGGGCACAATACCAATAGCTAAATTCTTGAAATGAACTTTTCCATAAATGCCCGAATTCCCATTAGGATTGAGCACATCTTCGTGAAAAACGGTTATCCAAGGATTTTCATATGCCACTTTGGAGCTGATTCTTTTCCAAGGATTGACATGTTCAGCTAGATTTTCAGTGTTATTCATCTCCTTCGTCTCCTCCAAAAAGCGACGGATTAAATGGCGTAGTTTGAAAACCTTCTGGTATTTCAAATAGCTGGTCGTTGATTCTTTCTTTTTTTACCTCGATTACTTCAATCATCAATTCACTATCGCCTATCTTTTGTGATACGCGCATAGGCATTCCACTGCCTCCCGGAATAATACTTAAAAATCTGGTCAATCCATTTTGTTGTGACCCTTTTATTTTGGGGAATTGCAGTTGATTGGTAATCCAAACTGCACTTTTTTCACCATTGGCCATTTCAATAATGAGTTCTTCACACTTGTATCCGGCAATTTTTTCCTTCTTCCCGGTAGCTTGCGAGCCAACAGGTTCATCTGAACTGCTCGTATCCACGTCTAAGGTGTAGGCCATTTTGATGGTATTGTTGAGGATACAGTTCACGCCTTTGGCAGGGTTAGAAATCATAACCCCCATCATACTTTCCATCATACCCCCCACAATTTCAGTTCTGATTTTGTCGCCTTTTATCTTAAGCTTCATTTCTTTAGGTAAAACCGCAGCTAACTCAGCACTGCCATTGCCTTTTAACTGCATGCTATATCTGATGCTTCCTTCGAAGGATTGAGCTAAACAGTAGAAAGGCAGAACCATCATGAATAAGGTTCGTAAGAGTAGAAAACAGTGTTTTTTCATTTTTTTAAAGTGTCGAAATATAATCAGAAAAACAGGTCATTGGCAATTCGGTAAGTGTTGCAATGTGCTTCAACAAGATCAGTTAAGCGGCTAGAATAACCTCCTCCCATGCTTACCGTAACTGGAATTTGATGTTTTTTTGCACATTCGAATACGATTTGGTCTCGTGCCATACATCCCGCTCTACTTAAAGCAAGCTTCCCTAACTTATCGGTTTCGAGTACATCTACACCAGAGAGATAAAGCAGTTGATGGGGTTTAAACGTTTGAATGAGCTGTGGCAAACTTTGATTGAGTAATTCAAGAAAGGCTTGGTCGCCGGTTTGGTCTGGGAGCGGAAGGTCGAGGTTTGAAACTTCTTTGCGATGAGGAAAGTTGTTTTTGCCATGCATGCTGAATGTGAAAACCCGATTTTCATGCTTGAAAATTGAAGCAGTACCATTGCCTTGATGGACATCCAAATCGACAATCAAAATTCTGGATTTGGGGTATAAGCTAAGCCAGTAGTTGGCTGCAACTGCCAAGTCATTAAAAAAGCAAAATCCTTCAGCAGCATCTCTGAACGCATGATGAGTTCCGCCGGCTACATTGAATGCTACCCCATATGTTTGGGCTCTAAACATCGCATCAATAGAGCCTTGAGTGATTTTATATTCTCTTGCCACCAATTCAGGACTCCAAGGAAAACCAGATCTTCTTACTTCTGCTTTTGAAAGATTTCCAGTTCGAAATCTTCGGATGTAATCAGTACAATGGGTAAGGAGTAGCACTTCTTCTACTATCGGTTCTGGTCTGAAAATTTGAGCTTCTGTGATGGTGCCTTCATAAATCAGCTGATCTGGAATCAATCCGTACTTCGCCATCGGGAAGCGATGTCCTTCCGGCAATGAGAGTTCATATTCTTCAGTCCAAGCTAAGGTTAGCATCGATTTTCATTTCCTTTGCACCATGAAATTACCCGCCCGAATTTTGGGAATGCTGCTGATAGTTGGTTTTGGTTATGGATGTAAGGTGAAATCATCGTCCAAAGAAACGACTAACTGGAAAGCTTTCCATCAACAGCAAGCAGCGTTTATTCAACCACCAACCGACCAAGTTTTGATGCTCGACTCGGTTGTTAAAAAGTTAGGAGTTAAACGAGGTGTTAAAGTCATTGATTATGGGATGTATCATGGTCAACTAACATTCAGGCTATTAAGTAAGGAGGCCGAAGTTTTAGGATTGCATTGGAGCCTGCCAGAGATACCTTCTCCAGAAAAGAGATTTCCTCAACCTTGGCCACAAGATTTCCCCGGGTACCTTTTACTTCAACCATGGCAAGCAGGCAAGATTCCGGCCTCCAACTTTGACCTATTAATTATGCAAGGAAGAGCCGATGAAGTCAGTCCGATATTGCCCGGTTTACTTGCTCAATATTGCAACAACAATGGAGGCGTGTTGTGGGTGAACTACCAACATTTGCCACAAGTTGGAGAAGCTTACTGTCAAGGTAACACACTCACCAAACCGCTCATAGAGTCAATGGAAAATGCCGGTTTTCAACAAGAATGGGAGATTAAAAACACCAGCATTCGTTATTTGTACATGAAGAAAAAGCCTACAAATTGATCGATTCTATCGCAGTAAGTGGAATTATTACCCCACCTTTCAGTGTGATATCTTGTTCATTTGCAGCCCATATAGTGGTTTCTACTTTATGTTTTCCTTGAGCAGAATGGAAAATGATGCTCACTTTTCCATGTTCTGTGTTTCCAAGGACCATGGCACGTTCGGCCAGTGAGGCAAGCTCTTGCCTTTGAGCTGGGTTGTTGATGGCATCTTTGGGAAAAATAAGTCCTTTGATGGATTCTTTTGCGATGATAGGGGTGTTTTCCATGGCTTTTTATCGTAAAACGTGTTGGAACATACTTTGTTTTTGAATGCGTTAATTTCCCTGTAAAAAGTCGTTTTTTACTTGCTATTGCCTATTTTCGGCGGCCATGAAGCGACTCTACCGCATCTCCAGATACTTTCTTCTGTTATTCAGTTTTTTTCTTCTCTCTCTTTACCACCTTCAAGCGCAAGAAACTACCGCTACTGTGAGAGGGTTTGTTTATAACAAAGAGTCCGGAGAACCGATACTTTTTACTACCGTTGTACTGAAGGGTACCCGATTCGGAGCTGTTACCGATGGTGATGGCTATTTCAGTATCACCAAAGTGCCACCAGGCAATTATATCCTTTCTACTTCTTACTTGGGATTTGATACTATACAGGTAAACGTATCCTTGAAAGCTGGTCAAATCATCAGCAAGAAGCTCATGCTCAAGAAGAAGCAAATTAGCTTGAATGAGATAAGAGTTTCTTCCAAAAGAGAAGAAAACAGAGAGAAAGTTAATGTTGCAGTTGCAACAGTGACAGCAAAGGAAATCGCACAGTTACCATCGGTGGGTGGGGAGCCTGACATTGCTCAGTACTTACAGGTATTACCAGGGGTAGTATTCACCGGCGATCAAGGCGGGCAATTATACATCCGAGGTGGCTCTCCAGTAATGAATAAAGTGATGCTTGATGGGATGATTATCTACAATCCGTTTCACTCCATCGGTTTGTTTTCAGTGTTTGAAACAGATATCATCAAAACAGCCGACGTTCATACCGGTGGCTTTAATGCAGAATATGGCGGTAGAATCTCTGCGGTGATGGATGTGAGCACCAAAGATGGCAACCAAAATAGATTGACCGGAAAAATTGGAGCGAGTCCGTTTATGTCAAGATTACTTTTAGAAGGGCCACTTGGTAAACATAAGTCAGATGATGATTTTGTACCCACTTTCCTTTTCTCGGCCAAATCTTCTTACTTAGATCAGACCTCTAAAGTGCTTTACAGTTATGCAGATACCGGGGGACTTCCATTTTCCTTTACTGATTTGTATGGTAAGGTTTCGTTTAAAACCAATAATGGAAGTAAACTGAACCTTTTTGGTTTCAATTTTAAAGACCGGGTCAACTTTCGAAATATCGCGGATATAGGATGGAATTCGGTTGGAGCTGGAACCAACTTTATTGTAGTGCCTGGTTCCAGTACCACCCTGATTCGAGGAAATTTCGGCTATTCCGCTTATGACATCACCCAACAAGAAGCAGACGGTCGTCCAAGGCAATCCAGCATTGGTGGTTTCAATGGTGGGTTAAACTTCAGCCACTTCAATGGTCGCGATGAGTTAACTTATGGGGTTGAACTTGTGTCATTCTCCACCGACTTCACCTTTTTTAATTCTGTTGGAAGACGTTTAGAGCAGAAAATCAACAACACTGAAATCGCAGGTTTTGTCAAGTATCGATATGTTTCGAAACGATTAGTGGTAGAGCCAGGGTTTAGAATTCAATATTACCCCACCTTAGCCAACACCTCGTTTGAGCCCAGGTTCGGCTTGAAGTTTAATCTTACCGAGCGAATCAGGCTAAAAGCAGCAGGTGGTATGTATTCACAAAACTTGATTGCAGCGGCTTCCGACAGGGATGTGGTGAACCTATTTTATGGATTCCTCGCTGGTCCCGACAACCTGCCTAGGACTTTCAAAGGAGAAGAATTAAAAGATAAGCTTCAAAGAGCCAATCATATCCTTGGAGGCGTAGAATATGATTTGACAGAAAACATTGAAATTAACTCAGAGGTCTTTTTAAAAGACTTTACCCAAATGACCAACCTTAACCGGGATAAAATTTATGACGACCTTCCTCAGTTTGCTGATAAACCTGAATTTCAGCGTAAAGATTTTATCATAGAAACAGGTCAAGCATACGGGGCGGACTTACGGGTGAAATACGAGCGCAAACGTTGGTACTTATGGACTACTTACTCCCTTACTTATGTGACAAGAGATGATGGAGTACGACAATACGCACCCAATTTTGACCGCCGTCATAATGTCAACCTGGTCGCTACTTATACTGCCGGTAAAAAGAGAAACTGGGAAATTTCTGCTCGTTGGAATTATGGCTCAGGTTTCCCATTCACCCAAACACAAGGCTTCTTTGAGCAAGTCTTCATCAATAATTTAGGTGGTAACATCCTCAATCAAAACGGACAGTTGGGA
This sequence comes from Bacteroidota bacterium, assembly GCA_027484125.1. Lineage (GTDB taxonomy): Bacteria > Bacteroidota > Bacteroidia > UBA7662 > JAIXUI01 > JAIXUI01. The sequence continues at coordinate 7,283 of JAIXUI010000059.1, read as the reverse complement.
ATTGCCTACGGAGAACTTAATGGTGGAAGACTTCCTGATTTTCATCGACTTGATATGGGTGTGAAGTATAAACTAGAAATTGGCAAGCAAAAACTTGAATGTAATTTCAGTGTAACCAACACTTACAATAGGGAGAATATCTTTTATTTTGATAGAATCAGATACACCAGAGTTAATCAATTGCCGATTTTACCAAGTTTTGGTATCACGTATCAATTTTAATTTCTCTACGTTACCCATACGTAATGTGTTAAATTAACCGCATGATTAACCGCAGGTTACTCGGCAGGATGCTTTTTTTCCTGTTGTGTTTACTCTGGAGCCAAGGGACATTTGCCCAAGCTAACCGTTGGTTTCAACCCCAAAGTTTAGAGATTCGAGAAGGTATAGACTTATTCGAAGCCAAGCAGTACGCAGCCTCAAGTGTTCATTTTAATAGATGGATCAAGCATCGCGAACATATCGTACAGCAAGAAGGGAATGGTGACCTCCCCATAGCGCATTATTTCCTCGCTTTCTGTGCTGCCGAATCCGGCAATGATGATGCTGTTAACCAGTTAGACAGGGTTGTCAAACAATATCCCACCCATTTTCTCAAAGATAAAGCCTTTTATTATTGGCTTAGACACGAGTTTAAAGCTCGAAAATGGGATGCGGTAATTGCATTTCCGCCGATTTCTGAAGAGGTTTTAGATGCCATTCAGTCCGAACAACTCAAGATCATGAAAGGAGTGGCCTTGGTTCAAAAAGGCAAGTTTAAAGACGGGCTTAACATTTTGGAGCAAATCAGAAATCCTCAATCGGAATTGGAGGAAATGGCCAACTACTACACTGGATATGCCAGCTTTAAACTTGAGCGCTACAGTAAAGTACCTGAATTCCTCAATAAGGTTGTCAATAGTAAGCACTACGGGCTTAATGCCTCTTTGCTGTTGGCACAGCTCTACTTTTTGCAAAAAGATTACGATAAAGCCATTCAGGCAACACTTCCCGGAGCTGACCGCAAAGACCAGAAACAACGCGAACTTTTTGCATTAGTTACCGCACAAGCCTATTATATGAAACAAGATTTTGAAAAAGCGTGGACTTATTTCAAAATCTATCTTGAAAAAACCAGTAAACCGGGAGATGTAGAAGCTTACCAAGCTGGATTTTCAGCTTGGAAAGTCAAGCAAACCAAAGAAGCCATTAGCCTTTTGAACCGATTCTTTACCAAACAAGATTCTACCTCACAAATGGCTCATTATTTAGTAGGAGAATCTTACTTGGTTACACAGGAAAAAGACAAAGCGCAAAAGAGTTTTGAATTAGCATCAGAGCTCAATTTTAATAAAAACATCAAGGAATTATCTGCCTACAATTCAGCTCGACTTCTACAAGAATTAGGGCTGCAAGCTCAAGCCCTGCAAGCGCTTCAGCAGTTTGTTCAAATGTTTCCTAAGTCGAAATACAACGATGATGTGCGCAATATGACCGGTAAGTTGCTCCTCTCGTCCAGAAATTTTAGACAGGCGGTGGAGGTACTCGACAGTGTTGAAGACAAGTCGGTAGAAAACCGAAAAGTTTTTCAGCAAGTCACTTACTTCAGGGGAATTGAGCTATTCAATGAATCCGATTTCATACAAGCCTTGCAGTTTTTTAGGAAATCACTAGAACATCCCTACGATGATAAAATAAAATCGATGGCTGCATTTTGGGCAGGTGAATCAGCCTTTAAATCTGGTAAGCTATCGGAAGCACTCGCTTTGCATAAAACCTTCCTTGAGTCGAATCCAAGACAAGATTTACCATTGAATGTTAGTGAATTAAGTAGCCGATATACTTTGGGATATGTCCATTATTCCTCCAAAAACTATTCTTCGGCACTTAAAGAGTGGGAAGCGGGCTATGAGTTGTTTCAGAAATCCTCGCTTCGATATAACCAGAATGACGACTATAAGATACTGATTCCGGATATGTTTGCGAGAACAGCCGATGCAGCATTTGCTGTAGCAGATTATCCCAAAGCCTTGTTGTTTTACGATAGGGTAATCAATAGGTCATCGCCGGGAACCGATTACGCCCTTTATCAAAAAGCCACTATACACGGCTTAAGAGCAGAAAATGACCGAAAAATCGAGTTACTTAAACGCTTGATTACACTATTTCCACAATCTGCTTACTCGGATAATGCCTATATGGATTTAGCTAATACCTATGTATCTCTCGACAAACCTCAAGAAGCGCTGGTACAATTAGATAAGCTCATCAGTTCAAGGCCGAATAGTAACTACATCAGAAAAGCTTACAACTTAAAAGGGCTCATTTATTACAACAGCGATCAGGATGATTTAGCCCTTGATTCATATCGTAAAACAGTAACTTCTTCACCCAAAAGTCCTGAAGCTAGAGATGCTATTGCAGGCATAAAAGCCATTTACATTGCAAAAAACGAGGTTGATCAGTTCTACGATTTTCTAAAAACGGTTCCAAGTGTTAGTTTTTCAACTTCGGAAGTTGATTCAGTAAGCTTTGAATCTGCTATGAAAGTAGCTCAGTCAGGCGATTGTACTAAGTCAATTAAAGAGTTAAGTAAATATCTAACCAAGTTTCCAGATGGATATTTTTCATTACAAGCCCACCAATTAAGAGGGGAGTGTTACGAAAAATCTAAGGATACGTTGAAAGCTATAGCTGATTATGGGTATGTAAGTGCCCAGCCAGTTAGTGGTTTCACAGAAAAGTCTTTAATCAAGCAAATGCAACTTAAAAGAGGAGTTAAAGATTCTTTAGGAAGCATTGAAGCAGCCGAGCGGATTCTTCAACTAAGTGAAAGTAAAGCTGCACAATTAGAAGCTACACTTTGCTTAATGGAGCTTCATTTTGGACTTAATCAAAAGGTTAAGGCTCAGCAATTTGCAGTGAAAGTATTGTCTTTTGATATAGCGAATACTGAAGCCAAGCAATCTGCCGCTTTGATATTGGGGCAATTGGCGTTAGAAAATGGGGATTTTGCGCAAGCTATGGTAGAGTTCACCAAAGTGTATGAAGCGCAAAAGAATGTGAAAGCGGCTCAAGCTCGCTATCTTATGGCTAAGACTCATTTTATGCGAAAAGAATGGTCAGCTGCTCAAACCATCATTTTCGACTTAGCTGCGAAAATGCCCTATCACGATAACTGGGTTGCAAGAGGTTTTGTTCTGCTTGCCAGAGTTTATCACGCACAAGGAAACAATCCCCAGGCTTTGGCAACGCTTAACTCAGTGATTGAAAATCACGACGGTCCAGAAGTGGTAGCTGAAGCCAAAGCCCTCGCTGATCAAATTAAAAAGTCTGCCGTTCAACAACAGGAGGAGGAACAATGAAAATCAATCTTCTACTTGCGTGTGTGCTTGCACTACCAATCTCTCTTTTTGGACAGCGAAATGATGAGTTTAAAGTTGATTCACTTCGATTAACACGCCAATATCAGCCTTCCCTTGCTGAAGCTGTAAAGTTTCAACTCAAACCTGAATTGCCCCAATTTGATGCAGAACGACCCAAGTTTCAGTATAAACCAGCTCAAAATCTCAATCCGGGAGACTTTAAACCAAATCCTGTAGGATTGTCTAAAGCATTGATTGATCCTGAATTGAGGAGTAAGTCAAACCGCATTACGGTTGGTTATGGTTCGTATAACTCCCCGCTTATAGGACTAAACTTAAACACGATTAACAATAAGAATTGGGATTTAAGTCTGAATGGAAGGCATTTTAGTTCATCCGGTTCAGTTGAACGCGATGGAGTTACTTTTCGCAACGTCAATTACTCCGAAACTTATGCAGGTATTTCCGGGCATTTGTTTGCGAAAGATTGGCGATATGCAGGTAGTATTGCCTATGATCGTCAATCGGTTCGTTATTATGGTGTTGACAGTACCGATGTGGCCGGATTTTCAGGGGTGGCGCCTGAGCCTACAGCCCAGCACTACAACTTGTTTACTTTTCAAGCGAATGCTTCTAAACAACCGATTGATTCTTTAGGTAAAAATTTTAACGTTTCGTTGCTTAGTCATTTGCTTAATGATAAACTTGGTCAAGCAGAGCAGCAGTTCCAGTTAAATGCAAACGGACGAATACTTTTTGCTGATCAACTTATTGATTGGAACGTTCGCTATTTCTTTTCAAACTATCAGGGATTGACCAATGGCATGACCAGAAACCTGTTTGAAGTAGCTCCCCGGTACATTTTAGGGGATAAAAGTTGGCAAGCTGGACTTGGTTTGAAAATGGTTTATGTAGGCGATTCGCTTGAAAATAAGCTTAGGCTATTCCCTGACGTTTATTTCAATTGGAAAAGCGCTGATCAAAACACCAGCCTGGGATTGATTTTTCAAGGGGATGTTCAAGTCAATACTTTTTTCGGTCTTGTCGCTCAAAGTCCATTTGTTGGAGTTGATCCTCGATTATTAAACAGTCCTCAGATAGAACTTAAACTATCTGGTTCGCAGAGGCTTGGTTCAAGCAGCGTTGTTTCCGCTTCTCTTGGTTATCTCAGAAGAGACAATTGGATTTTTTTCAAAAATGAAGGTCCTCAGCTGATACCGGAATATGACCCAATAACAGCTCAATTTAGTGCTGATGTCCGTTACCATTGGCAACTAAACGATGATTGGATGTTGGAGTCAGGAATAAGGTATCGACATCTAATCCTTGACACCATTCAAGCTGCTTGGCAAACGCCTCGTTGGCTAATTGACGCAAAAATTCGCTATCGAATTCAAGAAAAATGGCATTTAAATCTGGAAGCCGCCGCCCTTGAAGGGATTACAGCCCTTAACTTATCAGACCAGAAAGTGACTTTTCCCTGGTTGATTGACCTCAATAGCCAATTAACCTATACCTACAATAAAAAAACCAAGATCTTTTTGCAAGTCATGAATTTAGCCTCTATGCGCTATATTCGTTGGTACAATTATCCCAGTTACGGACTTCAGGTTCTTGCCGGTCTGAGTCTTCAACTTTAAGAAATGATGTTACCAGCACGATTACTTCAACACTTGCGTTATCAGGGCATTGCTTACTTGCCTGGTATTGGCTCTGTTAAAGTAGTTAGAGTTCCTGCTGCTTATTCGGAAGATGGCGTTTTATCCCCACCATCAATAGCATTAGAACGAATTAGTTTGGGTGCCAAACAATCTGAGGAAGACTTCAACTTTTATCGTGAAAATCCGGAAGTTCTGAAATGGATTCAGCAGCATGAAGAAGAGCTTAACTCAAAATTTGAATTTGACAATAGCTGGAATTTTCAAAAGACGGATTTAAGCATTGGTACACTCCCTACCATCAGGTCAGTACTTCCATCCAAGAATTACGCTGTAGGGAAAAAAGAGCCATTTAATTGGAGAAAGATAGCCGTAGTGGCGCTTTTACTGGCAATTTTTGCAGTGTTTTATCAACAATCGTCCTTTGAAAAGGCAAGTGCATTCCTAGGAAATGGGGCCATTGAGATAGCTGACTTTCAGGAAGAATTAGCCCTAATAAATGGAACGAAAGCTTCACAAAGCATTAAGGAAAATCCCTATTTCAAAGAAGCAAAAATCTCCTCGGAATCGTTTGTATTAGTAAGTGGAGTGTTTTCAAAAGAGGAAAACGCTCGTAAATGGATGGATTTTTTATCCACCAAAGGGATTGAATCAGCCATTATTCCTGGGCCTTCAGGCTTGTTGAGGGTATGTTCACTGCCTGTTGACACCGATTTTGAAGCCGTTCATTTGATGGATGAATGGAGAAAAAATCATGGATTACATACATGGGTTTTACCCATTTGAGGTAGTATTCCTCGACTAATTCGACTTATCGGTTTATAATAGAATTTTATCTAATAAAGATAAACACGCCATGTTGTTGAGAAAATTATGGACATTTTTGTATTATGAAGAAATTAAGTACACTCTTGATCGCTTTGATGTGCTTTCAGCTGGCCTGGTCTCAGAACTTACAGGTTGGTCCGGGTGTAGTGAATAAGTATGCTGCCGTTAAGCAGTTTATTGGCCAGTGTTCGCTAATTGGGGACTCACTTGAGTTAAAACAGTTTGTGAGAGGAGAAAAGATTCTCATCGCACAAATGAAAGGTGCTGCTATCGACACTACTGATAGCCCTGCATTTGGAAACCTGATCAGTACAGGCAACGCTGGAAAAATAGAAATCAATGAAGTGGATACTGTAATCCAGGATACCTTGGTTTTGCGTTTTCAGACGCTTGTTAATTATGAACCTAACAATCGTGTTCAAATTGTATCCATACCAACTGCGCCACGAATCACGACTATTGGTGTAGTGACAGCCAAGCCTTGGGATGGAAATACCGGGGGGATATTAATCCTGAATGCTATTGATACCCTCATATTAGGGGGAAACATCAACTTGGATACCTGCGGATTTAGAGGTGGAGATCCTTCAACTCCATTTGTTCAATTTGGCTTGCAGAATTATTTCTTCAACAACTTGCTTTCCGGAAATACAGAAACGGGTCAAGCAGGTATGAAAGGGGAATCGATAGTTAATATTTCAGTGTTTAAAGAAAGAGGTCGAGGGAAATTATACATGGGTGGTGGCGGAGGAAACAACCACAACACTGGAGGTGGAGGTGGAGCTAATTTTGGTAATGGAGGGAAAGGTGGAAATGAATCTACAGCTGCTCTATCAAATGGTTTTATTCCACAAGCTACGGGGGGGCTTGGAGGGATTGGTGCCGGCTATACTAACAATTTCAATCTCTTTTGGCCTGGATCAGGGGCAGGTGGAGCTCACCAAAACGAATCTGTTAGACAAGGAGGTAAAGGCGGTAATGGAGGCGGGTTAGTTATCTTGATGACTAATCGTTTGTTTACAGCCGGAAATACCATCACAGCCAATGGCCAAAGTCAGACTTTATTAACTGGTCGTGACGGCTCGGCTGGAGGTGGAGCAGGTGGAACAGTTGTGCTTGATGTCAACACTTTTTTTGGTCAGGTTAGGGTTTCGGTGAAAGGTGGATTTGGAGGTAGTCTGGATAATGCCAACAACCCACAATCGCACGGTCCGGGTGGCGGTGGAGGTGGCGGCGTTGTCATGTTCCGTAATAACATCCCCATAGGTACCTTTATCGACGCAAGTGCCGGTAATCCCGGAATTATTACAAATCCCAATAGCCCTGATTTCGGCACCAGTTACGGGGCCTCTGCTGGTACCCCCGGTGGATCCATAACCGGAATTTCTATACCAAGAGCTTCAGTTCGTTGTAGTAATTCCTTCGTATTGGCTATTGATGATGATGTCACCAC
>JAIXUI010000133.1 GCA_027484125.1 Bacteroidota bacterium | reverse complement strand
TGGGCATGGGCTTGCCGCTTTGGCTACCCAAAGGAGCATTAATGCGAGAACGCCTCATTGCATTTTTGCAGAAAGCTCAGATTAAAGCAGGTTATCTTCCTGTGGTAACGCCCCACATTGGTTCAAAAGAGCTGTATGTGACTTCCGGACACTACGCCAAGTATGGCAAAGATTCATTTCAGCCTATCCGCACTCCTGATGTGAACGAGGAATACTTCCTCAAGCCGATGAACTGTCCACATCACTGTGAGATTTACAAGAGCAGACCACGTTCTTATCGCGATTTACCACTTCGTTTCGCAGAGTTCGGTACGGTTTATCGGTATGAACAAAGTGGAGAATTGCATGGCTTAACTCGCGTACGCGGCTTTACTCAGGACGATGCACACTTGTTCTGCCGACCAGACCAAGTGAAGGAAGAGTTTATTAAAGTCATTGACTTGGTGCTTTATGTCTTCAATGCACTCGGCTTCTCTGAATTTACCGCTCAAATTTCCTTGAGAGATCCTGAGAACAAGGAAAAATACATCGGAGCCGATGAAGCTTGGGAAAAAGCAGAACAAGCCATCATTGAAGCGGCCGCTGAAAGAAACTTGAACACCGTCACTGAGTTAGGTGAAGCTGCTTTCTATGGCCCGAAACTTGACTTCATGGTGAAAGATGCCTTGGGAAGAAAATGGCAATTGGGAACCATTCAAGTTGACTACAACTTGCCAGAACGTTTCGAATTGGAGTACACAGGCTCTGATAACCAAAAACATCGGCCGGTAATGATTCACCGCGCACCATTTGGTTCATTGGAGAGATTTACCGCAGTTCTTATTGAACATTGTGCCGGTAAATTCCCACTTTGGCTGGCTCCCGAACAATATGCGATCCTTCCACTCAGCGAAAAATTCAGGGATTATGCCGATGAAGTTTCAAAAGAATTATTAAATCACGATATTCGCGGCTTCACTGACCATCGAGACGAGAAAATCGGACGGAAAATCCGCGACGCGGAAGTTCAAAAAGTGCCTCTCATGCTTGTAATCGGCGAAAAAGAGCAGAATGAACGAACCGTTGCAGTACGTAAACAAGGAGAGGGAGACCTCGGTAGTATGGCTATTGCAGAATTTGTTCAGTATGTTCGCGACTCAATCGAAAGGGAAATAAACAGAAATTGAAACCCAGACAGCCGGCCCGAGTGGTCAAACCGGAATACGAACTGCCTATTAATGAGCAGATTACCGCTACAGAAGTTCGCCTTGTTGGCGAAAATGTAGAGAACGGAGTCTATTCTCTTGAAAAAGCAATGGCAATGGCCGATCAACAAGGCCTTGACCTTGTCACTATCACTGATAGAGCACTTCCACCAGTATGTAGAATCGTTGATTTCTCCAAGTTCCTTTATGAAAAACGTAAGAAGGAAAAGGAAATCAAGGCCAATACGGTTAAAACTGTAGTCAAGGAAATTCGTTTCGGCCCCAATACCGATGAGCACGACTTTAACTTCAAACTAAAGCACGCTGAAACTTTCTTAAAAGAAGGCGCTAAAGTAAAAGCTTATGTCCACTTCCGAGGTAGAGCAATTGTTTTTAAAGAAAGAGGCGAGTTGCTGCTTCTTCAATTTGCTCAAAAACTCGAGGAATTAGGCAAGCTTGAGCAAATGCCTAAACTTGAAGGTAAACGCATGCACATCTTTATCTCTCCTAAATCACTGAAAACCAAGTAACTCTACGGATATGCCCAAGATGAAAACCAATTCCGGTGCTAAAAAGCGTTTCGCGCTTACCGGAACAGGCAAAATCAAGCGTAAACACGCTTACCACAGTCACATCCTGACTAAAAAATCAACCAAGCGCAAGCGTAACCTCGTTCACACCGCTATGGTTCACCACACTCAGGAAGATAACGTTAAGCGTTTGCTTGCAATCGGAAAATAACCATTTAAAATTTTAGAAGATGCCCAGATCCGTCAACCACGTGGCTTCCCGCCGTCGCAGAAAAAAAATCATGAGCCTAGCTAAAGGCTATTGGGGAGCACGTTCCAAAGTGTACACGGTCGCTAAAAATGCCGTTGAAAAGGCAGGTGTTTACGCCTATCGTGACCGTAAAACCAAAAAACGCCATTTCCGTACCCTCTGGATCGCCCGTATTAACGCAGGTGCTCGTCAAGAAGGTCTTTCCTATTCTCAATTGATGGGGAAAATCAACGACAAACAAGTGAAACTAAACCGTAAGGTTCTTGCTGATTTAGCCATGAATCATCCGGCTGCTTTCCAAACTGTCGTTAATACTGTACGTTAATCGTACTCTTTTAGTTAAACCTCGAAGCCGCTGATTATCAGCGGCTTTTTTTTTACAGCCAATTGTATCCCATAAAAAAAGCCGGGCAATCATGTCCGGCTTTTTTAATTATGGTCTATTGGGTGTTAGTTCATTTCCTTGAAATAATGGAAAAACCAAGGGATAGTTTCAATGCCTTTGAGGTAATTGAACACCCCATAATGCTCGTTGGGTGAGTGCAGAGCATCTGAATCAAGCCCAAAGCCCATCAATACGGTTTTACACTTGAGCTCTTTTTCAAACAACGCAACGATTGGAATACTTCCTCCTCCACGCGTTGGGATGGGCTTTTTACCAAAGGTGGTTTCCATTGCAGCCGAAGCTGCTTTAAATGGTACAGAATCGGTAGGAGTAACCACCGGCTCGCCACCATGATGCGGCCTCACCTCTACTTTCACACTCTTTGGGGCAATAGCTTCGAAATGCGCTTTAAACTTAGCCGTGATTTCGTCAGACGTTTGATTGGGCACCAAGCGCATCGAGATTTTCGCATAAGCTTTTGAAGGAAGTACCGTTTTGGAGCCTTCGCCTGTGTAACCTCCCCAAATGCCATTTACATCTAAAGTAGGACGGATAGAAGTTCTTTCTATGGTGGTGAATCCTTGCTCTCCCTGAACTTCTTCAATATCTAAATCAGCTTTGTACTCGCTTTCTGAAAAAGGAATCTGAGCCATCGCTTCTCTGTCTTCTATGCTTACTTCAGCTACTGAATCGTAAAAGCCTGGTATGGTGATATGGTTGTTCTCGTCGGTGAGAGAGGCGATCATCTTACACAGCGTGTTGATTGGATTAGCTACAGCTCCGCCATAAACACCTGAATGTAAATCGCGATTGGGTCCGGTAACTTCCACTTCGAGGTAGGAAAGTCCACGGAGCCCTACATCGATAGAAGGAACATCGTTAGCCACCATGCTAGTGTCAGAAATGAGAATGACATCAGCTTCGAGGCGCTTTTTGTTTTCGCGGCAGAAGTTGCCCAGGTTGTCGGAGCCTACCTCTTCTTCACCTTCAATCATCATTTTCACATTGCAAGGCAGTGAGTTGGTGGCAATCATAAACTCCACAGCTTTCACATGCATGTAAAACTGACCTTTGTCGTCAGCGGCACCACGCGCGTAAATCTTACCGTCTTTCAAGGTAGGTTCAAACGGTGGTGAGTGCCAAAGTTCGAATGGTTCAGCCGGTTGCACATCATAGTGTCCATAAATGAGAACGGTAGGAAGTGCAGGATCAATGATTTTCTCACCGTAAACAACGGGAAATCCTGGAGTTGGGCAGATTTCCACTAGTTCCAACCCGGCAGACTTCATAGAGTCGGCAACAAAGGCTGCACATCGGAATACATCTTCCCGGTAAGCAGGATTGGCACTTACCGAAGGGATGCGAAGCAAAGCATATAACTCATCGAGAAAACGCTCCTGATGAGCAGTGATGTACGCATTGACATGTTTCATAGGATTCAAAAATAACCAAAATAGTCCTTGATAACAGGGTATAAAAGCACAAAAGCCACTGTTTAGTGGCTTTTGTTAGATAAAGGCGGGTTAGCTTAGATTTTAGCTGGAGCAGCTTTGTCTTTAGAGCAGCATCCACCTTTTTTTGCCTCTTTAGAATCAGCACAACCTTCTGATTTTCCATCTTTCTTGGCGGCTGTAGTAGAAGCTTTGTCAGAAGAGCAGTTTTCTTTTTTCGCGCCTTTGGCAGAAGCTGCTTTTTTGTCGTCACAAGCATTTGCGTTGTTAATGCCTGCAAACAGGAATCCTGCGAGTGCAAGAGCAAAAAGTGATTTTTTCATATCGTTGGGTTTACCTTACAAATTTAATAAAGAAGAAGGTCTCATTTTATTTTTGAAAGGCATCTAAATCAGCGTTTTTTGCCAATTCTTCCACAATTAACAAGCTTTTAACCATGTCAATACAAAAAGGTGACACCATCGTCATTACCGGAGCCAACAAAGGAATAGGGCTCGAAACTGCGAAATCGTTACTAAAAAGCGGGTTTAAGGTGGTCAGCTGGAGCCGAAATGCCCCCGAATACCAACACCCCGATTTTAAACATTTTAACTGTCAGATTGCTAATCACGATGACGTAAAAGCCGTTTGTGAGGCTACTGTATCCGAATTAGAAGGTGGAAGGTTGTATGGATTGGTCAATAATGCCGGTTTGGGCTGGTTTGGTCGGGTTGAAGAACTGCCGCTTGAACAATGGCATGAGATGTTTGATGTGAATGTTCATGGTTTGATGTATGCCATTCGCCAAGTAGTTCCGGTGATGAAAGCGCAAGGGGCAGGTCATATTATCAACATCGCATCCATTGCCGGTAGAGATGGGGTGGTACAGGGAAGTGGTTACAGCGCTACAAAATTTGCAGTTTCAGGTATTTCCAGCGCACTCTACAAAGAGTTGAGAGAGTTTGGTATTAAAGTTAGTTGTGTTTATCCAGGTTCTGTGAATACTAACTTTTTTGATAGGGTAGAGGCCATCACCGCGCATTCAAACATGATGGCGGCAGAAGATTTAGGAGAAATGCTCGATTGGATGCTTAAGACTTCTGCCAATTATTTACCCGTTGATATCGAAATACGTCCTTTAAAACCGCGTGGTTAACGAAATTGCCCGGTTTCAGCTAAAAACGACGTTCTAAATCTTTATAATTGTGAATTAAAATCCGATAAATGAGAGAAATTCAGTTTCGTGAAGCATTGCGGGAAGCTCTTGTAGAAGAAATGCGCCGTGATGAGCGCGTTTTTCTTATGGGCGAAGAAGTTGCCGAGTACAATGGAGCTTATAAAGTAAGCCAAGGTATGTTGGATGAATTTGGCCCCCGTCGTGTAATCGATACCCCCATTGCAGAGTTAGGATTTGCAGGTATTGGAGTTGGTGCAGCCATGAATGGCCTCCGTCCTGTTATCGAGTTTATGACTTTCAACTTCTCCTTAGTAGCCATCGACCAAGTGATCAACTCAGCTGCTAAGATGTATTCCATGTCTGCAGGTCAGTTCAACATCCCAATGGTTTTTCGAGGCCCCTCTGGTTCAGCCGGAACACTCGCCGCTCAGCATAGCCAAGTTTTTGAAAGTTGGTATGCCAACTGTCCAGGGCTTAAAGTAGTATCACCTAGTAATCCTGCTGATGCAAAAGGTCTTCTGAAAGCTTCGATCCGAGATGATGACCCGGTTATTTTCATGGAATCAGAGCAGATGTATGGCGATAAAGGCCTTGTTCCTGATGGTGAATACCTTATACCAATTGGTCTAGCTGATGTAAAACGTCAAGGAAATCATGTAACCTTAGTTTCATACAACAAAATGATGAAGGTTACCCTTGCTGCTGCAGAAGCGCTTGAAAAGGAGGGAATCTCTGCTGAAGTGATTGATTTGCGTACTATCAGACCACTCGATACCAAAACTATCATCGATTCTGTCAAGAAAACCAACCGCCTTGTAGTCATCGATGAATCTTGGCCGTTCGCAAGCATTTCATCAGAAATCGCATTCCGTGTTCAAAAAGATGCCTTTGATTATCTTGATGCTCCGGTTTTGAGAGTAAACGGCACCGATGTTCCAATGCCTTACGCACTGCCTTTGGTTCAAGCTTACTTGCCAAGTGTCGATAAAATTGTTCGCGCTGTAAAAGAGGTGATGTACGTCTCCAAGTAAAGCTTTTCATCCCCACTAACCACTAAACTGAGCCAATGAAAAAAGTTCTTCTCGCTGTTGATGACGAAAAGACGATTCTTAAGTTACTGGAACTCTATTTCGGTAGCCGATACCAAGTGGTATCTAAAGCCAACGGCAAAGAAGCATTAGGTTGGCTTCAGGCAGGAAACATTCCTGATATCATTGTTGCGGATATCAACATGCCGGAAATCAACGGGATTGAGTTTATCCGGCATGTGCGTACCAGCGGACTTTTTAAAGAACTTCCTCTCATCACCCTGTCAGGAAATGATTCCACCGCCGATAAAATCAAGTGTTTACGTGCAGGGGCTGATGACTATCTAGTAAAACCGTTCAACCCGGAGGAATTGGATGCGCGTATTGATAACATTTTTCGCCGTCTGAGACTGTAATCATGTCTTCTAACACCAAACCTGAAAACATGAAAACGATAGGAGTCATTTGTCAGGATCATGAAATCAATCAGAGTTTCCAACTGAAGTTTGGCGACGAATTCCACATTGTTATGTTTAAGAGTGGATTTGATTTCGTTGATGCCGTTAAGCATGACCAAACCGTGGATTTACTCTTTTCTAAAAGTAATCTCTATGACGTTAATGGTTTGCCTTTACTTAGAACGCTAAGAAATGAGCACCAATGGAAGCTACCTTTTGTACTTCTGCTGGACGATGTTAACCCTCGTACAGCCTCCATTGCGCTCAAAGAGGGTATCAATGACATCTACGATAACTTAACTGATGTATCGGGCCTCAAGCTCAGATTTCAGTATTTGATCGATAATCCACCTGCGTTACATACCCATATCGATATCAAGCATACGGATCAACTGAAGTACAAAATGCCCTTGTCAAAAAGGGTATTCGATATTTTAGTGTGTAGCATAGCACTGGTCTTTTTACTTCCTTTATTCTTGGCAGTTGCTATCGCAATTAGATTAGAATCTAAAGGTCCTGTTTTTTACTATTCCTTAAGAGTAGGTACTGGATATCAGATATTTAAATTCTATAAGTTCCGCTCCATGTTCACTGGTGCCGATGCAAAACTGAAAGAACTTGCGCATCTCAATCAGTACAATGCTGCGGCTGCAGAAACTGAGTCAAACTCTGCCGCAACTACTCAGACGCTTTCAGGAGATTTGGATTTACTTAATCCAGATTTACTCTACATGGATGGACAAATGGTAACAGAGGAAGAATATGCCAGAATAAAGAAGGCTAAAGCTGGTTCTGCGTTCGTGAAAATTAAGGACGATCCTCGTATCACGAAAGTTGGAAAATTCATAAGAAATACCAGCATCGATGAGTTACCTCAGCTGTTCAATGTATTGAAAGGGGATATGTCGCTAGTTGGAAATCGCCCTTTACCCCTATATGAAGCCGAAAAAATAACTACCGACCAATTCTCGTTAAGGTTCCTAGCACCAGCTGGAATCACAGGGCTTTGGCAAGTTATGAAAAGAGGTAAGGGCGACATGTCTGAAGAAGAACGCATGAGCCTCGATAATGATTACGCTAAAAACTACAGCTTCTGGCACGATATCATCCTCATACTTCGAACTATCCCCGCACTTCTACAAAAAGAAAACGTTTAATATGTATTTGAAGTGGCCAAAGTATAGCTTTCTATTTCTGATTTTTTGGGCCTTAACTCCAGAGTCAAAAGCGCAGGTCAAAGATTCTTTATTGCTGGATAATGAGCTCTCATTTTTAGGAGATACTCAAGAAGATTTGGCGGAACAGCTCCTGCCTCTTGACTCTATTGTAAAAATAGCACTCAAGAATAGCCCAACTTTAAAAGTTAACGATGCTATGATTGCCAAATCAGAACATCAGGTGAACGTGGATCGATATTCTTGGATGAATGGGATGATTCCATTTGTGAATGTAACTGGTGGCAATCAAGATTTGATCTTGCAATCAAATTCAGGCCTTGGACAGACCCAGTCGTCGACTTTAAGTAATGGAGTTGCATTCGGATTGAACCTCAGATTACCTTTGTATGAAGTATTTGGCCGCCAAGAAAGGGTCAATGCTACTAAAATGGAGTTGAAAGCCACCAAGTTTAAAAAGGAAGAAGCAGAACTAGTCTTGCGCCGCCAAATTATACAAGAATATAATGACGTCTTGGCTTTTCATCGATTGATGCGTATCCACAACGAAGCAACTCAATCTTCCAAAATTAACCTTGTTTTAGCGGAAAAGTCGTTTCGTGATGGAGTCTTGGATTTGGCTGCTTACACCCAAATTATGCAAACGGTAACCATCAACGAGAATAACTTTGAAATGGCTAAGCGCTCATTTACCATAGCCTTCAATCAACTAGAAACTACAGTTGGTGTCTCCATTTCAAAACTTAGAAAATAAACTAGATTACCCATGAGTTTGGTCGATTTTATACGGATTATCATCAAAAACCTGAGGTGGTTGGTTCTCTTTCCCCTAACTCTCGCGCTTGTTGTATTCTTTCTTACAAGAAATGAAAAGAAAGAATATGTTTCAAACTGCTTGATGTACACTGGTTTAGCTTCTGGTGTTTCAATTATGAACACCGAAGAAACACGTGTGGATTACTTTGCAGTAAACAATGCTTTTGATAACCTTATCGCAACGGTTAAAGCACGCGAAACCATTGAAGAGGTTGCCATTCGTCTGTTGGCTCAGCATTTAATGCTTAATCAACCTAAAGCCGAAATTTTATCTTCAGCTGGTTTTCGCGAATTACAAGAAATTATACCTGCGCGATTAAGGGATAAACTAGTGGATAAGTACTCTTTTGAGAACACCGTTGGTAATATCGTTCGCTATAAAAACGCACAGTATAAAAATGAGATAATCGCGTTGCTCAATTCTGATAATCCTACTTATGGAATATCCTCGATAACCAAGAACATGACGGTAGCTCGTAAACAGAGCTCTGATATGTTAGAATTGGGTTTCAAAGGAAATGACCCGGGTGTAACGCAGCAAACATTGGTAACTCTATCCAATGTGTTTATGTCTCGTTATAAAAGAAATAAGGGCTCTGAAACTGAAAGTGTGGTTGGATATTTCGCTGATCAAACTTCAAGAACTTACGGCAAGTTGAAAGGCGCCGAGGATGAATTGAGAGATTTTGGAATAAAAAATAAAATCATCAATTACGACGAGCAAACCAAATACATCGCAGAAGCTAAAGAGGAATTAGAGAAGGAAATTTATCGCGAACGAATGGAGATTGAGTCTGCCGAGGCAGCAATCAAGCGCTTAGAGGATAAAATTGGCTCCAGGAGCGTCGTGTTAATGAATACTCAAAAGCTAATGGAAAAGCGAGCGGAATTGTCAAGTGCCAACTTCCTTCTTGCGAATGCCAGAATTGCTAATGAAAATCCCGCAGAAATCTCTAAACTGGTTGCAAAAACCGAGCAACTCAAAGAGGACATTAGAAGATTGGTGGATGAGTATTTTAGACTTAACAACACCATTGAATCGGTACCTCGTCAAAATTTACTTAATCAATGGTTGGATAATATCCTGACTTTGGATGAGAGTAAAGCAAAAATGCGTGTTATTGAAAAGAGAAAGGTGGAATTTGATGGGATTTACAATCAATTCGCACCTCTAGGTTCAACGCTTAATAGATTGAATAGAAACGTAGATATTATTGAGAAAGAATATCTGCAATTGCTTCATGGACTTAATATGGCGCAATTGCGCCAACAAAACATCGAGCTTTCTTCTAACCTGAAGATGGTGGATGCGCCCTACTTCCCTCAAAAACCTGAGCCTTCTAAACGTCCTCTGTTGATTGTAATCTCCTTTATTGGTGGTTTTGTATTGGCACTCGGCTTTTTCGTTACGGTTGAATTCCTCGATAACACACTTAAATCGATCACTAGAGCTGAACAGGCTACCGGACTCAATATGCTGGGAGCGCTGCCTATGCGTGATCCTTCTGAGAAACTCATCGATTTGGATTACCTAGAGGCAGCACTCATTGAGCATACGCTTTCGAGTATAAAAATTGAATTTGGAAAAGTGGATAATCCACAGCCTTATAACCTGTTGCTTTTGTTTTCAACGAAAACAGAAGTTGGTAAAACCTGGGTTGGAAGTAAGCTTTTCAATAAGTTCTCTGATATCATGGACGGTGTATATTTTATTCACCCCATTACAGTTAACAACTACAAGAATTACCGTGATATAGAGAGGGTTTCCAATAACGACATCAGTTATGTGATTCATACCAACTTCGTTGATTACACCTCTTTAAGTGACTTTTTGCCTGAAGACCATCCAGGATTGATTAATCCAAAATTGATTATTCTCGAATTGCCTGCTTTGATTGACAACCCTATCCCGGTTCAAATAGTACGTCAGGCTACACATTCTGTATTAGTTGCTGCAGCCAACAAAGTTTGGACGGATTCTGATAATCACTCCCTTAACTTGTTCAGAAAAGCTACTCATAATAACATCTCACTTTTCCTTAATGTGGTTGCTCCTTACAAGCTAGAATCTGTATTTGGAGAAGTACCGAAGAAGAGAAGTCGCATGAGAAGGATTATTAAGAAAATCCTAACTCTCAGTTTTAACGAGAAAAGCTATACGCTGAGCTAGAATTAGTTGAAATGAGAAGGCCGGAATTGCTTAATTGCGATTTCGGCCTTTTTTGTTTTGAGCGAGTTGATCGTCAATAATCGCTGATTCTAAAAGGAAGGATTTGAGCATGTCTGCTTGTTCGTCCACTTCCTTACTTTGATGAAATACTCGAATGCCGATTTGTTTTCTTTTTCCCATCATCAACCACTGAGATTCGTCTTGGAGTAAGTGTCCATAAACAAAGCCTATGGCAACTCCTGAAGTAATACCTCCCCAGGGCATAGCCGATGGCCAGAGGTAGAGGATGTTTTTCTTCCTGCGGTAAAATGGCACATTGAAATTCATTTTTATCTCGCATTCCGGTAGTGTTTCACTAATTAAGCACATTAGTTTTTCCATTATAAATTGCTGGTCTTCCGGAATACTTTCCAATAGGGACTCTGGTGATAAATGCCTGACTTTTTGAATCGAGTTCATAACTGGAAGAAGGCTCTTATTTTAAATAGTTGATTTTAAATGAGAATCAGGGTGTAAGTTCTGCTTTCATTTTTAAATATTAAAATAATTGATGGCTGAATTTTAAGTATTGATTTATGGCCCTTCACAAAGTAATTGCCACCAATTAACTAAAATAAAAAAGGAGCCCGATTGGGGCTCCTTGGAAGCATTAATAGAATTTCTTGCTTTTTTTCTTGTCTCCATAAGAGGGACGTTCTGGTCTATCGGATCTTTCTTTGTTTTGGAAGTATCCGCCGCCTCCACCTTCGCGACGAGGAGCGCCTTCTCCACCACCGTCTCGGGGGCTAAAGCCACCACCGCTACGGCCTTTATTCATATTTCTATCGGCATACTCAACTCTGATTTTCCGTCCATTTACTTTTAACCCATGAATGGCGTTAATCATTTGGTCTGCCAAAGCCGGATTAACTTCAACATGGGTGTAAACCTCTCTCAAATCAATACGACCGAGTTCTGTTTTATTGATATCAGAAGCGTCAAGGGCAAACTGAAGAAAGCTTGCTTTATAGAAGCCGTCTTTAGAGCCAATGTTGAAGAATAAACGAACAAAGTCATCATTGCTGGCAGCGCCACGTTCGCGGTCTTGCTTTTTGTTACGGTCTCTACTATCGTGAAGGTTGAGATCTGGAGCGTTTTTGTAATAAGCAAGGAAGCGGCTAAATTCGAGCGCAACTACGCGTTGCAAAAGTTCTTCTTTAGACATTTCCTGAAGCACTTCTTGAACTTGTGGAAGGTAGCGTTCATATTCGCCATGATCGAGGGGTGACTCAACAATTTTATTGATGAAGTGCATGAATTGGTTTTCGCAAACTTCGGTTCCATTAGGTATAGGAAGTTTGTTGAAAGGTACTTTCAGCATGCGTTCCAGATCACGGATTCGATGTTGTTCTTTTTGGTGAACAATAGAAATGCAGATACCGGATTTACCAGCACGGGCAGTTCTTCCAGAACGGTGGGTATAAACCTCGATATCGTCTGGTAACGCATAATTGATTACATGGGTAATGCCATCTACGTCAATACCACGTGCAGCAACATCTGTAGCAATAAGGAGTTGCAGTGATTTTTCACGGAAGCGCGCCATAACCTTGTCGCGCTGTTGCTGACTAAGGTCTCCATGCAATGCATCGATGTCGTACCCCTCACGGATGAGCTTTTCAGTGATATCCTGTGCATCCATTTTGGTACGGGTGAAGATGATGCCATACATGCCAGGATTGCTATCTACAATTCTCTTAAGTACTTCATAACGATGAGCTTGAGTAGTTACAAAGTAATTGTGAGCGATGTTAGCAGCCGTCTGATTTTTCTTTCCAACCGTAATTTCTGCTGGTTCGGTCATGTATTGAGCGGCAATTCTACGTACTTCATTGGGCATAGTAGCAGAGAAGAGCCAAGTCGATTTTTTACCAGTAGTATTGCTTAGGATGTAGTCGAGGTCATCTCGGAATCCCATGTTAAGCATTTCATCGGCTTCATCGAGAACAGTAAATGAAACAGTATCTAGTTTAATGGCGCCACGGTCGATAAGATCAATGAGGCGACCAGGCGTAGCCACAACAATTTGAACACCATCGCGGAGGGTTCTCATTTGTGGTTGGATATTCGCTCCACCATAGACGGCACAAATGCGCAATTGTGGCATGTGTGCGGCATAGCGTTCCAAGTCAGTAGCAATCTGAAGGCAAAGTTCACGAGTGGGCGAAAGGATTAACCCTTGTACCTCACGGCGTCGGGTATCAACATGGTGTAAGAGCGGAAGGCCAAAGGCTGCGGTTTTGCCGGTGCCTGTTTGAGCCAAACCTACAAAGTCTGTAGTGGCTTCTAAAAGAATTGGAATAGCCTGCTCCTGGATAGGGGTGGGTTGTGTAAACCCGAGGTCTTCGATGGCGCTCAATAGCTCTTGGCGAAGTCCTAAATCTGAAAATGAAGTCATTAATTACACGCTAGTGCGTGCGCAAAGTTAAGATTCCTTGGCCGTAATACCGCAAATTAGATGTAATTATCGCCAGATGATGCGGTATTGTCAATGAATTTCGGTATCGAATGCCTTAAGAACTTCATAATGTTCTAGTGCTTCAGCAAGTTGAGCCGCAGTTTTTCCATCACAATCACAATGGGTGAGCGCGGTGCCATACCGTATGAGTAGCTTGGCTGCTTCAGGGTGGTTTTCTAAGGCTGCTGCATGCAAAGCCGACATTTTGCTAGGATTTTTCGCTAGGGCATTGGGGTTAGCTCCGCGTTCCAATAGTAGTTTGAGCGTAACATCTTGTCCAAACAAGGCAGCCATATACACGAGTGGGTAACCGTCGGGGCTGTATTCATGGATAGATGCCGGATTTTCGTCAAGCTGCTTGCGTAAGTCTCCCTCTAGTCCGCAAGCAGCGAGTTCCCAAGAACTAAAGCGCCGACGGTGTCGGATGATAACCCCTGCTACCCAGGGTTGACGCTCATTCAAAGCGAGCATCAGCATGCTGTTGCCTATTGAATCCTGTGCATTAACCCAGTCCGGATGTTGGTACAAGAGCTGATCTACGAGATCATCACGTCCGGCGTTGATTGCTTCAGTAAGTGCGTCCACCTTCGAAAAATAAGAAAATTTCTTACTTAAGCAGCTTGGAGCTATGATTCTTGAGAATAGAAGCATAAAAAAAGCCTGCCGGTTAGGGCAGGCTTGATAAGAAAATCCAGGTTGATTATTCTGCGATAACCTCGAATTTCAGGGTAGCCTTCACATCGCGGTGAAGATCTACTTCTGCTTCGTAGCTACCTACATTTTTAATGTCACCACGGAAAGAAATCTTACGGCGATCTACCGCGATTCCTTTACCAGCTAAAGCTTCAGCAATTTGAACGTTGGTTACAGCACCGAAAATTTTACCTGATTCACCAGCTTTAGCGCCGATGTTGAGGGTAATTCCGTTGATTTTTTCTGCGATAACCTCAGCTTCTGCTTTGATTTTAGCTTGTTTAAACTCAGCTTGGCGAACTTCTTCGTTTCTCATTTTAAGGTTGCTGTCGTTAGCGATAACGCCAATACCTTTTGGGATTAAGAAGTTACGGCCATAGCCATTCTTCACTTTCACTACGTCGTTCTTGTAACCAAGACCTTTGTAATCTTCTTTCAGGATGATTTGCATGATGATAGTCCTCCCGATTTTTATTTAAGAGCGTCAGCAACGTAAGGCATCAAAGCAAGGTGACGGGCACGCTTAACGGCCTGAGAAACTTTGCGCTGATACTTCAATGAAGTTCCGGTAATACGACGTGGAAGAAGCTTACCTTGCTCGTTGACGAATTTCAACAAGAAGTCAGCGTCTTTGTAATCGATGTACTTAATGCCATTTTTCTTGAAGCGGCAATACTTCTTGCGAACCTCCTCACGAGGAGACATTGCGGCAAATGGATTGTTGATCATGTCTTAGTTCTCCTCAGTGTTTGCAGGGGCTTCAACTTTCTCTTTCTTTCCGTTGCGGCGGCTTTCGTTGTAGATCACGGCATATTTGTCGAGAGCTACCGTTAAAAAGCGCATAATTCGCTCATCGCGTTTCAGTTCAATCTCGAAGCGACTGATTAAAGTCGGATCGGCTTTGAACTCGATGAGGTGATAGAACCCGCTGGTCTTTTTTTGTATGGGATAAGCCAGCTTGCGGAGTCCCCAGTGATTCTGGAAGACAATTTCGGCACCGTTTTCCTTCAGTACCTGTTCAAACTTCCCTACCGTTTCTTTCACCTGCTCCTCAGTAAGAACTGGGGTCATGATGAATACGGCTTCGTAAGGTTTAAGCATAATTTGCGTTAAAAGGACTGCGAAGGTAGGAAATCAACTTTTATTAAGCAACCCTTGAGGCTAATCCCACCGTTTTCTTACCGGAAGTTTTTCCATGAAATCTACTTCAACACTAAAAAAACCAAACTCTTCGGTGACCTTCCCTTTAATCCGATAGCACCCGCTGCCTCTAAAGGGGTGCTGCAAATAAGTGTCGGGAAAATGGACCGTGTCTATCCAGTCGCCATCAGGGTCGAGGAAGGTGCCGAAGCCCATGAGGGTTTTAGTGATGGTGCGTGTGCTTTTCACTGTCACGAGATAGCCAAGTATAGAGATAGATTGCCCTAACATCTCCTTAAATTGTTTGGCACGGGCGCCGCTGTCGTTCAAGGCTTCCGGTGGCACGAGTAGAAATGGGCTGCTTAAGGTGAAACCGAGGAGTTCAAGCTCGTCGAATGCGCGAGCCGTGGGTGTGTCATCGAGCGGGGGCAAGTTAAACTGTTCGGCAGGCATGGCGAATAGGGTGGAGGAGTCGGCGATGTTGGCGGGTTGAGCTTGCCCGGCCAAACCGAATAGCTCCCAATGCAGGTTCTGTCGGCTATGGCCGGTAAACCGAAAAGCGCCTATGCGGATGAGGATTCTTGTTTGTTCGATGGATAGCCCGGTTCGTGTCAGGAAATCTTCCAGCGAATGAAAGGAGCCGTGCAAGTTTCTGGCTACTAGGATTTTTTCCACGGATGCAGACTCTAACCCTTGTAAATGGGTGAGCCCGATCCACAGGGTACGGCCTTGAAGGCGAGATAACAGGCCGGAGTGATTAACACAAGGCGCTTCTATTTGAGCGCCGGCGCGTCTTGCCTCGTGGATGTAGTATTCGGTTCGGTAAAAGCCGCCGAAGTTGTTGATGACAGCCGTCATAAACTCAAGTGGATAATGGGCTTTCAGCCATAAACTTTGGAAGCTTTCAACGGCAAAGGAGGCGGAATGGCCTTTGGAGAAAGAGTAGCTAGCAAAACTTTCAATCTGAAACCATACTTCTTTGCTCAATGATTCAGAATGACCTTGTTTTTGGCAGCCTTCGAAGAAGACTTCGCGCACGCGGGCAAATTCTTCCCGCGACCTAAACTTCCCCGACATGCCACGCCTTAGTACATCGGCGTCGGCAAGGCTCATACCGGCAAAGTGGTGCGCTACCCGAATCACATCTTCCTGATACACCATGATGCCAAAGGTGTCTGGCAGCAGTTTCATTAATTCGGGGTGTGCTTGTTTGCGTCGTTCCGGCATTCGAAATCGGAGGATGTATTCTTTCATCATGCCAGAACGGGCTACGCCAGGACGTATGATAGAGCTCGCTGCAACCAAATCCGGGTATTCTTCCGCCCTTAGCTTCTTCAAGAGCATGCGCATGGCGGGTGATTCTACATAAAAGCAGCCGAGGGTATGGCCTTCTCTTATTAAAGCTTTTATGGCCGGATCGCGTTTGAAGCCGGGAATGTCATGAATATTGACCCCTTGTTTTCTGTTTTCCTGAATCAGGTCCACAGCATCCCGGATGTGTCCTAATCCGCGCTGACTGAGGATGTCGAATTTGTAAAGGCCAAGGTCTTCGGCTTCCAACATAGAGCATTGCGTGACCGGAAATCCTTTGGGTGGCCAGAAGGTTCCGGAGTAGTGGTGCATGGTTTTTTCTGCAATTAAGACCCCCCCAGCGTGAATGGATAAGTGTGCAGGCGTATCGAGCAGCCGCTTGGCGTAGCGTATAAGCGAGGTAGTGAGTTTGTTATCCTGCGGAGGCGGCTCGTGCATCCAGCGCGGGAGCTCTTCTATTTCCTGACGCGGTAGGCCATATACTTTACCGAGTTCACGGAGTACACCTTGCTGTTGATAAGTGGTATAAGTGCCAAGCAAGCGCACATGCGCTTCACCATAGCGGTTGAACAAATACTGGAGGATATCGTCGCGGTCTTTCCATGAAAAGTCGATATCGAAATCGGGCGGAGAACTCCGGTTAGGGTTGATGAATCGTTCGAAAAAAAGGTCGAGCTCGAGTGGGTCCACATTGGTGATGTAGAGGCAGTAAGCCACGATGCTGTTGGCTCCAGAGCCTCGTCCTACGTAGAAGTAGCCTTTACTGCGTGCATACCGGAGCATGTCCCAGCAGATGAGGAAGTAGGCCGTAAATCCCAGCGAATCAATGAGTTTTAGTTCATGTTCTAGTCGTTGTTGAACTTCACCGGAGCAATGGCCGTATCGGTTGATGGCGCCTGCTTCCGCTTCTTTTCTCAGCAGCTCGCGGTCATGTTCGGCATTAGGGCCGAGGTGGTGCTTGTTTTTGGGTTGCCCAAAGCCGAGGTCTAATTGGCAACTTTCGAAGAGGGTTCGGGTTCTTCGAAAGATGTCAGGTGCTTTTGAGGCCGCTTCCCTGAGTTGATCAGGTTCGGGCATGAGCCACGAACGAGGCGCCAAGCTTCCGGGTTGTTGCCTGCTGAGCAGGATATTGTGGTCGATGGCGCGCAACAGTCGATGGGTGTTGTAGTCGGCAGGGCCTAGCCCCAAAACGGGTTGAGTGAATACGAGGCTGTCTTCGGGAAGCCCTTTTCTACGTACTTGCCAGTATCTGAGTTCATCGAGACTAACGCCTACGAATTCATTCGGTCTGAGGCGCCACCCGCCATAACTGGCGGTGGGATAAATAATTCGGGCATGTTGCAGACCCTCGGCTCGTCGCCTTGGTGGTTGCCCTGTCTTCAGTTGTTCCGATAGCTGAGCATTCATTTCTGCATAAGCTTCTAGGTTGGTTGCCAGTGCGATGTAGCGCAATTGATTGCCTTCGGCGAAGGTGATGCCTGCAGCGGGTTGAATGCCGTATTTAGGTGCCAGGCGCAAAAAGTCAGGAATGCCGGAGGTGTTGTTTAAATCTGCCAACGCCAGCCTCCGATAGCCGCGCCTGGCTGCTTCTTCAAGCAGGCGCTCTACCGATAAAGTGCCGAAGTTGAGGCTAAACCAAGAGAAACAGGGGAGAAACATGTCTGTATTGTTGACAAAATGCGGATTACAATATTGACAATGAGGATGGGTTAAGCAAATAATTTCACAAGAAGTTTTGGTTTTAATAAAGTGTTCGTGGTGGACTGAATTAGCAACAATTGGAGAGGATAATCGCTTGGAAAGTGCGGTTACCTAAGCAAGTTTTATGAAGGCTTGTGGATAATATTTAACCCTGTTGTTCAGGTATAGAAGTCCACATTAAACTTCTATTCAACAAAAACGGGCTACTGAAAAGTAGCCCGTTCGACATAGTATTGGAGGATGAAGATTACTTCAAGAGGGTTACTCTACCTTCTTTCAGGATGGTTTTTCCGTTCAAGTCGGTGACTTCAATGAGGTAAGTGTAATTGCCTTCGGAGAGAGGCCCACCGTTTTGATGGCGTCCATTCCAGCGAAGCCTATCTGGGCTGGAGCGGAAGACTTCATTGCCCCAACGGTCGTAGATGCTTACCGTATAAGCGGTGAAGAAGGTTCCGATTGGTCCGAAGGTATCGTTGAGGTTGTCGTCATTCGCTGTGAATACATTAGGGATCTGAATTCTGGCTGGTTGAATGACGCACACTTTATCTGAGCGCGAAATCGCATCAAATCCACCGGTGTTTTCATAACCAATGATTACATAACAAGCGGCACCGCTACTGTCAGGCAGTTGATTGTCGGTATAGGTTAAGGATGCAGGTCCGGCTGGCAGGCTGGCCAGGTTGTCCCAAGTTTGCCCTCCATCAGCAGAGCGAAGGATTTCATATCGGTCAGTACCGGCTTTAAACTGTTCGTAAGCATTCCAGGTTAGTACATTTTGTACCACCGATGGGTTTGGATCAACTGCTACTTCGAGGTTGATGCTACAACCTTGGTTGGAGGTGTCTCCGATGTTGCCGCAGAAGTCGAATGCGATAAGCGAATAGCAGAAGCTGTTTTGGCCTACATTAAAGCTTAGGCTGTCCACATAAATGGAGTCTGTATTTCCGAATACATTACCGAGCGGCGACAAGCGATTGCTGCCATTTTCGCGCTTCAGGATTTGATAGAACTGCACATCGAAACTGGGTGAAGGCTTCCATTTTAGGACAATTTTGCCATTGTTGGAAGAGTCAACACTTACGCTGATGATTTCTGCTGGTTGAGGTGCGCGGGTGTCGAAAGGTCGTACATCGCTATGGTTAGACCAGGAACGAGCAGTGTCGGCGAGTTGGGTCGCTACAATGGTATAGCGATAAGTGGTGGTGCAGAAGAGGTTGGTGTCGGTGTAAGAGGTTACCGCTCCTGAGACGCTTCCCACTTTTACATTGTCTCTCCAGATTTCATACTCGTTAACGGTCCAACCTCCATAAGGCGTCCAGTTGAGAATTGCAGCCTCATTGCTTGGAGTGGTGTTGAGCACCATGGTAGTGTGGTCCACACTTGGAGAAGTACTGCGGTTGAAGCAGGAGTCGATGACCTCAATGCGGTAGGTGTAGGTTTCCTGCACGGTATTGATTGCGGTATCGAGCCATGAAGTAACTAGGCCAAGATCTGCTACCTGAATAAATGTGCCACCGCTGGTACTGCGAGAAATGATGTAGCGCATAGCGTCACGGGAAGCAGAAGGCTGCCAGTTTACACGAACACTTCCTTGGGTTCTGGAGGTTTGCTCCACAGTTGCTTGATGAACGGCTGGCGCCAATGGCGGAATGCTTTCAAATGCTTTGGCAGAAGTTGTATCCGAATAAGCAAAGGCTTGGGTTGGAGGAACTACCGGTGTGATATTCAATGCGGTAATTCGATAGAAATAAATGGTGTCGCATTTTACCAACGAGTCGTCGAAGGCAAGTTGGGTAGATGGGAATTTACCCAAGCTTACCCACGCAGTGCCTGCGGTTTTACGTTCAATTTCATACTCTACGTTGGGGAACCCTATATAAGCGGTCCAGCTTAGTGCATTGGCACCATTTACCGCGGTTACAGTTAAGTTGGTTGTGATATGAATAGCGGATGAATCTGATTCATTGCCACAACTATCGGTAGAAGTGATGAAATAGCGGTAGGTATTGTCGCGAGTGTTCAGGTTCTGATCAGTGAAGGAGAATTGGCCTGTTCCGGTATTGGCCACAAAGGTTGGCGTGAACGGACCGCTGTTAATTGACCTATAAATGCGGTAACCGTTTCGGTTGTCTTGGTTTGCTCCGGTATATTGAAGAGTTACTTCTCCATTAACTACATCGGTTCTGGTGACGCTAGCTTCCAGCAACACAGGAACATCTGGTGCTATGGAATCTCTACCAATGATTTGAACCGTATCAGAAAGGCTGATATTGGTATTTCCTGATGCGGATACAATGGTTTGTTGAATGCGATAGGTGTAGGTTTGACCACAACGGATTAGGGTATCGGTGTAACTGGTGTCAGTTGGAAGAATACCCGGAATTACGAAGAAAGGACCTCCGTTGAGTGATTTTTCGAGTGAGAAGGAAGAAGGGGTGCTACCGACATATCGTGTCCAGAATAAACTAGTTCGAAGGTTGCCGTTGTTAACTTGTAACAAGGTTGGGCTGTGTGCAGCGCTGGAATCTCCTTCAAATCCGCAAGAGTCGATGACGCGAACAGCGTAGAAGTTACGTCCTGTCCGGGTGTTGATGTTGGTGTGGTTAAAGGAAGTTGGGGTAACTTGATTGAAAGTTCCTATCAAGTTCCAAGGACCATTAGCGGAAACGGTGCTGTGATACAAGCGATAGCCTCGTGCTAGGGTATCAATTGCTGGATTGTACGGCGTCCACGCAATAAATGCAGCACCGTTGGAGATTCCGGTTGCTGTAACAGAAGTATAAACCATCGGACCAGCAGGGGTAGTCGCAAAAACTGCCGGAGCGATACAGGTGCTGTCAGAAAGTGCCTGATTGTTTCCTACTAGGCTGTTGGCCTGAATTCGATAGCAATAAGCGGAAGTGACGTTCACCCCATTGTCGGTGTAGAAGGTGTCGGTTGCTGCAACAGTGGCGATAGGGGTAAATGGGCCATTGTTTTGAGAACGTAATACCTGATAATTTCCTAACCCACCATTGAAATACGGATAAGCAGACCAGTTCAAGACTACAGCCGGTGAACAAGCACCGGTTCGACTGGTCAGGTTCATGGTAAGATGTGGCAAGGAAGGCTCTGATCTATTGGCCAAGTTGCAAGAGTCGATGGCAATAATCTGGTACTGATAACGCTGACCTTGAGTAGCCGCAGGAACGTTATCGGTATAAGAAGTCTGGTTTGTTACGGTAGCGATGAGGGTAAAGGTTCCTCCTGCATTAGCCCTCCATACTTCATAACGATTAACATCCGGGCTAGGTCCTGCTTGCCAGGAGACCAGAATGCTGTTTGGCCCAGTTACAGAAACCGCTTGAAGGATGGCACGGTTTGGCTTTACAGTATCAAATGGAGTTCTCATTAAAGTGTCAGACACAGCAGAGAATCCGGTTAGCAGGTTGAGCGCTCTTATGCGGTAGGTCTGAGTAACGTTACATGCAAGCGGCTGATGAACAAAGGTTTGCAAGTTTGACGCTACCGAATCAAGAATAATCCATCCTGTTCCACCTGGTTGTTCGATGTAATACTTCCAGCTTTGGAAACCGGCGTATGGAGTCCAATTAAGGGTATTGCTTTGGTTGCCCGCAACACCATTGAGTTGAACACTGCAATGTTCCTGACTAAATGCAGAACGGTTGAATGCACAAGTGTCGAGGGCTTGAATGCGTACGCAATAAGCAGAATCTAGGGTGTTGAGACCGGTGATGGTATGCGTACTTACATTGCCAACCGTTGCTGATAGTACCCAACTTCCATTTAATGATTTTAGGTAGATTTCATGGGTGCCTACTTGAAGGTCTGCAGGATCCCAGTTCACAATCAAGCTGGAGTTGTTTAACACCGTTAAGTTTCGAATAACCGGCGCAACGGGTGGGATGGTGTCGAATGGAATTCTCCTCAGGGTATCAGAAAGGCTGATAGAGCCATCGGTTGCCATAGTTCGAATGCGGTAAACTACCGCTTGATTGCATGGCAGATTCTGGTGATTGTAGGTATTGGTCAAGCCATTGACAGAATCTAACACACTCCATACTGTTCCGGTTAATCGCTCGATGTAGTATTGGCTGATTCCAGCAAATCCTACATAAGGCGACCAGTTCAAAGCGTTGGATAAGTTTCCTGCTGTTCCTTTTAATTGGACGGTGCTGTGGAAGAATGCTGTATCAGAGCGGTTGCCTCCACAGGTATCGAAAGCTGCGAGCGCAAAGCTGTAAGTAGAATCGAGGGTGTTGAGGCCTGTGATTTGAATGGAATCAACTCTTCCGGTTTGGGAGAAGAATGTCCAAGGAGTATTAGCAGAGCGGTAGTAAATTCGGTACCCGGCTAAATCACCTTCGGTATTGGCTTGCCATTTCAATAAGGCAGTTGTGTTGCTTCTAATACTTGCCCAGCGAATAGTTGGGCGAGCTGGTTTTACTGTATCGAAAGGTGTTGCCCATGTGGTGTCAGATAAAGATAATCTACTTCCACCTGCCTCATTCACTGTAAGACGATAACGTTCAGTAACCGAACAGGGGAGTGGGGAATGAACGAATTGGGTATCGGCAGGCGATAAAGTTGCTAAAGTAACCCAAGCTGTCCCGTTCCATCTTTCAAGTATTTGATTTGCAAGGTTATATCCTCTAAATCTTGACCAGGTTATGGTGTTTTGCAATTGTTGCGCTTCTGCCTTCAATTGAACTACGCAGAAGGTGTCGGAAGCAGTTGCATTTAAACAGCTATCTAAGGTGACTACCACATAGCAAAGCTGATCACTTAAAGTATTGGTGGTATCGAGGTAATTTAAAGACTGGCCGGGACCTGGGTGAGCTACAAAGTTGATATGACTGAAACTTCCACCATTGACTGATCTTCTTACTGAATAAGCAAAAATGTCAACAGAGTCTGCGCTAGTGAAGCTTATTTGAACTCGGTTATTAGAGATAACAGTTGCATTTCGAAGTATTGGCGCATTGGGTGGTAATATGTCAACAGCGCGTGTTTGAGCAGTATCAGAGAAGCTGCTTTGCCCCAAAGGCCCAACCGCTTCTACCTTATAAGAAACATCACGATTACATGGCGCAGGGAAAGCCGTATAAACGGTATCGGTACCGGGAACGCTGTCAACAACGACCAATCCACTTGGATCGAAGCGGTGAATGCGATAGCGTTGTACCGGCCAGCCTAAGTAAGGCGACCAATTCATCCGATGAACCACTTGCCCACCCTGAATAGAGAAATCCATGGTTCTATTGGTATCAGATGGAGCAGAAGTATTCGCACACGTATCAGTGAGCGTTAGATAGTAACGGTGTACCTCTGTTTTGGTATTCAAGTTTTGATGCGTGAAGCTGGTTTGAGTTGGAGGAATGTTGGCTTGTAGCAGCGTCATTCCTCCAGTTCTTCCACTTGCATAATATAAACTTAAAGAGCTCACTGCTTGACCGGCGGGTACGCTCCATCTTACTTGCACTTCTCCAGCGGCGGCACTAGTTTGAGTAACACTTGCCGCTGTAACAACCGGTGGAGCAGGAGGTCCTAAGGTTAAGCAAAAGATGTTCGAATTAGAGGTAGTTCCTGTAGTTGCTTGTACCGCTACGATTTGATAGCAGAAGTCAACCCCTAAAGGAAGGCTTGCTTGGCTGAAAGCAGTAGTAGTACCGGTTACTTGTGCCTGCAGATTAAATGGTCCACCATTGTCTGAACGATAGATTTCATAACGGCTTACCGGATTATTCCAGCCTTGATAGCCGCTCCAAGTGAGGTTAGCCACTCTTGCACAGCTGTTTCCGGTTGCTTCAATACGAACGGTACAATCAGTGTCTGATGGAGCTGATGCATTATTTTGACAGCTGTCTAATGCCACCAGGTAGTAACAATACGATACTGCGCTTGCGGTAGAAGCAGTGCTATCATACCAAGTAACATTTGCGCCATTTCCGGCTTGTCTAATAGTGTCAATTAATTGGAATGCACCACCATTAGACCTATACACCAAATGACGGTCAACATCACTCGCATTGCTAGCAGTAAAGGTTATTTGTACACTCCCTGAGCTGAATACTGAAACATTGTGAACCGATGGAGCATTAGGGCGAATGGTATCGAATGGAGTTACTGAAATAGTATTAGAAAGGGTAGTTCTACTTCCTCCGTTTTCAACACCCGAAATGCGATAGTTGAAAGTATTATTGCAAGGGGTGTTTACTGAATCAACAAAAGACAGGGTGGTTGCACTTACTGATCCGATGTTTACCCAGCTGCTACTGCCTGGACTTTGTCTTTCAATTTGATAGTTGCTGAGGTTGTATCCTGCAAAGGCACTCCAACTCAAGTTGCTTCTAAGGTTTCCTGGACTTCCGTTGAGTGTGATAGCGCAGAATGTTGGGCTGTTCGGCGAATTTCGATTCGAGCAGCTATCTGCTGCAGTGGCAAATACACAATTGTTAAGTTGGGTGTTGCTATTGAACTGGGAAACAAAAGTTCCAAGATTTCCACCTCTAACCAAAGTGTCTAACACAGAGGTTGCTGCGGCTCCGTTAAAGCTGTTCCAAATACTGTGTCTATTTACATCAACGGAAGGACTTGCATTCCAAGTTACTTGAACAACACCGTTCGCAGGAATTGAGATGTTTCGGATTTGAGGAATTGTTGGTGGAATAGTATCGAATGGCGTTACGGTAATATCGCTTGATTGGCTAATTAATCCCCCAGGGCTAAAGCTCAAGAGTCGATAAGTTTGAGGAACGTTACAAGCTAAACCAATGCTATCTGTGTAGCTTGTAACAACACCATTTAAGGATGCAAGGTTAATCCAATTGGTGCCGGATAGTTTTTGAACGCGTTGAGAATCAGGGTTAAAGCCAACATACAGCGGCCACGATAAATTAGCTCGTAATTGACCAGCTGTACCGGTGACTCTCACCGGGCTGTGAATAATGCTTGAGTCAGAGCGGTTGTTGTTACAACTATCTATGGCCACTACCCGATAGCGGAAAGTATTGACTCTTGCATTCACAGGTGTTTGAGTGAAGGTGAGCGTATCGGTAAATGGAGGATTGAGTGTAGCAAGTAAGTTCCAAGGACCATTATTGGTACTCCCGAAAACCTGATAGCGATTCACATCTGCAGAAGTAGAACGCAGGAAAGAATAGGTAATGGAGTTTGCACTATTAACGGTAGCCAAAAGCACCACTGGAACTGTTGGACGCAAGGTGTCGAATGGCGTTACAGAAATCTCATTTGAGAAATTCCCGAGGGTGTCTGCGGATTTTTCAGCAAGTAACCGATAACGGTAGGTAACGTTGCAAGCTAAAGTACCGGAATCTCTGAAGCTGGTAGCTACAGAGTCTGTAAATCCTATATCAGTCCAGGTTGTACCGATAAGTCTTTGAATCCGATGTCTGGAAAGGGTATAACCTACATAAGGGGTCCAACTCAGCCATGCACTAAGGTTTCCTGGATTACCGGAGAGGAGGATAGGTCGTTGAATGGCAGAACTGTCGGATCGATTTTGGTTACAGGTATCTACTGCTTGAATACGATAAGTGTAAGTATTGGCTGTAGTATTGATGCCGGTATGCTGAAAGGTTTGTAACCCTGGTGTTGGGTTTAGAACCTGCCCAACTTGGGAGTATGGGCCTCCATTAACAGAGGCAAGGATTTGATAGCGATTTACATCAGCATCCGCAACTGTAAAGAAGGAAACTCTGTTCTGAGTTGCATTCCAAACGGTGGCATTGTAGGTTACAGGAGTAGCAGGGCGAATCGTGTCGAAAGGGGCAATTACCAATTGGCTACTGTGTGAAACAGTTGTATCAGAACCTGGAGCAAAAAACTTCACCCTGTAGGTTTGAAGTTGATTGCATATCATAGCAGAGTTATCGGTGTAAACTGAATCGGGTACGTTACCTGTCCCTGGTAAAGTGACCCAGTTGCTACCTTGTAATTTCTGAACACGCCAAGTCGCAAAACTTCTTCCTGTATAGTTACTCCACCTTAGGTTGATGCTTAATTGCCCGGGTGTACCCGTTAGCTGTGAAATACAATGAGTATTTGAACTGTCACTAGTTAATCCGCAGATATCGGTTGCGATAACCCTGTAACATGTACTAATTCTACCGCTAGGGCTATCAAAATCTGTAAGAATATGTGTAGCGGTAAAGGCATTGTTGATGGTGTTTATCTGAGTAAATGGACCACCATTCACGGACCTGAGTAAACGATAGTTGGCTACATCGCTTGAGTCAGAACTTTGAATAGTTACTTCAACCCTGTTTGTACCGGAAACATTGGCAACAAGAATTGTTGGTCGGCTTGGTCGGATAGTATCGAAAAGGGTAAATGAATTAGGTGTAATGGTACCTATTTGGCAACCAGTCACATTTTCAATGTAGAAAATGCGATAAGTAACAGAAGAAGTACACCATTTGTCGTTGTAAACTGTGTCAGTAGAAGGAATGGAATCGATGGTATTGAAAGGCCCTCCATTGACACTTCTTTGGATTCTGACTCTGGCGGTAAAAGAGGTTGGGAAAGAGGGCCTGGTCCATCTCAATTGTACTCGGTCAGCGCTGTAGCGGTTTCCTGTGAGAGTAATTGAGCTAATTGAATTAGAGGGTAGCCCTTCTTCTTTACATTGATTCACGGAAATCATTCTATACTCATACCGCTGTGTCAATGCATTACTGGCAGTATTATCCGTATAAGTTCCGCTAGACCAGTTGTTGATGGAATCAATTTGGGTCCAGTTACTACTGCCAAAAGGTCTTCTAAAAACCCGGTAAAGTTGAAAATCTGTTACGCTTCCGGTAGCTCTGGTATAACTCAATCTTATGCTATTATTGCTTAAGACATCCACACATTGTATGGAAGGTGGTTTGATAATGTCTTTGGGAATAACTTTAATAAAAACAGTTTTCTGAGTGGCATTACACTGATTGTCACGAACTAAAATGGAAAAGAAATAGGGAGCAACACGGGCGTAGGCGCAGGAAGGTGTCCAGCTAAAACTGCCTTGCGCAACTTGTAAACCTGAAACATTGGGTAGATTGGCATATGGAGGAGGGAAACCGCCAGAGGCGTCGAAGATGGATCCTTGTTTGTCGATAATAACACTATCACCTTCGGCATCGAAAACTAGGAAGTTGAAGTTAAGTGGAGTGCCAGCTTCAACAACAAAACTGTCAGGGATATTGGTAACCACCGGCGCAAAATTGTTGGCGCAACCTGCACCAACCAGAAACTGTAAGTCTCTTCGAATAGAGCCGAGGTAGATGGTGGTGTCATTAAGACGGTCAACCCGATACTCTTTAACCTCCACGGCAATTACAAAATTCCCAGCTTGCGTGGGAGTTACTGAAATTTCTCCTGTGTAAGGGTTTATGGTCATTCCTCCGAGAGAGTTGATTTGGGTATTGGGGAATGAGTATCCAGCTTGGTATTGCACGCCACCGAACCAGAAAGTTGTATTCGAATTGGCACCTGGTGGACGAGGATTATTAGCAAGACCAATGGGAGCGGGGCTGTTTGGTACTCCACCAGCTACCCCTTGTGGAGTATTATTCGCAACAGCTCCAATTCCAATCGAGCCATAAGGATAAGCGAATGAGAAGACAAGGGAGTCACCATCAGGGTCAAAACCATTGTGATTAAATCGAAATTCTCTCCCTACACACATATAGGGGAGAGGTTTAGCTAAAAATCGAGGAGAGCTATTTTGAAAAGAATGGGGTGGAATATAGCAGTACCAAACCATGCCATCTGGTCCTGCTTGATTCCCCCCGTTAGTTGCGATATTATTGATATTGGTATTCCGCCTCCACGAGTACATCGAAATGTGAAAACCGGGATTGCCTGTCAGGTTATTGGGGATTTCAATAATTCCTTCATACATGCCTTCCTGAATACAAACACTAGAGGGATAGCTGCATCCAGGGGCATATTGTCCTAATTGAACAAAAGAGACTTGTCCAAGGTTGACTGTCTGTATAAGCGTGTTATTCAGCGCGTTATAAACTCCAAAAGGATAAGAACCTTCTAATGCGGCGCCGCCGCCATTACAATTTCTGTAAATGACGGCGGACAAGCGATACAACGACCTGGTTGGATCTCCTGGTTTTAGACCGAGATAAGTGTAGTACATGTCACCACCCATCATATGGTTGGCCGTAGCCACGTACCCGGATAAAGACAGAAGAATTAAAAGTATTCCGGCAAGAAGCCTTTTAGTCATTGGTGTGATTTCATTTTAGAATCTGAATTTTCGCTTTCATCACTGGATTTTCATCTGACAAAACTTCGAAAATGTACAGACCGTTGTTTAAGATGTTAGTTTGAATAGGAAGGCGATGAATTCCATGATGAACGGTACCTAATGGAATCAACATGAGGGTACGACCTGATAGATCTCTAACTTGAATGGTTACCCTTGAAGAACCTTCGAATTTAGCGTCTAAATAAACCTCGTGATTAGCAGGGTTTGGATAAATTCTAAACTGATCAGCTTCAAGAGTAGCTGAACTTACGATGGAATTATAAACTGCACTGATGGTGTCATTAGAACGGTTGATGTCATTAGCCAAGTTATGATAAGCTTTAAGGCTAATCGGTCCGGCAATTACCGGACTCCAATTCGTAGAGAAGGTGTGGTCAAAAGTGCCATTAACTCCAATACTGGTGGTAATGTTATCAGTAGCAACCATTAATCCATTGTCAGACAAGAATAAATCAAAGCCAGAAACAGGTTGATTACCCATATTTCTCAACTTCACAGAGATGGGGGTACCTCCTACGATAGGAACATTCGTTGGCGTGTTAAAGGCAATCATTTCGATATTCTGGACACTGGTCATGCTCACTACTACAGTATCTATAGCAGTACAGAAGCCATTTGAAGCATTAACGATGTAAGTAGTATTAAAAGTTGGGTTAACAACTAAAGAACTTCCAGCTCCAATGGTGTTTCCAGCTGTAGTCCACAAATAGGTAGTTGTAAATCTGTTTAAGCCATTATTGAAAACTCCAATGCTAGAGGTGTCAGCAGTTGAACTCAAAGACCAATCAGTGGAAGCATTGTTGTCCCATCCCTTTCTAATCATCGCTGCACGGCCTGCAATGTTATTTACAGATCCTCTTGAATCTAAAGCGGTTACTCCACTAGTTGGGAAGAATGCGTAGGTATTAAATGCAACCGCATCCCTGATGGTAGTTCCTTGACGTAGAATTAATCCCCAAGCTCGGTTAGCGGCATAAGGGTTTGCGGCGAGATTAAGGAAGTAAACTTTGTTTACGGTGTCATTTGTACCCGTTTGGCTGCTGATGACCATTACTTGACCGGGAGCAAGTACCGCTGATGTGGGCATATTGAAAGTAAAGGCAGCTTGGGGATTATTTGCAACAGATTCTAAAACCCAACCAGCTAGGTTCATTGTGGCTGAAGAGTTATTGGCAATCTCAATAAATGAAGCATTCGTAGAAGTAGTGATTGGACTTGGGAAGGAGGCCGCCGATTGAGCACCTTGGCTTCCTGATGCGTAGAATACTTCCGAAATCACCACCGAACCTAATGTGGTACTAGCTTGTAAGGTAACATTCGCTCCAGGTACAACCTGGGTGTCGTTGCTTGCTATTATGGTCAATGGTGCTCTACCTATACGTATTGGATTGAGAGAATCGTTTGTTGCAAGAATGTCAACAGAACAGCTAATTCTTGCTCCGATTGTGGTATTGAATGTAAATGTTTGTGAACCTGTTAACGAAACTGCCGGAATTGTAACCCAACTAAAGCCATTGGCAGGGATGCTGCCGGTGTTGATGGTAGCTGTTGTAGGAGTTCCATTTACAGTAAGATTTACATCAATTGGATTCGTTGAAGCATTAAGTGTTTGTAAGCCAACATTTCTTATTCTCAACTCAACATCAACGGTATTTCCAATACTGCATGCTCCATTACCAAGTCTAACAGAATCCGGAGTTAAATCAACAAAGCTTGTAGATACATTCACTGTTACAGTGTCCCTGTAGGTGCAATTGTTAACAGCAAGAGTGTAAACGTATTGAGTTGTTACAGAAGGATTCACAACAATGGAGTTGGCTGAGCCCAGGGAAGTAGAATTGCCTTGAACGTTCCAAGAAGTGCTTCCAGGGGTGCTTACTAAACTAGCATTACGAGCGCCAATGGTGGAGACAAAACCTACGGTATCGGCTCTCCAATTTGAACTGCTATTGTTATCAGAGCCAAATCTTTGCATACCTGCTAAGTTGGCTACCGAAACACTACCTGTCCAATCATCGGATGTAACTCCTGAGGCAACGGTGAAAGTGTAATTATTTACTGCAACAGCATCTAGAATTTTAGTGCCTCTTCTTAAAAGGTATCCCACTGCTGCTGTTGAATTGATAGGATTGTTATTGGCAGTATTGGTGAAATAGTATCTACCAACCGTATCGTTTGTACCAGTTCCGGCTATAAGGGTAAGAATAGAGTCCGGAGCTAAAGTGATACCAGCTGGGAAAGTATAGTTTACTAAAGTACCCCCTCCAGGGCCTCCTCCATTGCCTAACGCTTGGAATTGCATACCACTCATAACCACTGGATTAGGACCTAAGTTGGTGAACTCGAAAACATCCGGACCGCCAGCTCCACCTCCAACATTGATTGCAGGAGGGAAGGTAGCTTGTGTACCTGCGTTACCACGCGACTGCATGACTTCGGAGATCACCACTTTCTCGTATGAACTTGTTGCAGTAAGTGTTGCATTGGCAGAAGGAGCAATGGTTTGGTCAACACCAGCGTTTACTGAAATTAATTCAGAGAAGAGTGCAACTGGTCCACGTGAGTTGTTATTGATAACAAAGTCATTAGCAACACTCAGGAAAGAAGAAATTGTGTATTTAACTGGAATTGCAGCACCTGTCAAATTAATTCCGTTAAAGGTTACCCATATGGTGTCATTCAGAGCTAATGTTCCATTACTTACCGTCTGTGTAATGGGTACGCCATTTACATCTAACACTACCGTCAGCCCGTTGGTAGGAGATAAGGTTAAAGCACTAAAGCCTATGTTTTTAATTCTTACACGAATGGTTTCATTGGATCCAAAAGCACAAGAATTTGGCAGCGCAATACTGTCTAAAGTGAGATCAAGGAAGGCTGTAGAAACGTTCACTTGGAATGTATCTCTAACTGTACAAGAAGAGTCAACTGTGAAGACTACTTCATATTGATTGTTCGAAGGAGCTGATATGGTCAAGGTATCGGTGTTAGATACTAACGTGTTAGTACCGAGATCTTTCCACTGAAAACTAGCAGGACGAATACCCAAGCCAGAATTATAAGACAATAGTGAAGTGGTTGTAGGTTGCCCGTTTACCAAAATCCAATCAGCTGGCGAGTCTGAGTCCATCAAATTAATTCTTTGAACTGCAGATACATTTGCTCCAATTGCCATTGTGCCATTGAAATCATTGGCACTTAATCCAAGCGCACCTGTAGGTACCATGTTATTGGCAATAAATGCATCTTGGACACTGCCGTCGGTGTTGATTAAGGCAACAGCAAATTGACCGTTTGCATTGAATACTGAGAAGTTGTTATTAGTGTAGAAAACCCTTGCAGCAAGGTTGGCAGTACCGGCTGCATAAATTACTACCGCAGTTTGTCCAGCTGGGACAATACTTCCTGACGGAAAAGTATAACTTAAAGTTTGTGTACCTCCTGGACCTCCGGTTACAATTTGAGTGCGTAATATCATTCCGGATAAATCTGCAGATACATTCATGGTATTGGCAATTTCAACCATATCGGCAAATCCCGTTTGAGGAAGAACTGTTGGCCAGACTACCTGAGCACCTGGGGCGGCTCTGCTTACAAGGATTTCAGACAACTTCAAGGAGTTTCTGTTCAGCTTGGCAACTCTATTGAAAGCACCGCCAGTAGGAGGAACGGTAGTGTCGTTTCCGGCATAAACTATAAAAGCACCATCAGTAAACGAACGTGGAACGGAGGTTCTGGTGTTGCCACTATGGTCGATAGCTCTTGAAGCATAAATTACTTTCACTCCTTGTGTACCGCTCGGTAAAGTCCCTGTCCAGAGATTATTGGCCAGTTGGTAAGCCATGGCTGTAGTGTTGAAAGTTGCTCCATTGTCTAAGGAGTAATCTAAGAAAACACTATCAACAGTGAAATTATCAGACCAAACGGTTTCAATGGTTCTCGATACTGGCGTACAAACAGGTTGAATTGCATTTAGACTTATGAACACTGGAAGTGAGGTGTCGGCAGAAGATGGAAGAATTTCGATTGGGTAATCTTCAAACTCACCAACTGCAACGGTATCACATGCTCCAATTCCAGCAGTAGTAAATGCTCCTACTCGCATTCTTGAAATGCCTAATGTAGCACTTGCAGGAATTGTGATGTTAGCCATCGCCATATTGGTGTCAGGTCCACTGCTTAGAATTTCTTCTCCTGCGTCAAGCAAGTCACCATCTTTATTCCAGTCAACCCAAGCTTTAAAATGAACCGGAATGGTTGTGCCGGTAAATCCTGGGGTTATCGTTAGAATATTGTTCTTAGAAGCCGGAATAACTTTAGCGCTTAGGTTGTTAAAGAACTCATATCCTGTTATTGAAGCACTAGAATTATTGGATAATCCTGTAAAGGTTACTTTTTGAATATGTACAGGAACTGAATCTGTATTCACTTGGCAATAATCTATCACATTGACTACTACAGT
>JAIXUI010000002.1 GCA_027484125.1 Bacteroidota bacterium | reverse complement strand
GCTCAGTATAGAAAAAAAACCTTAGCGACTTTGCGACTTTGCGAGAAACCAAAAAACATTGCGCCCTCCGCGAAACCTCTGCACCCTCCGCGTGAAAAAACCATCTCGCCAAGACGCTAAGACGCAAAGTGCAGAAAAAAAACCTTGGCGACTTTGCGACTTTGCGAGAAACCGAAAAACATTGCGCCCTCCGCGTGAAAAAACCATCTCGCCAAGACGCTAAGACGCTCAGTGTAGAAAAAACCTTACCGACTTCGCGAGAAAAACCTCGTGTGCTTCGTGATATCCATTGTGCTCTTTGTGATACCCGTTTCCTCGCTTTCTACCCTCATCATGTGGTTCGGGTTTTGACATGTGGATGCCGTATCTTAGCAGGGCATCTCTTTTATTGCTTGTTGTGTGACCAGATTCTCTGTTTTTCCTCTTTTTTCGAAGCCGATGGCCGTTTTCTTCTTAGAGAAACGCCTTCTTCTTCCACCATTTCCGGCACAGAGCAAGCTATGGAGCACTTCGTTAAGGGGCTTACTTTCCTCCCTGTTGTTGCTGGCGTTCGGCAGCCAACTGCACGCTCAAGGCCTTCAGCGCACGATGCCTCAACCTGACGGTGTGGTGCGTGCGCTCGCTGCCAGTGGCGATACGCTCTATATCGGCGGCGATTTCCGCAGCATAAGCCAGCCTGGACGTGCCGCTAACTACCTCGGCCTGTACGACACCCTCACGAGAAGCGTCAATGGCAGCAGGCCTGTCCCCAATGGCCCTGTTAACGCGGTCTTAGCAGACGGGCAAAACGGCCTGTTGGTGGCAGGTCAATTCCGCAATATCGGCGACTCTGCCTGTTATTCCATCGCCTGGCTCGATAGTAACGGAGTTCCACGGCCCAACTTGCGCAACTTTGGCGTTAGTGGCCAAGTCAACAGCCTGGTTCGCATCGGCGACACCCTTTATTTAGGCGGCAACTTCACACAAGCCGGCAGCAACTTGCAGTTCACCGGAGGATTTCCGGAATTTGACAGCAGTGGCGCCCTCTTGCGCCGTCTTCCTAAGCCCAATTTCCCGGCTAAAGCGATTATCTCCGATGGGCAAGGCGGCTGGATTCTGGCAGGCCCTTTCACCAACATCGACGGCCAACCTCGGCAGGGACTCGCCCGCATTCGCCCGGACGGCCGCTTGCTGGAATCCTGGGCTCCTGCCATCCAAGGAGAAGCCAGGGCTTTGCTGCTGGTTGGCGACACTCTTTTCGTGGGAGGCTCCATTGCAGCCATCAACGGTCAAGCCCGTGGCAACTTGGCGGCATTGCGCTTTAGCACTGGCGCTCCGCTCAGTTGGGCACCACTTTGCAACCGCTCGGTGGAGGCGTTGGCATTTTCCAACAACCTCCTGGTGGTGGGCGGTAACTTCACCCAAATTGATAACAGTCAACGTAACCGACTGGCAGCTTACAACTACCCGAGCCTGCTACCCTCTAGCTTGGGCACCGCCCTCGATTCTACCGTAAGCGTCCTTCGCTTTCATCAAGGGTTTCTGTACCTCGGCGGCGACTTCAGCACTGCAGCCGGGCTACCGCGACGTGGGCTGGCCGTTTTCGACCAAAACTTCCTCTTTCCAACCACCGCAACCGCCCAACTGAACGGCAGCGTTCGCAGCATCAGCATCGATGCGCAAGGCAGGCTAACCGTTGGAGGTAGTTTCACCCAGGCAGGCGGTCAAATGCGCACCAACCTGGCCCGCTTTGATGGCCCGCAGCTCAATCTTTTGCCTTGGACAGTCACCCTCACTGGCCGCATCGATTGGGTGGGGCATTGGCGCAATCGCATCTTGGTAAGCGGCGCCCTCGACTCGCTGCAAGGTCAGCCGTTGAGCACTGCCCTCCTCGCCCTCGACAGTATTACAGCACAGCCGGATACTTCCATGTTGAACGTACCTGCTATTCCCACTGCTCTTGCTGTAGCCGGTGGAAACTTCACCTACCTAAGCAATGGGGAGTTTAACGGAGGTGAAGTAGTGAGTCATTTGGCGGCTGTGGACCTCAACAGCGGTCAAATGTTGCCATGGAAACCGTTGGCAGACCTGCCAGTCAACACGCTTCTGGCTCAAGGCCGGCGGTTGTTTGTCGGCGGAAGGTTTGTCCGCATCAGCATGTTTCTCTCGAGAGGACTGGCCGAACTGAACCCCTCAACCGGACTAGTGATTCCGGGATTACCCACACCAAACGGAGAAGTTCGTGCACTGGCGACCCACGACACGTTGCTACTGGTAGGAGGAAACTTCAGCAGCTTCAGCAATCAGGCAAGGACACATTTCGGCGCTGTCAACTTAGGCTCAAAAACCTTGAACAGCCTCAGTTTAACCTTGGATGCGAATATTGGAGCGCTTCATACCGATCAGGCAGGCAATCTTTATCTGGGCGGAAAATTCAGCCTAGTAAATGGGCAAAACCGCCGAGGTTTGGCGCGAATAAGCCTGCAAAACGGGCAACTTACTTCCTTCACCCTTCCTTTGAGCGTCGGCAGCGAAATCCTTGCTTTTGCGGAAGACAGCCTAAGGTTGTATGTAGGAGGCGATTTTCTTTCTATCAACACTGGCTTGAGGCCATTTTTAGCCGCTATTCGAAAAAATACTGCTAGCCTCGAACCACGCATGTTGATGGCTACGGCGTCCATTCGTGCATTTGCCTGGAGCAATGGAAAACTCGCCATTGGCGGAGATGCTACTGCAATTGGTAGTGAGGTAAGACCTGGAATTGCAGCTGTTTCGATCAACAACGGCCAAGTGCTTCCGTGGATGCCCCAAGCGGAAGAATGGGTGGGCTATGGTTCGAATGGCTTGTCCAGAAGAATAGAAGCGCTGTTGATTCAAGGCAATAGGCTGCTTATCGGAGGCAACTTTAGCCTTTCAAGCCCTATTTCAGCCCAACATTTCACCGCCTTCGACCTTGCAACCGGTCAAGCCATCAATGCGTTGCCACAGTTTAGCGCCGAAGTACGGGGGTTAACCCTCCACAATGGGCTTGTTTGGGTAGCCGGAGCCTTCAACAG
The DNA here is from genome assembly GCA_027484125.1 of Bacteroidota bacterium. GTDB lineage: Bacteria > Bacteroidota > Bacteroidia > UBA7662 > JAIXUI01 > JAIXUI01. Next base: position 4,116 of record JAIXUI010000002.1, on the reverse strand, counting down.
CCTCAATTATCAAGGCAATCCTATTAGTAGAAGTGGAATTGCAGCGCTCAATCCTGGGAATTTGTCGCCAAACAACTGGACTCCTTCCGGCTTTCCTGCTCAATTGTTGTCGGTAAAAGGGTTAAATGCCACTGAAATAATGGTTGCCGGAACTACCATTGGTGCTTTCAACACGACCACAGGCAGTTACCGCAGCTACGGATTTTTAGGAGGAGTAGGCAGAAAGGTAGAAGTGGCCGGGGCAGCGGTTATTGCCGGCGGATTGTTTAACGGGAGCAGCCGACTGGGCTTGCAGATGAAACTTGCGCCAAATCAACAAAATCTGAATGCGATGGATTTAGGTCCGGCACCGGCGCTGAATCCTCTGTCAGAAGGTGTTTATGCGATGGAAATAGCGAACGGCTTGGTGTATGTGGGCGGGCAGTTTACCCAAGTCAATGGGCAATTGCAGCCCAATATGGCGGTTTTCAACTTAGTGAATGGAGGACAGATTGCGTACAATCCCGTTCCGGATTCGGCGGTGTTGAGTTTAATATTTCACCAAAATACGCTCTACTGTGGAGGCCGGTTCAACCAGATTTTTGGCCAGACTGCTCCTCGATTAGCGGCGTTACGAACGGCCTTTCCGGTTGCTCAACAAGTTGTGACGGAGGAAGCGGAATGGCAGCGAGTGTGGCCCAATCCTGCAAGGCGACATTTGTATTGGAATAAACTTGACTCGGTAGAAGGCGATCCTGCGGTATTGCTCTACGATTTGCAAGGAAGGTTGATGGCCGCTACAACATACAGGCAAATGTCCTTAGAGTTACCCGCACTAAAAGCAGGAATTTATCTTTTGAAAATAGAGGGGATAAGCTTGAAGAGTTTTAAAGTGGTGGTAGAGTAAGGATTTACACAGGAAGGTTTTTTTTGGGGGAGGGATTTGAGCAAAGGGAGATTGAGGATTTAAGCGCCAGTTTTAATATGAAACATTCTTTTGTTTTGTATTAAAACTATTGACTATTTTAGTCTCGATAACAGCGAAACAAAATTGGCATGAACTTACAACTGTCACAAAAGCAAATAGGTCAGAGGATAACCGAACTTCGCAAAATGAAAGGGTTGTCTCAGGAAGCTTTGGCTAAAAGCATCAAAATTTCCCGACCATCTTTGGCTCAAATTGAATTAGGAAACAGAAGTCTTGACATTCTTGAATTGCAAAAACTATCCTTTGTTTTGGAGTTTTCGTTAGACGATTTTATGTCCAAGGATTTTTCCACAAGTCAAGAAGTTGATGTAAAAGAAGATAAAAAGGCAAAGAAACAAGAAGAACGTATTTCAGTGCCGACCTTACAGATCAATAAATTTAAAAATGTCTTATTGTACATACTAGAGCGATGTGCAGGCAAGCCCAATGTAGGTGAAACCGTTCTTTACAAGTTGCTCTATTTCTCAGATTTCAATTATTATGAATTGTATGAGGAGCATTTAACTGGTGCGACATATCGAAAACTACCTTACGGACCTGTTCCGCAAAAATTTGATTCTATCATTGGTCAAATGATTGAAAAAGGTCATTTGCAAAGAGTTAAAACAGAATACCACGGTTATCCTCAAACTCGTTATTTGCCATTAGAGAAAGCTGATTTAACTGAATTAAAGGCAAGTGAAAAAGAAATCATTGACAAAGTAATTGAGCAAATGAGTGATTGGTCGGCCACAATGATTAGTGACTATTCGCATAAAGACCTGCCTTGGGAAGTTACAGACGAAGGAAAAGACATTAGTTATGAGTTAGCTTTTTACAGAGAGTTGCCTTATTCGGTTAGGGTGTATCATGATGATGTGTGCTCCGTTTAGAATTGACCCCCTAATCCGGCAAATTGACCCCCTATATGGGACACTCCATTCCGGTAAATTGACCCCCATGGTTGGATTGATTTCAATTCGCTCATTCCGGCAAATTGACCCCCTATATGGGACAAGCCATTCCGGTAAATTGACCCCATGGTTGGATTGATTTCGATTCGCTCATTCCGGTAAATTGACCCCCCATTTTTTGTGTTTTTATGGTTTGCTTGCTTTGGTTAAATGAACGAACGATGGCAAACCTTAGAAAAGACATGAATGATATTAAACAGGTGCTTAGGCTTCACTTTGAGTTACAGATGCCTATTAAGGTGATTGCTCGTACCTTGAAGATGAGCAAGAACACGATTAAAGCCTATTTGAAGCGCTTTAATGAGTCGGAGCAAACGCTTGAAGAAGCTTTGATTAAGGAGCCTTTGGAGCTTGAAAAGGCTTTTACTCAAGAGCATAAAAGTGCTAGGGAGCGGTACGCTGAGTTTGTTTTGAATGCAGATCGATATTTAATGGAGCTTAATAAGCACAAGCACTTAACGCGTTATGTGCTTTGGGAAGAAGAGTTTAAAAGTAATCGTATCGCATATAAGTACTCGCAGTTTTGCTTTCACCTTCAGCAGTATGAGCGTTCCACTGAGGTTCGTATGGTTCAGCACCACGTGCCTGGTGAAAAGTGGATGGTTGACTTTGCCGGAGACCGTTTAAAGCTTACTGACCCAGATTCCGGCAAATTGACCCCCGTTGAAATACTCGTAATGACGCTCGCATACAGCAACAAAACGATAGTTGTAGCGGTACCAAGTCAGAAGATAGGAGATTTTATCGCCGGATTAACGAAAGGCCTACAACTTTTGGGGGGCTGTCCCAAGGTGATGGTGAGTGATAATCTCAAGAGTGCGGTCACTAAAAGCAATCTATACGAGCCTGTGCTGAACACTCAACTTTTAGAATGGGCCAATTATTACGGCATCACTGTTCTGCCTGCTCGGGTGCGCAAACCCAGGGACAAGGCCAAGGTAGAAGGAAGCGTCAACATCGCATATCAGAGCATTTATAGCCGTTTACGCAAGGAGGTCTTTCACAGCATCGAAGCCCTTAATCAGGCTCTTCAAGAGCAGTGCGAATTGCTCAACGAGCGGGAAATGAAAGCGTATGGAGAAAGTCGTAATAGCTTGTTTAATCGAGATGAGAAACCCGTAATGCCTCCCGTAAGTCTGGAGCCTTACCCTAATTTCCAGCGTTATCGCTTTACCGTTAGCAGTAACGGACACATTTATATAGGGAAGAAAAAGCAACATTATAGTGTTCCTCACCGGTTCACCGGTCAAAAGGTAGATGTTGTGATGAGCGATAAGCTGGTTAAGATTTATCATCAAGGGGAATGTGTAGCCACCCATACCATCACAGGGGCGCGCTACCACACTCAAGCAGACCACATGCCCTCTTCTCATCGCGCCTACCTCGAAGGCTTGAATCCCGAAAAACTACTTGAACGAGCCAGCAAAATGGGACATGAAATACTCCAAACCATTCAATTAGTTCTGAATCGAGGAAGCTATCCGGAACAAAACTATAAAACCTGTAACGGTATTCTGGCCTTGGCCAACAGCTACGGTCATCAACGCCTTCAAGCCTGCTGCCACCATGCCATGAGCGTAGAAAAAGTAAGCTACACCTACATCGCAAGCCTTTGTAAGAACAAGCACTTTGACCCCAGTGCTTCACATAAGCAGGAGGAAGCCAGTAAAACAGGCCATCACATCAACACAAGAGGCCCAGAAGCCTTTAACAAACCCGTAAACCCAACCCAATATGAGTTATTCACAAACCCTTGAAAGGCTCAAGACGCTACGCCTTCACGGCATGGCCGAAGCCTTAGAAAACCTGCTCAACACACGTCAAAGCACCAATCTCAGCAGCGAACAAATCATTGAGCTACTGGTGCAGCAGGAGTACGACGAACGCTACAATCGAAAGATAGAGCGACTAACACACCAAGCAAAGTTCCGATATCATGCGATGTTGGAAAGTGTAAAACCTGACCCCAAGCGCAACCTCGACGCCACCCAGCTGGCGGCTCTTGCTACCTGCAACTGGATAACAAAAGGCGAAAACCTACTCATAAGCGGTCCTACAGGCGTTGGCAAGAGCTACCTTGCCACCGCTTTAGGCCAACAAGCTTGCACCAACGGCTATAAAGTGATGTACTACAACTCCCAGAAACTGTTTTACAACCTGAAAATGGCTCGCTTAGACGGAACACACCGTAAAATT
>JAIXUI010000151.1 GCA_027484125.1 Bacteroidota bacterium | reverse complement strand
TCATCGAATTGCTTGAGTATTGCAGCAATCTGGGTTGGACTAAACTTGCTCTTTTTCATTCTGGTTACAATTTAAAGTTAGCGGACTTTGTAAACTTTTTAACTGTACTAGTTTTGGGGGAGCTGACAACCGCACCACCCAATTAGCCAAGATTAAAGAGAAGAGGAAGATTCCCCAGCCTGGCCCGAAAGTAAAAGTGCCCAACAGCATTAGAATGGTGGAAAAGTACGGCAGAGACCTGTTCCAATGCCCGGAATGCAAAACCGGGCGGATGGAAATACTGCAACGCTATCACCCACCGTCACCCAATCCCGACATGAAAGGCCGGTTGGAAGCCCTTGAAGCCGCAGAATCCGCCAGTAAAGCAGCACCTTCCTGAAATTGAAGAGAAGCAGCTAACGAACACTTCCCCCCGCCCAACTGCTTCCCAACATTTTACCACCAACCACCTTCCTCGCCCAGCGCGGGTAAAGGAATCTGTGCCCAGAAACGAGCGAAACAACGGCAGAAACCGGAATTAAGTGGCAATACGCTGATTAAAAAAAACCTTAGCACTCCCCCCAAGCAGCTATTGCTTCCCCTAAAGAACACGCTCCCCCCCGCCTAGCACTCACGACTCAAAAGCAGGCATCGCCCAACACCGAGTCATGCAAAAGTCCCAGTCAAGAATGACTGCTCTGGGACTTTTTGTTAGTGGGACTGAGGCTACTCGGATGAGTGTTAGTGGCTGCCGTTTCTGTTGTCGTCCGTTTTTTATCTGTCAAAATATATGTTACATTCTTCATTAGCAGCGAAGTCAATTAGGTCTTTAATTTCGAACAATTCATTTAGGATTTCATCCTTTGTCGAGTGAGGATAAACGTCTTTGCATAAGTAATTAATAATTGTGTCTGAGTCAACATTACTTAAAAACTGTCTTTTTAACAATATTTCTAAAATCGTGTCAAACTCCTGTTTGAGTTGTTTTACTTGTCCGCTAAGCAAATAAAAATGCTCGTCTATATAATTGCCTGAACTAAACTCCAAACTAAGTAAAGTCGGGAATAGGTCACGATGCACTTTAGGTAATCTTCTTACAGTTTTGTCAAGCAAAGAAGCATACCCTTTCTTTAAAACTTTACCGTCCAAATCGCTTACTGACCAATCAGGCGTCAAAGTTTCTTTTGTTATGTATATGAAAATTGAACCCATTTAATTATTTGTCAAAAAGTTTTTGTTGGCATTGTGAGTTCTCTGTTTGAACGTTTATTAAGTCTTTACAGACCTGAATTACTGACCCAAGAAATATAAATTGGATAGAAGCACACAAATCAAAAAAGTCAGCCGAAAAAAGTCTAACTGAAGGAAGTTCATTCAATGTCTCCAAATGTCTTGATATAATATTGTTCTGTTGTCTCACTCGGTTGCCACTAATGGTTCGCGCATAAACGCCGGTTGGGTTTGGTGACAGAAAGCTATCAGTTCACCACCAAATTTCCAAAGGACCAAGAGCTCAAATTTTACCCCCAAAACCCAACTGGCGATTATGCGCTCTTATAGGCTGTTTTTTAAATGTCTGTTTTGTATAAGTTGTCAATGTTTTTTAATGGTCGTCCTAAAATTTTTTCCGCTTCTTTTTTTCCGTTTGATTTCTGTTCAGCTGTCAATTTGGTTTCCAAGTCTTGAATTTCTTTTATGACTTGTTGCTGTTGCAAAACGGAAAAATCTACTTTAAACTCGTTGTAAATTAAAAACCACAAGTAACTTTTAAAAAAGTCGACCTTAATGTCTTTTCCGTCTCGATACAAATAGGCGAGTTGTAGCCTTGTCGAAGTGATGTAGCCACTTTTTGCCAGATTTTCGGGATTCTCCAATTTGCCAAGACGAATAGCCCATTCGAGCATTTTGTCAATGCTTTTTTCAACACCCTTTCCAGAATAATAGCAATTGACAACGTTCCACATACAAGTTCCGTCATTATTTTCAGCACATTTTAGAGCGTAAGAAAATGCTTTTTTAGGGTCTTGTTCAACACCGTCTCCATTGCCATAAGCCATCATCAATTGATATAATGCGTCATTAAATCCTTTATCAGCTGATTTTTGATACCATTCAATTGCTGTTTTTTGATTTTTTTCAACACCAACTCCTGCTTGATAACAATACCCTAAATTGTATTGAGCTTCGGCATTTCCTAATTCTGCCGATTTCTTGAGTAACGGAACTGCTTTGTCAAACTGTTGAGTTTCCAAAAATGTTTTAGCTTGTTGGTTTAATTCGTCTGCTTTTTGTCCGAAAACGGTTAGTCCAACTAAAACCAAAAATAGTGTCATTAAATGTTGTTTCATTGTGTCGCTTTAAAATAGCCTATAACATCCCTGTTTACGCAACTCCCCCAAACTTGCGTATATATCCGGCATGGTTGTTCCTATTTGAGTAGTAGTAGAAGAGTTGAAAACTGCTTGCATTAGACTTGGGTGTTTGAGACTTTTAGTGGTTTCATAATACAGCTTGATCCGCTGTACTAAGTTAGAAAATCTTATAGTTCGAGGTGGTCTATGGGGCTTTTTATTTGTTCAAATCCTTGGGGGAGTGATGGGTGGTGTAGATTTCAGTGGTTTTGCTGCTTTCGTGGCCTAGGAGGGATTGGATGTAGCTCGGGTCGGTGCTTTGCAATTAGAGGTGGGTGAGCATTTGTGGCAAATGGATCAATCTGCTCCGGAATGTCCAAATAGTAGCAATACCCTTGTTTGTTGTATGGCTTCTGTTGCTTTTTAGTTCTCATAAGAACACGCTCCCCCCGCCTCACGCTCAAAATTCAACAGCAGGCGTCGCCCAACACCGAGTAATGCAAAAGTCCCAGCCAAGAATGCTTGCTCTGGGACTTTTAGTTAGTGGGACTGAGGCTACTCGGATGAGTGTTATAGGGCGTTTTTATTTGTCTGTCGTCCATTTTATTCCTTTTCTTGATATGGTTAAAACGTCTATTCTTTGTTTCTCATTCAAAGGTATTGAACTAGTGTCGTATTCAATTATTTGATATTTTCTTCCACAGTTTTTCCAATTAGTGCAAGGACGACGGTTAGGTTCCTTGTCCCACTGAATTGAAGCCCTTTTTTAAAGTTCTGCATAAGCGTCTTCAAAGGTCTTATATTCTCCTTTTTGTGGTTCTGCGTGTATTTCGTCTTCAATTAAAAACATTCTGTTGTCGTGCAAATATTTGTAATTAAAATTTTAGTTCTTTTAGGTCAATCATATTTGTCTTGAAAAACATTAGGTCGTCAACTAAGATTAAAGTTTTATTGTAAATCTCACCTTCTATGCGATTGCCACCTAGAAATATACTTGAATTTGTCAGTGTGGTTAATTCCTGAATTACTTCCTTTATTTTGTTTTCGAAATACAAACCTTCTTGGTCAATGTAGTCCTTTATTGTCAGTAGCCTGCCGTTTTTCTTTTGAATAATTTCTAAACTTTCATGTCTTAATAATTCATAAAGCGTGTCGATAATATCTTCTTCATTTGCAATATAGCTTACATTGTCAGTCTGTGTGTCGTATGATATTAAAACGTTGTATTTGTCCTTGTCTGTAATGCGAATTTGGTTTAAAGATTTGCTCAAAATTATTGATTCATTGTCATAGTTAATTGAATAGGCAAATTTGTCTGCAAGAAGTTTTATATGTCTTTTGTTGTTAAGAAACATTATTGTCGGTATTGATATTTCTGTCTGTCCTTAAAATGCCCTAT
>JAIXUI010000098.1 GCA_027484125.1 Bacteroidota bacterium | reverse complement strand
GGAGTTGTTGAATGTAGCGCAGGTCGGTGCCGTTTTCTAATAGGTGGGTGGCGAAACTGTGGCGGAGGGTGTGTACGGTCGCTTGTTTGGTGATGCCGGCTCGCTTAAGGGCTTCTTTAAAGAAGGCTTGGATGCTTCGGGCAGAATAGGGTTCCCCGTTTTGGCCTTCAAAGAGTCGGGTTTTGGGCTGGTATTCTTTCACATAAGCCCTCAATACTTCAAGTGTTTTGGTGGCAAGCAGGGTATAGCGGTCTTTTCGTCCTTTAGATTGACTGATTCTGATTTGGTTTCTTTTGGAGTCGATGTCGGTGATTTGTAGGTTGATGGCTTCGCTGATGCGTAATCCGGCAGAATAGATGACCATTAGGATGGCTTGGTGTTTTAGGTTGGTGGTGGCTTTCATTAAGGCGCTTATCTCGCTGGTGCTGAGTACAATGGGGAGTTTTTTCTCTTCTAAGGGGCGTTCTATCAGATAAACTTTACGTTGACCTCCCAAGGTGCGTTCATAGTAGAATTTGATGGCATTGATGGCTTGGTTTTGATAGGAGATGGAGACTTGTCGCTCGGTTACCAGGTAGCGGAGGTATTCGATGATTTTGCGTTCATCTAAAGAGTCGATGTCGTGTTTGTGGTAATGGTTGATGAATTCAGAAAAAGCGTTTTTGTAGGTTATTATGGTGTTTTCACTGTAACGAAGCTCTACCATTTTATCAATCATAGCAGTTGGACACGGGCGATAGTTTACGGTTGAGGCCGGATTTTTTTTACTACTTCCTTTTGAGGCTTCTTCTTCTTCATAAAGCATGGTGAGTTGATAGGTTGTGCAAAGGCTTTTCACTTTTTCAAAGATTTCTTCGGTGTAAGGAATGCTGTACCATTTGTTTTTGGCATCCCAAGCCCAATAAGGGAGCATTCGGATGGCCGTTGCAAGTTCACGGTGGTAGGCAAAGAGGAGTTTGAGTCGGCTGGTGTTGGTTTTGATGACCCATACTTCGTGTTTTTTGATTACTCTTTGTTTGGATTGGTGTTCCACTTTTAAGGTGGTTTCTTCTTCCAACCCCACTATTCTGGTTTTAAAATACGCCTTGATCAATTCAAGATTTCCGGGATAGTTGGGGATTACCCAGTGGAAATTTTGCTTTTCCCAGCGAGCGTAGCGGAATTTCAGAATGAACTGGACATCAGTTTGGTTTTTGGGCAGTTTAAGGATGATTCGTCTGCCCAAGACTTGAATATGAACGCCTTCTGCTTGACTTGAAGGGGTTTGTTGGAGGTTGTGCGGTTGGTTAGCTACTTGGAGGTTTTGATCACTGGACGTTTTAGGAGAAGTAGGTAATGAAATGGGTGAATCATTCCAATTAGGAAACGATTCCAATGGGGCTGTTGGAAAGCATGATTTTAGCTGAGCTAGGGTGTTTGCATTGGCTGGAACTAACCATGCTCGCTGTGATGCGCTCCACTGCGTACCGGGAATGGCTTTTATGGCATCCATGTAGTGCCGATGGTAAGGGAAAACGACTTTGAAAAAGGTGTTTTGCTGATGGTTGATTAAGGTGATGTGGAGATTCATAAGATGGTGATAGTTGCGCATATATCTTGAAATCAGGAAGCTTTACGAAAGTTTGACCTTGTTTACAAGGGTTAGTCATCTGGAAAATGGTTGTGCATGGTATTGAAATTGTCTTTGGTTGGGTTGGATAAGTGGTTAGACTTGAGCGGTGTCTTTCTTTTTGGCATCTAAGGCGATGAATCGTTCAACTTGAATTTCGGTGACGTTGCGTTTTTCGCCGTTTTCGATGAGGTAGCTCCGGGTCTGGAGTTTGCCTTCTACGTACATCAGGGTTCCTTTTCGAAGGATTTTCACCGCGGTTTCGGCTTGCCTATTCCACAGGATGAGGGTGTGCCATTGGGTGGATTTCTGCCATTCGTTTTTAGAATCTAAATACGATTCAGAGGTTGCAAGGTGAAGGGTGGCTACCGAGGTGTTTGGGTTTAGCACTTTGAGGCTTGGATCGTGGCCGAGGTGGCCGATGAGTTCTACTCGATTGAGGCTTTGCATGGGTTTGATAGGGTTTTGTGGATAAAAGATAGTGTGGAGCAAGGAACTAGTGCAAGAGGCTAGATATGGCTAAAGGTGGCAAATGGCGGGATTTTGTAGGGAAATTGTTGGGTTACGCATTGGTCGAAAAATGGGGATTTGGAGGCTCCTGTCGTTTCTGATGATTTATTCAATGGGGATTCATCTAGCCTTTTGGCAGGTCTTTTAATAGGGTTCGCGGGTGATTTTTTCAATGGGAGACGGCATAAATGCCGTCTCTACGAGGTCATTCCTGCCGCAATTTATCCGCATTGTTCCCACGGCTGTCCGCATTGTTCCCGCGTGTGTCCGCATTGTTCCTGCGACTGTCCGCATTGTTCCCACGGCTGTCCCACATGTTCCCGCGACTGTCCCACATGTTCCCGCGTGTGTCCGCATTGTTCCCGCGACTGTCCGCATTGTTCCCGCGATACACAGGTTTTTTTTCACGCAGAGAGCGCAAGGGTTTCGCTAAGGGCGCGGTGTTTCTTATAAAGGACTTTCTTATAACACCTCGTGTGCTTGGTGGCTTCGTTGTGCTCTTTGTGATACATAGTGCGCGGGTTATCACAAGGTGCTCAAGGGGCTCACAAAGCGCTCTAGGTTTTTATAACACCTCGTGTGCTTGGTGACTCCGTTGTGCGCTTGGTGATGCCTGGTGTTACAGGTGTGTTGCAGACAAATTCATGCCTGTTTGCTCGCATTTAACCGAAGCTGTTTTTTATTCGTCCATGCTTCTGGTTGCTCTATCGTGCGATTGGTCAATCCCATCCAATTGCCTAATTCGACTAATGAGCAGAAAGTAATTTTGACTTATTCATTCACAACCATTAACCATGATCACGCTTGATAGTCTGATGCCTCATGGAGGCGTAACAACTGCCGCTTCCGTTGTTGCCCCTTCTCCCAAACTTTGCCTTAACTGGTGCTGGTATCCCGACCAAGATGTATTACAAATAGAGCATTGGCTGGTTTATCCGGATGGCAAATCCCGAATGATTGAATTTCAACAAACTGGTTTTTGGAAGTGTGGCCTCCACAAGGACGACCGGTTTCGCTATCAATCAGAATTGGGCGCTTTCGAAAATCATCAACATCGGCTTACTCATTTTAGAATCAATACCTGGCATTCCGGCGAACGCCACTTGCAGCTTTATGGACATTGGACTTTAGACAGAAAAAAGCAGATTTGCTTCAAAGGAAAAGCTACGGAAATAGGGCAGGACAATCTGTTCTAAGCAATCGTTCAAGGTTGAAAGGTTTGGTGTATTTTCGTCACAAACTCCTTTCATGCGCTTGGCTTTACTGCTGGCAACCGCCAGCCTGATTCCTTCTCTGGCAATGTCCCAGTTTACCTACCCCAAAACGCCCAAATCCAACCAGCAAGATCAGTACTTCGGGAAATCCGTGGATGATCCTTACCGATGGCTGGAAAACGATACCGCCGCCGATACCAAGGCTTGGGTGAAAGCCCAGAACGAGGTTACGTTCGGCTACCTCAATAAGCTTCCTATTAGAAACAGGCTGCGTGCCAAGCTTCAGGATTTATTCAACTATCCTAAAACGGGAATGCCCTCCAAAGCAGGAGAATACTTCTTCTTTTCCCGCAACGACGGTTTGCAAAACCAGGCTGTATGGTTCCGTCAGAAAGGTTTGGATGGCACTCCGGAGCTCTTCCTCGACCCTAACAAGCTTTCCGCTAAAGGAACGGTGACCGCCAGCCCCGGCAGTTTCTCCAACAACAAACGCTACGTTTCTATCAACATCCAGCGCTCCGGCTCCGACTGGCAGGAACTGGAAGTGATGGAAGTGGCAACCGGCAAGAAACTGGCGGATAAAATCATGTGGGCCAAGTTTACCGGCGCCGCTTGGAAAGGCAATGGCTTCTATTACAGTCGTTATGCTGCTCCGGTAGAAGGGCTGGCGTATTCCGCCAAAAACGAAAATCACAAGGTCTATTTCCACCAACTGGGTGAAAGCCAGGACGAGGATGTGCTGGTTTACGAAGACCCCGCTCACCCGCTGCGCTATCACAATGCCTCGGTCACCGACGACGAGCGCTACCTTATTCTGTCTAGCTCCGAAGGCACCGACGGCAACGAAATCCGCATCAAGGACCTGAAGAAAAACACCGATTTCAAACTGGTGTTTCCCGGATTCCAATACAACTATTCTATCATCGACAACCTCGAGGACCAACTACTTGTTTACACCAACCACGGCGCGGCCAACTACAAGCTCGTGCTGGTGAATCCGGAGCAACCCGATCCGGCCAACTGGAAAACCATCATCGCAGAGAAACCGCAACTGTTGGACGCTGTCACCTTAGCTGGCGGAAAGCTGTTCGCCACTTACCTACAAGATGTTGCTAACAAGGTGTTTCAGCTTTCGCTCGACGGAAAGGTAGAGCGTGAAATCGTACTTCCTGCGCCTGGAACCGTCAGCGGATTTGGCGGCACCAAACAAGACCAGTCTGTCTTCTACACCTTCACCTCGTTCACCTATCCTGCTGTTATTTACCGCTACGACATCGCCAGCGGACAGTCCACCGTTTGGAAGAAGAGTGAAGCCCGCTTCAACCCCGACGATTACGCCACCGAACAAGTCTTTTACCCTTCGAAAGACGGCACTAAAGTCCCGATGTTCATCGTCTATAAGAAAGGACTGAAGAAAAACGGCAGCAATCCGTGCTTACTCTACGGCTATGGCGGATTCAACATCAACATCACCCCTTCCTTCAACCCTGCTACCATTGCTTTGTTGGATGAAGGTGCCGTTTATGCCTCGGCCAACCTGCGTGGCGGCGGCGAGTATGGAGAAGCCTGGCATAAGGCCGGCATGTTGGAGAAAAAGCAGAACGTCTTCGACGATTTCATTGCAGCAGCCGAATTCCTGATCAAGAAAAAATACACCAGCAAAGAGAAGTTAGCCATTTCAGGCCGCTCCAACGGCGGACTTTTGGTGGGCGCTTGCATGACCCAACGCCCTGACTTGTACCAAGTAGCCTTTCCGGCAGTAGGCGTTCTGGACATGCTTCGTTTCCACCGATTCACCATCGGTTGGGGCTGGGTAGTGGAGTACGGCAATGCAGAGCGAAGCCAAGCAGAATTTGAAAACCTCTTCCGCTATTCGCCTCTTCATCAGATAAAAGCCGGAGTGAAATACCCCTCCACCCTAGTCCTTACCGCCGACCACGACGACCGCGTAGTGCCGGCCCACTCCTTTAAGTTTGCCGCTACCCTGCAAGAGAAACACCGCGGCAACAACCCCGTACTCATCCGCATCGACACCCAAGCAGGCCATGGCGCCGGCCGCTCCATCAGTAAAGTGATAGACGAATTCGCCGACATGTACAGCTTCATGCTCGACCAGATGGGCTACAAGCAATAGCACGAAGTAGCAAGCGCGAACATTCAATACCTACACAAAAAAAGCCACGGGTTTCCGTGGCTTTTTTTGTGCGTAGGAGGAAGAGGGTGCCGCTTATCTCATTTTGTCGCCACTTCTTACAGTTAATGCGTAAACCTTTCAAAGCCAACCTCTCCTACTCTTCTTTCCAGTCCACTTGCAGGAGCCAGTGGCGCAACGCTTTTCTTATTGAAGGCTTTAGTGTTTCTTGATTCGGTAAATAAATGGTCTTCCATTCCGGCCCGGGACTGATGCGGTGCTTTTGGCTGAGTCTTATGGTCAATGGTAATTTCAATCCTTCTTTCCACCGGTATTTCATTTCAGTTTCCACATCGCCGGGCTTCCACTGGATCTCTAAAACCGGAAGGGCGGTTTGTGTCAGGTAGTAGTCCCAAACTATTTCGTTCTTCTTCCCGGAAACCGCATTCGCTAACTGTAGCAAATCGTTGGTGCTCACCGGCTGGTGCCGAAATCGCTCGACGATCATCTTCAACCAAGCTTTGAACTTTCCGGGTTCCGGCGCGGTGGTGACTCCTGGCGCCCAATCGTCCCACCATAACCGCATGGTGTGCAACATCCAAGCCCCTTTGAAGTAAATGTCCACATCATGCTGATTGTAATACACGGCTTCGGGCCCAATCATGGGCTGTTTCAGCTCCAATCGCTTGCGCTGACTCTCTAAATAAGGCAAAATGGCTTGCTCTCCTTGCTCCAGTTCTAACAATAGGGTCTCTCCATAGGTGGTGAAGCTCTCTTGTATCCAATCGTGAGCCCGATCAAAAGCCGTAATGGCGTTGCCAAACCACTCATGACCACTTTCATGTACGAGGATGAAGTCGAAACCGAAAGCATTATGCACGAATTGATTGCCGTAGGCTATAGCGCTCTGGTGCTCCATGCCCCAATATGGACTTTCTACCAGTTTATAACCATCTTTCCAGGCATGATAAGGCCCGAAAAGCTTTTCATAACGTTGTAGCATGATGGCTGCTTCTTTTAGCAGCCGCTGTGCACCCCATGGGTGATAGTCTAAAGCAAAAAAACGAAGTGTATCTGAAGGATTGGGAGGATAAGCCAGCTGGTGTTCTACCAAATGTCCGGCGTAATAGGTGATGTTATAGAGGTTGATCGGCGTTCTAACTTGGTAATGAAAGGTGATCCAGCCGGGTTCTGCCGGCTTTTCACTTACCTTACGGCCGTTGCTTACTAGCTGCAAGCCTTGCGGAATGGTGAATTGCAGGTCCACGCTGTCGGGCTCATCGAGTGGCAAGTCTTTACAAGGCCACCACAAACTTGCGCCTTCTCCTTGGCAAGCGACTCCCCAAAACGGCCTGCCGAGGGAGTCGGTGGACCAAACCAATCCTCCTTGCCAAGGAGGTCGACGCGCCACCACGGGTTTACCATGATACTGCACGTTCACCACCAAGTTTTGTCCTTTTTGCTGGGTGTTGTGGAAGTAAAGCAGGATAAAGCGCCCTTGACGAACGAAACGCGCTGGGGTTGAAGAAGTTACCTGGTCCACCAGCAGTGGCTCGGCTAAATCAAGACGAAGACTGTCAGCTTGACTAACCATACGGAAATGCATCGCCACATTTCCGCTAATTGCTTTGCTTGCGCTATCGATGCGAAGGTTGAGCTGGTAGAAGTGTGCATCGAAAGGCGCACGGTCAGGACCGTTATATCCCCGTAAACTATCTGCCGACAGAGGAAGTGCTGCAACATGTTTGACCAGCAGCATGAGTACCACCAGCCAGCGAGGCATCAGGGCCATAAGTGCAGCATATCATTCATCCGAAATACACCTTGTTTGCCTAGCAACCACTCGGCTGCGTGAACTGCCCCATGAGCAAACCCTTGTCGACTAAAAGCCACATGTTCCAGCCTGATTTCGTCGATGGCGGAGCCGAAAACTAAGGTGTGGGTGCCAGGCACTTCGTCGAGGCGGTGGGCTTCGATGCCGAGTATAGGAGGTTGAGTGGGCTGATTCAAGCCCCATTCGCTGTACCGGGGCATCTCCGACATCACCATTTCTGCCGTCGTGATGGCAGTACCGGAAGGCGCGTCTTTTTTGTGTACATGGTGCGTCTCCGACAATCGGGGCACATAATCAGGATGGGCATTCAGGAGCGCACTGGCTTTCTTCGCCATGGCAAAAAACAAATTGACTCCAATGGAAAAATTGGTTTCATAGAAAAGCGCTCCTTGGTGTTGATGGACCCAAACTTTCACCTGGTCGAGTTGGTGGTGCCAGCCAGTAGTCCCACATACAACCGGAATTCCGGCTTGTAAACAGGCTTCGAGGTTGCGAATGGCGGCATCCGGCTGGGTGAATTCGATGACCACATCGGCTTTTGCCTGTAGAGCGCCTTTCAAAGCTTCGAAACTATCGGCAATAGCAACAATTTCATGGCCTCTCTGGGTTGCGGCTTGCTCAATGGCTTTGCCCATTTTCCCATAACCAGCGAGAATGATTTTCATGCTTTAAATATAGGCAGAGAACTATTTGACCACGGAGTCGTTTTCTTTGGAAGATGTCTTATTCACGGTTGCTGCTATGGCTTTTGAGCGTTATCCTTTTACCCTCTTGCAACCGCTTTTTCATTCCACCCGATGAAGTGATAGAAACCGAATACCGGGCTAAAGGCGTAGCGCTTCGTACCGACACGTTATGGGTAAATGGCAAGCCGGTATTTTATGTAAGCGCAGGCCATGTAAACAATCCGCTATTGGTTTTGCTGCATGGAGCGCCGGGAAGCTGGCATTTGAATCGAAAATTCTTGAGAGACAGCACCATGTTGGCCAACTTTCATATGATTGCCATCGACAGACCCGGGTATGGACGTTCCGATTGTGGGGTTGCAGTGCCTAGTGTAAAAGCACAGGCACAAGCCGTCCTTGCGGTAATTCGTAAAAACAAAAATGCGCGAGTTTTCCTGATGGGGCGTTCTTATGGCTGTCCGGTAGCCGCAGCTGTGGCCATGGAAGCGCCGACAGAAGTGTCAGGATTGGTGTTGGTTTCGCCGGCGGTAGATCCGGATTTAGAAAAGTTCTGGTGGTTTTCTCCGCTTGGGAAATGGGAGCTCGCCAGAAGGCTTCAGCCCTTAGCGGTAAACTCCGCTACCGATGAAAAATACGGCCATGTAAAAGCCTTACGCGAAATTGCCGATGGGTGGTCGAAGTTGCGTTGCCCGTTGGTAGCTTATGTAGGCCTCGATGATTGGATAGTAAAGCCTGAGAATGCGTTGTTTCTGGAGAAGAAAGTACCTGCGTCTTTATTGGAATTGCATCTTCTTCCCGGATATGACCACTTTATAGCCGATAAAAACCCCATGTTGGTAAAAAATCGCTTGTTGCAACTTGCGGGACTTAAGCCTTAACAACCTTCATTCAGAGGTTTGTTGAATGAGGTATTCGAGCACCTCGAAAGGTGCAATATATGGGTTGCCGGCTAAATAGAGCGGATGCCGTGGATGCCCTTCTTTGGTTAGTGTGCCAACATGAAACCAGTTTCTGTTCTCCATTCCAGGAAGTTCTACCAACTGCTTTAGGCCATCAATTAAATACGGCCTCAGGTGCAAGTGAGCGCCCCAAGCGGCCCAAATGGGGGCATCAGGATAGTCTTGCAGCAATTTAATGATAGCCGGGAATGCCGCCTCCATCACGCCTGATGGAGCAATTTCCGGAAGCTTTTCAGGATGCGTCTCGCGAAGCGGGAAGAGGTTGAGCATGAACCAGCCATCATAACCCATGCGCAAACAATGGCGCTCCACTGCTTTTATGGTAGGGTCAAGGTTGCCGGGTGCAGCTGTGCTGGGATTAAGACCGATAACCATAAGCGGTTTCACCCCAATTCTCCCCAACACATAACGCAAGCGATTGTCAGGAGAAGTTTCCTGAATCCAATCGGGGAAGAGAGTTAACATGTTCTGCAATTAAGGCAGAAATGCAAATCCAAATTCATTTATAAAAAATATTCTCCAGTATTTAATGTCCTTCATCGTCGGCGACTCTGAATCAATTTCAGTGTTTTACTGCCGGCAGATGTATTGATTTGAATGAATGAGATAGAATGACCAGACGAGATAGCAGGAAAATCAAGCGTATTTAACCCTGCTGGAAGTGAATCATAAGCTCGTTGATATAGCAATTGGCCATCGGCGGTAAGCATCGAAATGTTGACACTTTCTGACTTCAACAACTCAAATTGAACTCGAAATTCGCCTGCTGAAGGATTTGGAAAAACAACTGGGTTGAGTGCAAAAATGGAGCTCTTTTCTTGAACTGCTACCGCAGTTGAAGGCAGCAATTTTACTCGAAATAACACATTGCTGGCCACACTTTGTATGCCGGTGTTGATATTGAAGATATTGGGGCTGTTGCTTTGGATACCGCCGAAAATGTAACCGAGTAGTAAGGTGTCGCTGGTGTTTCTATTGAACTTAATCACCCCATTATCATATTTTGAATTGGCTTTGTTCAAAATGAATTCCGCACCTGCTCCTTGAAGGAAGGGCATTTCGATAGGTAATTTCTGCTCTATTAGTTGACCGTTGCTATTTCGGGTGACCTGTGCAATGGTTTTTACAAAAGGAACATTATTGTCTTGGACGAGCGTGCCCAAACTGTCATAAAACTGGGCAATGCCACCGAAGAACAGGGTGTGCATCTGATTATTCAATGAGTCATAAAGCGGAATAGTGGGACAATGATAATGGTTGTAGCGCTGCTGAAAAGCCGTATTCGGGGTGAAACCTTGGGAATCCACTTCTACATTGTAAAGAAATGGGAGGTTTACTGTAGGCTGAAATACTCCGGAGAACATGGTGATACCAGGCTCTCCGTTTGGCATGATCTGCGCTACTGCGTTATAATCTCTTCTGTGAAGGTGTGTGGCATCTATATAAGGGGAGAGCCAGTTTATTGAGAATGATTGCCCATTATCTACCAGCTTAAATTTGCGAACTGCATTGGTGTAGGCTTGAGTGTAGGTTGGATTTCCCATGGGATTATAGTTACCATCGAATCTGTTTCCACCAAGAAGATAATAGACATCCCCTATGCGTTTAAGGTGTCCACCAGTAACAGCGAAATTAGAGTCGGCAATTTGCCGAAAAAAGCCTTGGATAGATTGCCCTGTTTTTATGGCTTGAATCAAACTAGGAAGCGATAAAGCAGTAAGTTTTTGAAAGGTAATTTTTGACTGTGTAGCGAAACTTATCCCATAACCACCAACCAACAACAGCGTTGTATCGTGCTGGTAAAATTGCATGTTGGTGGAACTAAGCTGTTCCCGGATGGTATCGGGAAGTGATGTGGTGCTAATAGACCACGTTTGCTGTGTTACAGGATTAACTACTATTAAATGTGTGTTATTTCCTAAAGCGTCGAAAGCTGCAAAAGGTTGCCTGCGGTGAAGGCCGTCGAGGCGTCCTCCTACCAACAGCCACTCACCTTGAAATTGGCCATGAGCAAACGACTGCAAGCCGCCGAGATTGGGAATATTAATCGGCTCTAAGGCTACTCTAAGTGTTGATGGCTGAGCATGAGAACATACAGCCATCATCAATAGGAATGTTAGAATTTTAAGTGAAGCATCAACCATGATGCTAAAGGTTGACAAACGAATGAAGAAGGTTGGTAACATAAGTTACATTGCCAGAATTTATCATGGTGCACCGTATTTTCTTGACTCTTCATTTAGCAAAGACGCCCCGGCCAATGGCCGAGGCGTCTTCATTGAAATCGAACGAGCTAATATCTAAAAAAAGCCAAGTTTATTTTTATTGTAGGAAACGAGCATATTCTTGGTTTGGCGATAGTGATTGAGCATCATTTTGTGAGTTTCACGGCCAAATCCAGACTTTTTGTATCCACCAAAGGGAGCATGTGCAGGATAAGCGTGGTAACAGTTTACCCAAACGCGTCCGGCTTGAATGGCTCTAGCCACGGTAAATGATTCGTGGGTATCCCTGGTCCAAACGCCGGCACCTAAACCATAATCGGTGTCATTGGCAATGGCAACGGCTTCTTCGGTGGTTTTAAAGGAAGTAACACAGCAAACCGGACCAAAGATTTCTTCCTGAAACACCCGCATCTTGTTGTTTCCGGCTAACAAGGTAGGCCTGATGTAATAGCCATTTTCCAGCCCGCTATTGAGGTTGCAAGCCTCTCCTCCGGTGATTACTTGAGCGCCTTCTTCACGTCCGATGGCCAGGTAACCGAGGATTTTCTTGTATTGCTCCTGTGAAGCTTGTGCGCCCATCATGGTGTTGGGATCCATAGGATGGCCGACTTTGATTTTCTCAATACGCTCCACTACACGCTCTATGAACTGATGGTAAATGGATTCGTGCACCAAGATTCTAGATGGACAAGTACAAACTTCGCCTTGGTTGAAAGCGAAGAGCACAGCACCCTCGATGGCCTTATCCAAGAATTCATCATCGGCATCCATGACGCTGGGGAAGAAGATGTTGGGAGACTTGCCACCAAGTTCCATGGTAACCGGAATGATGTTTTCGGAAGCATATCCGAGGATGAGTTTACCCGTTCCGGTTTCACCGGTGAAGGCTACTTTGGCAATTCGGTTTGAAGACGCGAGGGGCTTTCCGGCCTCCAGTCCAAATCCGGTTACTACATTGATTACACCCGGAGGGAGGATGTCCTGTATCAACTCCATCAAGCACATCAAGCTGGTAGGCGTTTGCTCTGCAGGTTTCATCACCACGGTGCAACCGGATGCCAAGGCAGGCGCAAGTTTCCAAGCGGCCATCAACAACGGAAAGTTCCAGGGAATGATTTGTCCTACTACGCCAATAGGTTCGTGGATGTTGACCGAAAGCGTATGCTCATCGAGTTCTGCTACGCTGCCTTCATCGGCTCGGATTACGCCTGCGAAGTAGCGAAAGTGATCGATGCAAAGTGGAATGTCGGCGTTGAGGGTTTCTCTCACCGGCTTGCCATTGTCGATGGTTTCAACACGAGCCAAGTAATCGAGGTTGCGCTCCATCACATCAGCGATTTTCAACAATACATTGCTCCGTTCAGTTACAGAAGTTTTTGACCATGTTTTAAAAGCCAAGTGTGCGGCGTCTAAAGCCAACGAAATATCGGCAGCAGTGGACCGTGCAGCTTGGGTGAATACTTTTCCATCAATGGGGGAAGAATTATCGAAATATTCGCCGGAGGTTGGTGGAATCCAGCGGCCACCAATAAAGTTGTCGTAGCGAGTTTTGAATTCAGGGCGAGCTAAGCGCGTTGCAGGTGCTTCTAAGGTTTCCATGTGGTTTCGTGATTAGATGAATCAAACTTAGGCTTAGCAGACCCGATTATCTTTTTTCGATAGTATCAATTAATTTCGGGATAGTCTCAAACAAGGCCAATCTGAAACTGATATATGCTGCTTCCACAACCACGACCCGACACGCCCTTAAATAAACTCTTCACGTTGGTGGAAAACCGCAGTCAATTTGAGTTTCGCCAGAGCAGGTTGAATGTTTTTGAAACAAGGCTTCGCTCAGAAGCGGTGCCCTTGCATTTTCCCCATGTGGTTTTTACGGCGATGTTAAAAGGGCGTAAGGTGATGCATTTGGGAGAGCAGCAACAAAGGTTTGATTATTTGCCAGGCGAATCGGTGATACTACCCAAGCATAGTCCCATGCTTATTGATTTTCCGGATGCCACTTTAGAAGAGCCTACCCAATGTTTGGCGCTTGAGTTAGATTCTGAATTAATTAATCAAACCTTAGCGCTCATGAATGAGCGATGGCCAAGGCTAAAAGAAAGCGGAAACTGGACTATTGATTACCAACGTTGCCATGTACAAAATACCGGAGCGCTGACCTTAGCGGTCAACCGTCTGCTTCAAATTCCGGATGAAGAGGCAGGAATTCGTGATTTGATGGCCGACTTGACCTTGAAAGAGCTGTTGATACGGCTTTATCAAACACAAGCAGGCACTTGGTTGGTTCATCAAGCGGATGCTTTAAAAAACCAACATCGACTTGCAGCCGTAATCACTTTTATTCGGAATAATCTTCATAAACCTATCACGCCCGACGAGCTTGCAGGAATTGCTTGCATGAGCAGGCCAAGTTTTTTCCGGAGTTTCAGGAGAGAAATTGGCCTTACACCTTTGGCATTTATCCTTCAAGAAAGAATTACTCACGCGAGTAAACTTCTCACCCAACAGCCACGATTAAGCATTTCAGAAATAGCCTGGGCTTCAGGCTTTGTTAGCGTGCCTTGGTTTTGCTTACAATTTAAAAAAAGCACCGGCCATACACCGGGAGAATTCAGAATTCAAAGAGGGCTTTTGTCATAATAAAGTGATAAGAACGCGACAAGACCCATATTCATGGGCAATTAAAGCCATTTAACTTGTCTTCACATCAATTATAGATTATTTTAGCAGATTACTAATTGAATTCAAATAATGAACAAAAAGGTACTCCTTTGGGCCATTGCACTGCTTACCGCAGGAAGCAGTTGGGCTCAGTCTACCAGAATGGTAGATCGTAATCACAAACTGATTGTTAACCGTAAAGACCGCGTTAACGCTCAGTCTGTTCGCCCTATGGCATCTGCACGTACTCAATCAGGTCAAACCATTTGGTCCAATGATTTCTCACAGGCCAATACCTGGACCCTCACTACCAGCGTTACCGGCGCTGG